>NZ_CP032869.1:1554153-1864984 GCF_003576455.2 Mucilaginibacter celer
ATTGCCCGGCGACGCCCCATCTGATGCCATTATCTTGTTTGATGGTAAAAACCTGGACGAGTGGGTTGCTACCAACGATACAACATCAACCCATAAATGGAAGGTTGACGATCATATCATCACGGTTGATAAAACCGCCGGCGATATCCAAACCAAACGCCGCTTTATGGATTTTCAGTTGCATATTGAATACCGTATTCCTTCAAATATAACCGGCAGCGGCCAGGCACGCGGCAACAGCGGCATTTTCCTGGCGGCCCTGCCATGGGGCGCTGGTGGTTACGAACTGCAGGTGTTGGATAATTATAACAACAAAACGTATGTAAACGGACAGGTGGGCAGTTTATACAAACAGGCCATCCCGCTGGCCAACGCCTGCCGCAAACCCGGCGAGTGGCAGTGCTATGATGTGATCTGGACGGCACCACGGTTTAATGAGGATGGCTCGTTAAAGTCGGCAGGGCGCGCTACGGTGTTGCATAATGGTGTATTGGTACAAAATAACACTTCATTGATAGGGGATACCCCATATATCGGCAAGCCTGAATATCGTAAGCATGGCGCTTCGCCTATCAAACTGCAGGCGCATGGTGATAAAAGCGAGCCGATAAGTTATAGGAATATTTGGGTGAGGGAATTGGGGAAATAAAGGAAGCATCTCCTTAATCTTTTCCTCACTCTTTCTTATTCCCTCAGGGGCTCTCTAAGAGGACCCTGAGGGCAAATTATCGTTAAATTAACGCGCTACTTATACAAAACGGATTTTTATCCAATTACATGGCGAATACCTCAGGGCCCTCTGTCGAGAGACCCTGAGGGGACAATGTAATCAACTTTACAGAGACGGGAGATCGGGCACTTTTCTTTTCTGTCACTTTCCGAAGCATTAATCAAAATTTAAATTTGGCTTAACATACGTGCAGTTACTTTGTCACCGAGACAAACTGCTTGTGAAACATTACCCCGATGTTCAGCTTTTACAGGCACTGCAAGGCGGTGACGAAGGTGCATTTAAAGAAATTTATGACCGCTACGCAGATAAGCTCATCGCATTCGCGCTGAAAAAAACGCAGAATGATGATGAGGCTATGGATATGGTGCAGGACCTATTCCTATCGGTTTGGAAAAACCGTCACACCATCCAGGTTAACGGCTCGCTCGAGGCATACCTCATGGTTTCCATCAATTACATGAGTTTTAAGTGGTACAAAAAGCAAAGTGTAAAACCCCGCCCTATTGACGAATTGCCCGAGCTGCCGGAGCATCACGCGCATACCACCGACCAAAAACTTTCCCTTGCCGAGCTGCATGTGCTTATTGACAGGGAAATTGCCGATATGCCCGAAAAAATGCGCGAGGTTTACCTGTGCAGCCGCGAGCAGGACATGACCGGTCCGCAGATTGCCGAGTTTTTAGGTATCTCGCACCAAACCGTCCGCAACCAGATCAGCAATGCTTTGAGCCGTTTAAAAAAATCGGTGCAGCGTTATTATGATGTTATTCCCTTTGATAATTACGGCAGATTTTTACTGCTGATAATTTTTTTAAAAAAGTTATAGTACACTTTTCCTTTTCAGGTCACTTAGTTGGTATAAAGCCAAATATTAGGTGAATCAAACAGAAATAAAAAAACTACTCGATAAGTTTAAAGCCGGTAAATGCACCGACGACGAATTGCAGCAGCTGCAACAGGCCATGCACGAACTCGACGCTGCTACCGGATTTGAAGATGAAGCTTCGCAACTCAAACAACCGCTTTGGGAGCGGATAGAAAAGCAAACCATCGGCAAAGGGCAGGTACGCAGATTAAATACCACCTGGTTAAAAATTGCCGCCGCGGTGTTAATATTTGTTTGTGCCGGATTGTTTTATTCAAAAATATCGGTACGCCAATCAGAAAGTATAGCTTACCAAACAATTACTGCCCCCAAAGGCAGCATGAAGCAGATTATGCTGCCCGATAGTACCACCGTGCAACTAAATGCCGGTACCTCAATTAAATTTCCGGTAACTTTCAATGCAGCAAAAAGAGAAGTAACGCTACTAAATGGTGAGGCTTTTTTTGATGTAAAACATGATGTTTCAAAACCGTTTTTAGTACACACAGCCCGGGTTACCACCCAGGTATTAGGTACCTCGTTCAATATTAAATTTTACAAAGAGCTTCCTGATATCCAGGTTTATGTAAACAGCGGTAAGGTTGAGGTGCACGATACCAAACACACCTTCGGTTTTTATACCCCTCAACAGCAGTTAACCTATAACAAGCACAGCCAAACTTTTACCCGCCAGCAAATTACCGGCGATCATTCGCTCAGCTGGATGCATGACGAGTTGATTTTAGATAAAGTTTCATTTAGCGAGATAGCGGTTTACCTGCAAAACCGCTATAGTGTAAACTTTAAGTATGCGGGTAAAAAGCAAAATCAGCAGCGGTATTCGGTAAGATTTTCGAACAAGCTTAACATTAGCCAGGTGCTGGATATTCTGCAGTTTATTGATGGCCGCAGGTATAAGCTAACAGGAGATACGGTAAATATTAAATAATAATATAAAAAGAGAAACCAATGCCTGGTACGAACAGGCACTGGCTTAATTAAGTGTAGCTGCCAAAACTAAAAGCCAACAGGCAGTTACTAATCACTTTAAAAACAAATGTATGGAAAAATCTTTAACCCGGATTTCAAGAAGTTTAACAACGGCAATTTTATTGCTGTTAACCGGTTTGGCCATCACATGGCCGGCCAGTGCCAAAGCCGAGCGCAGCACCTCGATCATCGATCAGCCGGTAACCGTTAGGTTTGCCGATGAAACGATGGATGCCTCGCTCGAGAAACTAAAAAAGGCAGCAAACAGTATTGCCTTTAATTACAAGCTGGATGATGTGGTAGCCGTAAAGGTGAAAGCTAATTCATTCATCAACAAACCTTTAAAAGATGTTCTGAATGCATTGACAGCCAATACCCAGCTGGAGTATCGCGAAAAATACGGTACCATTATCATCTCGCGGAAAAAGCCGGTACATGCTGTTGACAGGGTAACCGTAACCGGTACCGTGGTTGATAAAGACGGCCCGCTGGCGGGTGTTGCTGTACGCAGCAAAACTACAAATGCTGCAACCTCTACCGATGTATATGGTAACTATAAAATTACAGTTGAAAAAGGTGATGTGCTGGTTTTTAGCTTCATCGGTTACAAAAGCCAGGAAGTTACTGTTAATCAATCAACCCTTAATATTACTTTGGATGCCGATGTTACCGGTTTAAATGCGGTAGTAGTGGTAGGTTACGGTACGCAAAAAAACTCGGATGTAACAGGTTCGGTAGGTTCATTAAAAGTGAGCAATGTTAAAGACCGTTCGGTTGGATCAGTTACCGAGATGCTGCAGGGCCAGATTGCCGGTGTTACCGTACTGAACGAAGGCGGCGACCCAACATCGGCCCCAAACATCAGGCTGCGCGGCCAAAGTTCATTTAACAACGAAACCCCGCTGATTGTAGTTGACGGAACGATATACAATGGCGGCCCCATCGACCCGGCCGATATCGAATCGATCGACGTACTGAAAGATTCGTATGCAGCTATTTACGGTGCAAAAGCTGCCGCTGGTGTAATACTGATCACCACAAAACGCGGTAAGCAAGGCAAAACCAACCTCGAAATAACTGCAAAAGGCGGTGTACAAAACGCATTGAAAATATTACAGGCCTTAAACGCTGCCGAGTATGCCGATGCTATCAATACCGCTTACGATAATGCTGGCAAAACCCGCCTCCCGGCTTTTGATGCTACGATAAATCCCGATTCGCGCGTTACACGCACCAACTGGACGGATGCTTTGTTCAGAACCGGCCATATCCAGGATTATAACCTGAATATTAACGGCGGCAGCGAAAAATCAACTTTCTATATTTCGGGCGGCTATCGTAAAAACGAGGCTATCCTGTTAAATACCAATGCGATACGTTATAATGTGCGCATCAACTCTGATCATCAGATCAATAACTGGTTAAAGTTTGGCGAAAGCATGTCGTATGCATACAACAATGGACAGGGTGCAAATACTACCAGCGCTTATACCGGTGCTATCTTATCGGCCATATTTTACCCGCCAAATGCTTCTATTTACAACCCCGATGGAAGCTTCGGCGGCGTGCCTGCCCAGTACGCAGGTTCGTATGGTGATGTGATTAACCCTGTAGCTTATTTAAAACGTTTGGATAACAGCGATGCGGTAAGCAATTTCAACATTAATCCTTATGTAGAGATCAGCCTGTTTAAAGGTTTGAAATTCCGCTCCAACTTAGGAATCACCAAAACATCCGAAACCGTAAAAAACTTTAGCCCGCGTGTATTGGAACCCGGCAAAAAGTTTTTTGATAACTTTCTGTTCCAACAGCAAAATAATTCGCGCACTATCCTTGCCGAGCAAACCCTCAATTTCGAAAGAACATTTGCCGATAAGCACCACGTATCGGCACTGGCAGGTTATACTTACGAGGATGATATGAACGAATTTTTCAGCGTAAATACCGATAACTACCTGAGCGAAGATCCGCTGTATCGTTACATCATTAACGGTACGCTTAACCCAACCGGCGTTCCGTTACAGGGCCGTAAAGATGAATTGGCCATTATTTCATACCTGGGCAGGGTAGGGTACGATTATATGGGTAAATACTTCGTTAACGGCATTATCCGCCGCGACGCCGTATCAAGCATCGGTAAGCGTAACAGAACGCAAAACTACCCGGGTATATCTGCCGGTTGGTTAATTAGTAAAGAATCGTTTTTTCCGCAGGATGGTTTGATCTCGTTTGCCAAGTTAAGGGCAAGCTACGGTAAATCGGGTAACCTTGCCGGTTTGCCGCTTTTTCCTACTACGGTTACCTTAACCAAAACAGCAGGTTATTTGGGCAGCCCGGCCACAGGTATTACCGGTGCTGCTATTGATGGTATCGGCAACCTGGATATTAAATGGGAAAAGACAACCCAAACCAATATCGGTGTTGATTTGGGCCTGATGAACGGAAAACTGAACATCACTGCCGACGCATTTATTAAAACCAATACCCAGTTCATATTCCAGCCGCCGGTAGCTGCCGTGTTTGGTGTATCAAATCCTCCGTTTGTTAATGGTGGAAAAATCCAGAACAAGGGTATCGAACTATCTGTAAAATATCAGGGTAACTTAGGCGAGCTTCACTATAATTTCATCGCCAACGGCTCGTACATCAAAAATAAAATCGATGACGTGCTGCCCGGGCAGCAAACTATCCTTACCGGTCCTACGGTGAGAGATAACCTCGTGCCCGTTTGGTTAAAACAAGGTTACTCACTGTATTCTTTCTTCGGATACAAAACTGCCGGCTTATTCCAATCGCAGGATGAAGTGAACAATTACAAAGATGCGGCAGGTGCACTGATCCAGCCAAATGCAAAACCCGGCGATATCAAATTTCAGGATTTAAATGGCGATGGTAAAATAACCGAAGCCGATAAAACCTACCTGGGTACGCCATTCCCTAAAGTTAGTTACGGTTTTACGGCCAACTTTAGCTATGGCCCGTTTGATTTAAGCGTGTTTTTACAGGGTGTTGCCGGCAATAAGCTGTTCAATGCGGTTAAATACACCGGTTTAAACGCCTCCATCCAAAACTACAACCTGCTGGCCGATGCTAAAAACGCCTGGTCGCCAACACATACCAATACTAATATTCCGCGCCTTTCGGCAAGTGATGCCAATGGCAACTTTGGCAACGTATCTGATTTTTATGTAGAGAATGGCTCTTATATGCGCATCAAAAACGTAACGCTTGGCTACTCGCTGCCAAAAACACTGATGACTAAAATTGGTGTACGCAGCGCCCGCCTTTTTGCCAATGCGCAAAACCTGGCCACATTTACCAAATACAAAGGTCTTGACCCGGAAGTTGGTATCAACCAAAATGGTGTCGATTTAGGTTTGTATCCGCAGGCCAGGATCGTTTTAGTAGGTGTTAACGTAGGCTTATAATCAATCGAGGCGAAACAATTAAACAGATAATTGCAATGAAACTTAAAAATATAATTAGCAAGGGTTTATTAGCGGTAACGGTTGTTGCACTGGCCCAAAGCTGTAAAAAAGGTACTTTAGATAATATTAAACCAACCGGTACGCCAACCAGCGCCAATTTTTGGCGTAATGCGGATGATGCCCAGGCGGCTGCCAATGGCCTGTACGAAAAGCAAAGCAACAGCGAAGATCTGTACGGTCGTGGTTTTTTCTGGTTCATCAACGCCAGCGATGATATGGTGGTAGGCCGTACCTCTGCCGACAGGGAAAATATCAAAAACTTTGTTTGTACAGGTAACGAGGGTAGTATCTACGCCCCATGGCAGCTGCATTTTGTGGTGATGAAACGTGCCAACGATGTGATTAACAATGTGCCGGGCATCAACATGGATGCTGCGACCAAGAACTTTATTCTGGGCCAGGCCTATTTTATCCATGCCGTAATGCACCTGGAAATTGCCGACCTGTACGGTTCAGACAAGCAAGGTGCTCCATTGCAAAATCGTGCTAATCCGCTGGCATTCCCCGCGCAGTTGCCATCGGTAAAAGATAATTATGCTTATATCGAGGCCGATCTAAAAAAAGCCGCATCGTTGCTACCATATTTTGATAAGTTAGGCGCGGGCGATAAAGGCCGTGCGCACAAAACCGCCGCATGGGCTTATCTTGCAAAAACTTATCTGCATGCTAAAGACTATGTCAATGCCGAAAAATATGCCGATTCGGTTATCCTGAGTGGTAAGCATGCTTTGTTAAATAACTATGCCGATGTATTTAAAATTGCCAATAACTACAGTTCAGAATATATCTGGTCGGTAGCCAGTAATTTGAACGGGCAAAGCATTTTGCCGGGCGCTATGTTAGAAAACAAAGGCTGGGGTTTATATAATGGCTTTGGTTATTATCAGCCTACCAAAGAGTTGGTTGACGAGTTTGAAGCCGGTGATAAAAGGCTGCCTGCAACTATCCTGCAAAAAGGAGATAGCTTCCAGTATTTCGGTCAAACTTATACTTATCCTATCGGTGGCAAAAGCAACAGCTTAACCGGTTACCAGTTTAATAAATACATGGAGCCGTTTAGCTATGCCGGGGGCATCCACGTTAGCCCTAATGGCGATGAGCCATCAACAGATTTAAACGTACCGCTGTTGCGTTATGCCGAGATCCTGTTAATTAAAGCCGAAGCACAGATTATGCAGGGCAAAAACGGCGATGCTGCAATTAACCTTGTACGTGTGCGTGCCGGTTTAACCCCAATTACCAATGCCACCTTGGCTAACCTGAAGCACGAACGCCGCGTTGAATTGGCCGGAGAGTGGAGCGACCGCAACTTCGATCTTGTTCGCTGGGGCGATGCGCAGGCAATTTACTCAAAACCGTTACACGGCGCAGATGGCTCAGTTGTGTGGAAAGCACGTAACTTTGACCCTGCAAGGGATAACGTTTGGCCTATCCCGCCAAAGGATATCCAGATAAGCCAGGGGCAGCTGAAACAAAATGCCGGCTGGTAATTTTTTTTTGACATGCTGAAAACTATAAAACCGGGCAAGGCCCGGTTTTACTATTAAATACATATATGAAAAACAGTACTAAAATCATCCCGCTGGTATCACTACTTGCATGCGCCTCGCTATTTGCCAATGCACAGGTAAAAACATTGTACACCGTTGCCGATGCGCACTCGCACAACGATTATAAGAACAGTATTCCCTTTTTCAGGGCTTATGAAAAAGGCTTTGGTTCGATAGAAGCCGACTGCTATGACGTAAACGGACAACTGATGGTTGCGCACGATAAAAAGGAGATCGACCCGAAACGGTCGTTAAAAATCCTGTACATCGATCCGCTTATCGAAAAGCTGAAGCGCGATCCGCAAAGGCATTTAAGATTGCTGATCGAGATCAAGGAAGATCATAAAGCCGTATTACCGCTGGTGATTAAAGAACTGAAGCCATTGGAGCAGTATTTTGATTATGAAGGCCATCCCGGCAGGCTCGCTATCGTAATGACCGGCGCAGTTCCATCCCCGGCCGAGATGACGGATTATCCCGCCTGGATCTCGTTTGACGTTGACCATTTAAACGGTTTTACACCCGAACAATGGAAAAAGATAGGTCTGGTAAGCTTTCCGTTTGGCAAATACATGCATTGGAATGGCAAAGGCGTACTGAATAATGAAGAAATTGCAAGAATAAAAGCGGGAATTGACAGCGTACACAACGCAGGCAAAAAGATCCGTTTTTGGGAAACGCCCGATACCAAAAGCAGCTGGCTTGCCCTCATCCGTTTAGGGGTGGACGTAATTGGTACGGATAAGATTGAGGAGCTTGGCGATTTTCTGAATAAAAAACCTGCCGATGAATACACTGCGCCTCAGCCTTACGCCGTTTATAAACCCACCTATAAATCAGACGGATCGGTTAAAAAAGTTAAAAATATTATTTTGTGCATTGGCGATGGCATGGGCTTATCGCAGATCTATTCAACCTATACAGCCAACCGCGGGCAGCTGAATATTTTCCAGATGCTGAATATCGGTTTTTCGGTAACTAACTCGGCCGATGCTTATATCACTGATTCGGCGGCGGGTGCCACGGCATTTGCATCGGGGCAAAAAACAAATGATAGGGCGGTAGGAGTTGATCCCGCAGGAAAACCTTTAAAATCATTGGCCGATTATAGCGCCGAAGCCGGTAAGAAAACTGCTGATATTGTAGTTTGCGAATTAACCGATGCAACTCCGGCAGCGTTTTACGCTCACGATTCGGAACGGAGCCATTCAACAGCTATTGCCAACCAAATCGCTTCATCGCCGATTGATATTTTCCTGGGCTCGGCCTATAAAGACTTTATCTGGCCGGTAAACGGTGAGAGTCCTATCGATAAAATGAAGAAAAGAGGGTATGCCATCATCCGCAATTTTGACGAGTTTTTAAGCAGCACATCACCCAAAATACTGGCCCTGATGGATGACAGCGTAACCCGCCCCAAAATGGAAGGCAGGGGAAATTACCTACCGCTGGCATTCAATAAGGTAACCCAAACATTCAAAAATGCACCCAAAGGCTTTTTTATGATGATAGAAGGTTCGCAGATTGACCATGGCGGCCATGCCAATAACCTGAAACAAATCATTACCGAAAATAGCGATTTTGACCGCGTTGTTGGCGATGCCCTCAAATTTGCCGATGAAGATGGCGAAACCCTGGTTATTGTTACTGCCGATCATGAAACCGGTGGCTTAACCTTACTGGACGGTGATATCAACAAAGGCTACGTTTGGGGCAATTTCAGCACCAACGATCATACCGGTACACCGGTTCCGGTATTTAGCTATGGCCCGCATTCGCTGGATTTTAGAGGTGTATACAGTAATACCGAGATCTTTAATAAGATTAAGGCGTTGTTGCAATAATGCCCAACTATAAATCATAAAGATCTCCATTTCGAGGCACGAAGCGACCGTACGAAGGCAGGTCTGCCCTGTATAGTTCGCGATTGCTCCGTGCCTTATAATAACAGCTTTTTTATACCTTTTAAGTAGCCTCGTCGGTTTTATTAACCTATAATCTGTACCCATCCCGAATACACTTTCCCGTTTTTTAAATCTATTTTATAATAGTAAGTGCCTGATGGAAGCCTGTTGCCATTGTAGGTGCCATCCCATGGCGTGGGATAGCCGCGGGTTTCAAACACCAAGGTGCCGTACCGGTTAAATACTTGTGTGGTTGAGTTGGGGTATGAGTTTAAAGCGTCTATTTTCCAGGTATCGTTTACACCATCGCCGTTGGGGGTAAATGTGTTTGGAATGGTAAATCCCTCAACCACTTTTAGCGAAACGCTTGCTGTAGCTTCAAATTTGCAGGAACCCGGTTGCAAAACATGCAGCACATAGGTGATATCGCGTGTGGGCGATACGATTGGGGTAAGCGTATTGCTGTCGCTGATGTCGTCGTCAGGTGTCCAGTAGTAGGTTACGTTTGTGCCTTCGGCCTTGCCCTGTAACCTTATTTTTTCACCCTTAATCACTTCGGCTACGGCACTGGCGTAGGCTATGGGCCCGTTGTTTACTGTTAATGTTACGCTGCTTTGTGCCTGGCAGTTGTTGTTGGTTACGTTTACGGTGTAGGTGGTTGTTGCATTGGGCGAGGCCTCCGGATTGGCAATGTTGGGATTTGAAAGCCCGGTAGCCGGAAACCAGCGGTACGTGGTACCGCCGGTTGCATGCAGGGTAATGCTTTCGCCTTTGCAAATGGTTTGATCATTGCCTGCACTGGCTATCACGGGCTTATTAATGGCCACAGAAACGGCGGGGGAAACCGTTTCGCAGCCGTTTTTAATAATAGTAACCTGGTATTGCCCGGCCATGGCATCACTGGCATTGGGGATAACAGGATTTTGTTTGTTTGATGTAAAACCGTTTGGCCCTGTCCAGCTGTAGCTTTCGCCGGCCGATGCGGTTAAATAAATATTTTCACCCAAACATACCGGCGAACTTGCCGTTGCCGAGGCGGGTGAGGGGGTAATGATATTAAGTGTTATGGGCGAAGATGCAACCCTGCATTGTGCCGAGCCGATATTGCCCAGCTGCGCACTTAATACCCGGTATTGATAAATACCTGCATCTGAGGGTTGTTTAAGCGGATAGGGGATAACAGTTGCCCCCGGCATATTTTGCCAGCCACTGCCGGTATTCACCTGCCACTGATAAGCAGGGTTAGGGTAACCCGTACCCGAGCTAAGGCCTGCATTTAAATTATAAACCTGCCCGGCCTGTGCACAGCCATTAACGGTACTACTTGTTTTATCATCATTGAAATAAGCATCAATAACGGGCCCAAACGGTCGTAGACTAATATCATCAAGGGCCACATCATTACCGTAACCTCCGGCAGCGTTATTGGTCATTTTGATAACAACATCGCCGCCGGTGGCTGGGGTGCTGAAATCAATACTGTATTCCTGCCAGCCTAAACCGGTATTAACCGGGCCTGTGTTTTTTACAGTTGTATTGGCCGATGTTGTTACCGAAAAGGTGATGTTTGGCTTAATGCCATCGGCTTTCATCAGGTTTAATAAAAATACGCTGAAGCGGTAGGTAGTACCGGGGCAAAGGGTTTTAACGGTACGTTTATAAAATTCATCGCTTTTTTCGGTGGCATCCACAATCATCATGTAGCCGTTTTTGCCGCTGGTATGGTCGCCGGTTTGAAGCCACGACGGGGTGTACATGCCCGCTGTAGAATTGGCAATGGTGTATGCGCCCTCAAATGGTTGAAAGGGTACATACTTGTAAGTGGTAGAAAAATCCTTATCGCCGATTTGTGGGCCTATTTGCGTTGTGCCCGAGCCAAAATCTTCAATAAATACCGGTTCCCCCTCCTGCGCCTGCAACCGCAGGGCAAAAGCTGACAATAGGCATACTATTGCCGTTAAAGTAAAACTTTTCATGTTTTTTTAAGCATGCAGCAAAACGGCGCGATGTTATTCGTGCGTTTTGCTTAAAAGTTTAATCAATACAGCCGGGGGACAGCCTCAATTGATTGAACATGGATTAACGTTGTTGTTTTTTGCAGAAGATTTGCAAAACTGAAGCCACCGGCTAATTCGTAAGTGGGGCTAAGTGCCGGATAGGAGTGAGAAAAAAGAGGGGAGATAGTGTATTAAAAACACAGGTTGTAAAACATACACTAAGCAGTCGGCAAAATATTCCGGATTTGTCCGGTTGACAGGTAATCCGGAATAAAAAAGCCATAAATTGAAAATTTCTATCATCGGAAAGTAAATTTGAAATGGCTTGATTTTTGTTTGATAGAAATTGAAGGATTTTAATTGTGGTGTAGATAAATTTCATCAATAAATCCCGATACGGGAAATATAATCTACGTTTTATCCCGGTGGTATGGCACGCAAATAGTATTCCTGTTAGTTCTTGGCTTAAGTATTAATTAAATGAACAACTTGAACAGATAATGTATAAATGAACAATTTGAATGGATAAAATGAACAGCCTTTTAAAAAGTTAAAAACCTGTGGTTGTGTGCAGTAAAAATTGGCTGAGTGCTGATTGGAATCAATCGGGTTTGACGAGTCAAAACACAAAAAAAGGATAGCGAAATACTATCCTCTGCAAATATTAAAATATTTAGCTATTTAATGGCGAGGTAAAGCACCGCTGCTATGGATGCTCCAACTAACGGAGCTATAACGGGAATCCAGGAGTAAGCCCAATCGCTGTTCCCTTTTCCTTTTATGGGTAGCAAAGCATGCATCAGGCGCGGGCCAAGGTCGCGCGCCGGGTTAATGGCATAACCCGTTGTGCCGCCAAGCGCCAGGCCAATCACCCATACCAAAAAAGCTACCGGTATTGCGCCTACCGAGCCTAAACCAACCGGCGTTTTTACCGGGGTAATCTCGGCGCCGGTAATGTAAAATATGGTAAACAGCAGCACAAAAGCGCCAATAATCTCACTGGCAATATTTGATACGTAATTACGTAACGCCGGGCCGGTACAAAACACAGCCAGGATGCTTGCTGCATCATTGGTGCGTTTAAAATGATCGTAATACATCACCCAAACCAATAAAGCGCCGAGGCAGGCCCCTGCAAACTGAGATATGATATATGGTATAACATTGGCCCATGCAAATTTACCGCTTATGGCCAGCGCCAGGGTTACGGCGGGGTTAAGGTGCGCGCCGCTATACGGACCGGCTACAACCACGCCTACAAAAACGGCCAAACCCCAGGCGGTGGTAATTACCATCCAGCCGCTGTTATGGCCCTTTGTATCTTTTAAAACAACGTTGGCTACCACGCCATCGCCTAATAATATCATCAGCATAGTGCCAATCAATTCGGCTATAAAAGGTGACATGTTGATAGGTTTTTAAGGATTAATACTAAATAACTGTTAACGGGTTTGCCCCGTTCGACCAGCATTGGGCCGTGCCCACCGCGCGTTTCCAGCCCGCTATGCCGGTTTTTACTTCTTCCAGGTCATCAGCCGGTTTAAATTCGGCCTCTGCAGCCCATAATTGTTGAATCTCGGCCACATCTTTCCAGTAACCCACAGCTAAGCCGGCCATATAAGCCACGCCAAGCGCTGTTGTTTCGGTAATTTCGGGCCTGATCACTTTGCAGTTTAATACATCGGCCTGAAACTGCATTAACAGGTTGTTGGCCGTTGCGCCGCCATCAACCCGCAGTTCTTTAATCTGCATGTCCGCATCGGCTTCCATGGCTTTCAATACATCCATAGTTTGATAGGCTATAGATGCAAGGGCCGCCCTTGAAATATGCGCTGCTGTTGCGCCGCGGGTTAGGCCAACAATGGCCCCACGTACATCCGGATCCCAGTAAGGCGCACCCAAACCGGCAAATGCGGGTACAAAATATACGCCCGCAGTATCTTTAACCGACGTTGCCAGTCGCTCCACATCGGCCGAGGTTTTTATAATACCCAATCCATCGCGCAGCCATTGCACTACGGCGCCGCCTATAAAAATGCTGCCTTCAAAAGCGTAGGTGATTTGTCCGTTTATTTTCCAGGCTACGGTAGTAAGCAGGTTGTTTTTTGATTGGATAAACTCGTTGCCGATATTCATCAGCATAAAACACCCCGTGCCATAAGTGTTTTTAACCATGGCTTTATCAATACACATTTGCCCGAACAATGCTGCATGCTGATCGCCGGCTATACCTGCAATGGGTATTTTATGAGCAAAAACGTGACCTGAGGTAGTTCCATAAATCTCGCTGGATTGTTTTACTTCGGGCAGCATGCTTTTGGGGATGTCAAATAGCTGCAAAAGCTCATCGTCCCATTGTTGCGTTTGGATATTAAAAAGCATGGTGCGGCTTGCGTTGGTTACATCGGTAGCATGTACTTCGCCACGGGTAAAATTCCAAATCAGCCAGCTATCAACCGTGCCAAAGGCCAGATCGCCTGCATCGGCTAATGCACGCGCGCCTGCCACATTATCTAAAATCCATTTAATTTTAGAGCCCGAAAAGTAGGCATCAATTACAAGCCCGGTTTTTTCGCGGATGATGTTGCTGTGGCCGTTTTGTTTCAGCTCATCGCAAAAAGGGGCGGTACGCCTGTCCTGCCAAACAATGGCGTTATGGATCGGTTCGCCGGTTTTACGGTTCCATACTACTGTTGTTTCGCGCTGGTTGGTAATACCGATGGCTTTGATATGCGATCCGTTAAGGCCGGCTTTAGCCACAGCCTCAACTGCTACGCCTATCTGGCCTGACCAGATCTCGTTCGGGTCGTGCTCAACCCAGCCTGGTTTTGGAAAATGCTGGGTAAATTCTTTTTGTGCCGTGGCCATGATTTTGCCGGCATGATCAAAAATTATGGCGCGCGAACTGGTAGTTCCCTGGTCAAGGGCTAAAATATATTCCTGCATAATTTGGTTTACCTGGTTTATAAATTGAATATCACACTAAAAAAGCTTATTTCAATGTGATGTAAGGATATAATTTTTTGCAGTTTTATTAAAAGCCTCAAGCTGTTGGTTTTGCCATATTTCGTCACGCTTAAGCTCAATAGCCATTAAGCGCGCAACTTCAGGAGCCATAGCCACCGCCAGGCGGGCATCTAAAAACAAAACGCGGGTGCGACGGGCAAGGATGTCTTCCACCGTACGCGCCATTTCGTACCTAACCGACCAGATCACTTCGGCTTTGGTATACAGGCTATTCGGATGAACCGCAGCTTTCCAATCAGAGTTTTCATCATACAACGCCAGGATATTTTCAGTATCGCTTCCGTAAACATACATGGGATCATTCCAATCTGGGTTTTCCCTGCTGCCATGTACCGGTAACGATGCGGTTTTACAGGCTACGGGTTGTAATCCCGCGGTTTGAATGGCCTTGTCAACAAGATCCTCGGCCATTTTGCGATAGGTAGTCCATTTACCGCCGGTTATGGTGATTAAACCCGAACCGGATACTATTAACTTATGGCTTCTTGATATTTCTTTGGTTTTTGATGATCCGTTTTGCGGCGCAGCGAGCGGCCTTAAGCCGGCAAACACACTAAGCACATCTTCGCGTTTTGGTTGTTTGGTTAGATACTGTGCTGCGGTACGTAAAATAAATTCGATTTCCTGATCCAGAGCTACCGGTTCAAGGCTGTGTTCATCAATCAGGGTATCGGTTGTTCCTACCAGTAATTTACCATGCCAGGGTACTGCAAACAGTACGCGTCCATCTTCGGTTTTGGGAATCATCAGCGCGTCCTCGCCCGGCAAAAAGGAATGATCCAGTACCAGGTGCACACCCTGGCTTGGCCGCACCATTGCCTGTTTTTCTGGCGCATCCATTTTAAGAATCTCATCAACAAATACCCCTGTGGCATTAACAATAGCTTTGGCTTTAAGCTGGTAAGGTTGATTGCTTTCCAGATCGGTAGCTGTAACGCCCGATATTTTGCCGCCGCTATCTTTAAACAAGCCGGTTACTTTAAAATAGTTAAGCATCACAGCGCCCTGTTCAACAGCAGTTTGAGCAAGATTGATAGCCAGCCGCGAATCATCAAACTGCCCATCGTGGTAAACAACGCCTCCGCGCAGGCCTTTTTGCTGCAAGCCGGGCAAACGCTTCAGTATTTGTTTTTTGGAGATGTGTTTGGTATGCCCAAAGCTCAGTTTGCCGGCCAGAATATCGTAAATGCTTAGGCCGATAGTGTAAAATATCCCTCCCCACCAACTATAATTAGGGATAATAAAACTTTCGTTTTTTACCAGGTGAGGTGCGTTTTTAAGCAATAACCCGCGTTCACGCAAAGCTTCGCGCACCAGGCCGATATCACCTTGGGCCAAATAGCGTACTCCGCCATGAACCAGTTTGGTTGCCCGGCTGGAAGTGCCTTTGGCAAAGTCGGCCTGTTCTAACAATACAACAGAGAAGCCTCTTGAGGCCGCATCAACGGCGGCACCAAGCCCGGTTGCCCCGCCGCCTATAATAATCAGGTCCCAGATTTTGCTTGGATTGGCTAAAACGGCCAGGTTACTTTCTCTATTAAATAGGTTCATGTTGTTATAATATTACTGCTATATCAAATAGTGAAAGCTTTTTGCCGTTTAATCTGTTTATATTTTTTGCGATGATGATCTCACAATCAATTCCGCATCCACCTTCTCGGTACTAAACTCTTCCACCGGCCATTTACTCTCGATGGTTTTGATCAGCATCTCGGTAGCCATTTGCCCTATCCGGAAGGCCGGCTGGCGTACAACCGTTAAAGGCGGATCAAACAGCTGCACCACGTCAGAATTGGTGAAGCCCGCCAAAGCAAGTTGTTCAGGGATTTTTATTCCCATTGCTTTAAGTATCGAAACACAACTGATAGTCAACCTGTCGCTGCCGCTAAAAATAGCTTCGGGTGGCTCAGCCATATTTAACAGCTCCTTAAGTGCAAATTCAACTTCGTCGCGGATCATGCCGCCGTGGTTGCAATGTTTGATGTATGCGGCATTAAATTCAACGCCATACTGCTCAAGCGTAGCTTTGAAGCCATCAAGCCTTTCTCTGCTGATAAGCAGGTTGTTTGAATTGGTAATATGGGCAATTTTGGTGAAGCCGGCTTTAAGCAGGGTTTCTGTAGCCTCAAACGCGCCTTTAAAGTTGTTGGCTATTACTTTGTGTGTATTTAAATCGGTTGCCGCGCGATCAAAAAATACAATCGGAAAGCCTTTATCCAACAGGTATTTATATTGCGATGTATCGGTGGTTTGAGCCGAAAGGGATACCAGTAAACCATCCACATGTCTTGAAAGCAGGTGTTTTACATTAGCACTTTCCCTATCGAATGATTCATGTGTTTGGGTAATAATAACATGATAGCCCCGGTTGTAGGCGATCGATTCGATGCCGTTAATGGCTTGCGAAAAATAATCGTTGGCAACCTCGCATACCACCACACCAATCGAATGGCTTTTTTGCTCCTTTAAACTTAATGCGATGGGGTTGGGGCGATAGTTTATTTTTTCGGCATATTCCAATACCAGTTTTTTAGTTTCGGTGCCTATTTCATAGCTGCCGTTCAGGGCCCTTGATACGGTTGATGTTGAAACACCAAGAGCTTTTGCAATATCTTTAATGGTAACAGATTCGAACATAGCAGGTTTTATAACTGGTTGCTAATATCCTGCAAAGATTTTAGCATAGGCTAATATATTCAAATATCTGCCTAAATCAATCTTAATATATCCTAAAACCAACGTCTTTCGGTTGCCACGTTTAAACCTCGGCTTATGTGCCGCAACAATAAATTTATAGGCGGTTTTACGCGTTAGTTTTAGATGTAGCTTCTGCCACGGGAATATTAAGCGCCTTGCCCAGGTTAAGTAACTCCGAAGTTATAGCGCGGGTATAGGTCTTAATCTCTTCCTGAAACTCAGTAACCGATGCGCCCGAACGGATCTCTTCCAACCGTTTTTCCCAATTGCCGGTGAGTTCGGCCTGGGCTATTTGTTGGTTTTTAACTACCTCGTAAACACCAAGCCCTGTTTGGGTAGGTACAAGGTTTTTCTTTTCGCGGATGATATAGTTGCGTTTAAGCAGGGTTTCGATAATGGCTGCGCGTGTGGCCGGTGTACCTAAGCCGCTATCTTTCATGGCGTAGCGTAGTTCCTCATCGTCAATCTCCTTGCCTGCTGTTTCGAGGGCTTTCAACAAGCTGGCCTCGTTGTAAAGCGGCTTGGGTTTGGTTTGTTTTTCGAGGATGGCTTTGGCGGTGACGGGCAGGTTTTCGCCTTGCGTTACTTTTGGTAAAGTGGCGTTTTCCTCGTCTTTTTTATCGTCTTCCTTGTCGTTAAAAACTGCACGCCATCCGGCGGTGTGAATCACGGTACCGCTTGCTATAAACTTAGCGCCCGATTGCATGGTGATTTTGGTTATCTCCTTAATACAATCCTGGTGAAATGCTTCAAGCATTCGCCCCGCCACCATATCAAACACAGCCTGATGATCTGGCGATAAATGATTTGGCGTTTCGCCGGTAGGTAAAATAGCGTGGTGGTCGGTTACTTTTTTAGCGTTTACGCTTCGTTTGCTCAGTTTGGCACCGGCAAGCGCCTGCGCCTGTTTGCCGAATAAAGGGTGTAACTCCTGTTTTTCTATCAGGGCCGGTACTCCCGCAAAAACATCATCGCCTATGTAGCGGCTGCCTGTACGGGGGTAGGTAACCAGTTTACTTTCGTACAGGTTTTGGAGTATGGATAGCGTTTGATCGGCGGTGAAACCTTTGCGTTTGTTGGCTTCCTGCTGCAAACTGCTTAAGTCGTGCAGTAGTGGCGGCGGTTCTTTACGGGGTTTAGCTTCAACCTGTAAAACATGACCGCCCTGCGGGAAACCGCCTTCTACGTCCTGTACCTGGTTAAATACAGCCTCCGCTTCTTCTTTGGTAGCGTAGTTTTCGGTTGAGATCGCTTTGAATACCTGCCCGTCTTTATCGGGGTGGATGCTTACCTGGTAGTAGGTTTGTGGCACAAAATTCCGGTTCTCAATAAACCGTGAGCAGATCATGGCCAGGGTAGGGGTTTGCACCCGCCCTAATGACAGCACCGCCCTGTTGCCAGATGAAAGACTTAGCGCCTGTGTGGCGTTCATGCCTACCAGCCAATCAGATTGCGAGCGGCAATGGGCGGAATTAAACAGCGTATCATAATCACTGCCTGGTTTAAGGTTACGGAAACCTTCTTTTATTGCCTCATCAGTTTGTGATGAGATCCAGAGCCTTTTGAATGGCTTTTTGCATTTCAGATAATAGTAAATATAACGAAAGATCAGTTCTCCCTCGCGCCCGGCATCCGTTGCAACAATGATCTCTGTGGCTTCGTCAAACAGGGATTTGATCACATCCAATTGTTTTTTTACCGATGGATCATCCACCACACCATCTTTGGTTTTAACCTTGCGGATGGAGAGTTTGAATTTAGGCGGTAACATGGGCAGGTTTTGGATGTTCCAGCCGTAGTAGCCATATTCCTGAGGGGCAGCTAATTGCAGCAAATGACCAAAAGCCCAGGTGAATGTGAAACCTTTACCTTCAATATAACCGTTCTTTTTAGTGTTCGCGCCAAACACCCTGGCTATTTCGCGGGCTACAGAGGGTTTCTCGGCGATGATCACTTTCATATCGGTTTCACGTTGGTGTTAAGGGCGACGAAAGTATGAAATTGCTGATGGGTGTGCAAGTTATGTTGGTAAGTGTAGAATGAAAGCATATTAAAAGGCTTCAATAAAGTACTGAAACAACAAACCCGGCAGCATAAAATGCGCCGGGTTAATTTATAGAATATTAACTTTATTTACTTAACCACCCACTCATGTATCCCCGTCGAATTATCAACCGGCAACTGTACTTCCAATTTCAGAGCAGTGGTAGTAACGGGCTCAAAGCTAACTGTATTAAAAGCATCTTTACTTACCGCATATGGCGTGGTGTTTTTAACCGGAACCCACTGTCCATCTTTTAAATAAAGAATTTTATACGATGCGGGGATGCGGCAACCGCCCCATGGCCCGTCATCATACCAGTATACTTTTGATTCGCTTACGGTATGCGCGGCATCAAAATCGTACTGTACAAACTCGCTGGTGTTGTGGGCAGGCCACCAGTGCAGGTACGGGTAGTTGGTATCTTTCGAATCTGCCGGTTCGTACTGATCTTTGATGGCATTGTACATCCTTTTGTTTTTAACCGACGAAGTTACCTTACTGGTACTGGCAATGGTTGGTGCCGGTTTAGGTCTTGCCGCCGAAGCTTCGTAAGGAATCCAAACCGTCATCTCGCTTGGGCCGCGGTTAGCCCAGGCATAGTAAGGAATGGCTTTTACCTGCTGATCGGTTTCAATCAGCGCATCGCTGTTTAGCTGGCGTTTGGTGCTTTTACCCTCGGCGCTGATTACATCAACACCGTTAAGCAGGTTGGCCTGGTAGTTGGCGGCGGCCATGGCGTTTTTATCAACCATAATGTTTTGCACCAGGCTATCGCGGTTATCGGGGCCTTCAAGGCAGTACACTACGGGGCCGCGTTGAAAAGCGAAGCGGCCACGGTCGTCTTTGATATTGTTGTTGGCCAAAACCTTTTCGGTTTCCATAGGCAGGTCTAAAGTAACCTTGTCGCCTTTTTTCCAGGTGCGTTTAATTACGGCGTAACCTTTATCGGTGATGTAGGTTGTTACTTTGCCATTAACCAATATGGTTGCCGGTTTTTGGTTTTTATCCAGATAGGTGTACAGATCGCCGGGTACAGGTTGGTCTTTAGCCCATCCCGGGATGCGTAACCTCAGCGTAAATGCTGATGATTTGGCGGGGTTAACAGCAATATTGATAGTTCCTTTCCATGGGTAATCTGTAGTTTGCACAATGTTTACCTTGCCCGAAGTTAAGCTGATATCGCTGCTGTTACTCATGTACAGGTTAACATACAAGTCGTTTTGGTTTTTGGCATAAACATAGCCCGGTAGCGATGGTAAAAAGCGGGTCATGTTGCTAATACAGCAGGCACAGCTGATCCAGGCGCTACGCTGGTGCTGAAACATGGATGCCAGCGGGTTAGGGTAAAAAAACCTGTCGCCGCTTAATGATACGCCCGAAAGCAGACCGTTATAAAGGGTACGTTCCAATACATCAATATACTTCGAATCGCCGTGCAACAAAAACATCCGGTTATTCCAGTACACGTTGCCTATAGCCGCACAGGTTTCGGCATAGGCCGACATGTTGGGCAATTGGTAATCATCGCCAAAAGCCTCGCCATTGCCCGTTGCGCCAATGCCGCCGGTGATGTAAAGCTTTTTGGTTACCACATCCGTCCAGATGTCATCAATAGCTGCCAAATATTTGGCGTTGCCGGTTAAGGCGGCAATATCGGCCATACCAGTGTACATGTATGCCGCACGTACCGCATGCCCTTCGGCCACGTGCTGATCAATCACTTTTTTATCGGCCTGGTTGTAAGCATCGCCTTTAGGGCCGCGCACATCCAGGAAAAATTTAGCCAGATCAAGATATTTTTTATTGCCCGTAACCCGGTACATTTTTGATAAACCGATCTCTACTATCTGGTGACCGGGATACTCTTCAATTTTACCCGGCCCAAAAGTATTCACCAGCAAATCGGCATTTTTTATGGCGATGTTAAGCAGGGTACGTTTGCCGGTAGCCTGGTAATGGGCTACGGCAGCTTCATACAAATGGCCTGCATTGTAAAGCTCGTGGCTCAGGTCTTCCTCCTTTTCCCAGCGTTTGCTGCCAATCCACTCGTGCGGCTTTTTAGCGTTCACCGTGCGGAAGGTATACAGGTAGCCATCAGGCTCCTGCGCGGCACCGATGATGCTGATCAGCGTATCGATGTATTTATCCAGCTTCGGGTTCTTTTTGTTTTGCATCGAATATGATGCACCCTCAATGGCCTTGTAAACATCGGTGTCATCAAACGGAAACTCGCTTAACTTATCGCCATCCAGCTTTTTGGCTGCCCGCAAAAAGTTGTCCATCCGGCCGTTCTTTTTGCATTGTTCCAACACGTAAGGAATGGTAACGTTGGCGTTCACCTCCATTTTAGGCTCCCAGAAATTATCGTTTACATGCACACTGGTAAAAGCCACCGGTTGTATAGGATAGTCTTTTTGCTGCGCGAATACATTGGTAGCAGCAGCCATAGCCGCTAACGAAAGTAACCAGGCTGCCTTATTTTTATTGATCATGATCTTATTTTAACAGATTGATTTGTATTTATCCAACTAAATAGCTTTCAGCCTTATGCCTTCAGCTTTTAAATAGCTTTCAGCTTAATTCCTAACCATCCGGCTACCATAAACCGGTCCGGCGCTATTGTCTTTCTTAGGCAGCAGTTTTACCGTTACTTTTTGCTTGCCTTTAGTAAGCTCGATAGGCAGGTTATAACTGATATCGTAAAAACGGCTTTCCTTGTACTTGTTCAAATCTTCGGTTGATAGTTTGATGCCGTCAATCAAAATATCAAACGTACGGCCACGGTTATCCATACCCCAGTAGGTATTGATTAATGTGTTTTGAGCATTACCGTCAACCTTCATTTCGTATTGCAGGTAGCCGCCGTTCTCGGTCGATCGCCATTTTTTCTGGTGATCTTCGCCGGTTGTGGCATTTTCGCTGGTGAAGTTATGATCGCGTTCGGGTTGCATTTCGCCTATGCGCAACATATCGGTAGTACGGGCTTCCAGCTCCTGCTGCTTTTTACGCTGCTCATCATAAGCTTTTTGCTGTACCACCCAGGCATCAGGCGTAAATACATCCCAATACACCGAGTAATATTCGTTTTTGGTTTGATTGAAAGGGATCAGGTTAACCTCAACCGGTTTAGAGATGCCTGCTGTATGAAAACTTAACTGTTTCTGATCAACCATCTGCAGCCATTTATTCGGATCGGTTTCGCTGGTAACAAAAACCGGAACACCTTTAAGCGGATCGGGCTCTGTATTGCCTAATACACCTGCTAACAGCACCGGACCGTAAAATACCGCGCGCCTGTTGGCATTATCGGGCATAGCTTCGGTATATAAACTCTCGGGGGTGGTTAATTCAATTTTATCGTTGTTGCGCCATTTGCGGCTCAATACCAAATAGCCCTCGGCATCAACATTCACAGTTTGTTTTTTTCCGTTGATGCTTACCGATACATTATCGCTCCATTTAGGTTTACGGATGCGGATAGCCATATTAACCTGCTTAGTTGCAGTAACAGTAAATGTAGTGCGATCTGTATTAGGCAAATTACTTTCCTGTTTCAGGCTGATCCCTTTTGATGCCCAGTTCAATACCGATGGGATGAACAGGTTAACATAAAGGCTACCATCGGCACCTTTAAAGTAAATGGTCTCGTTATACTTAACATGGTTTTCCATGCCTGAACCAACGCAGCAGGTAAAATCATCAAACGGGGTACTGTATTGTTTGGTGCCTCCCATTCGCAGCGGTACAAAATAGCACATCATACCGGTGCTGTGGTTTTGCGAGGCGAGGATGTGGTTGTACAAACCCTTCTCATAATAATCGATCAAGCTTGCAGAAGGGGCCACGGCGAATAAATGCCGGGTCAACTTCAGCATATTATAGGTGTTACAGGTTTCGGTGGTGTTTTCGGTAAGCCTGTCGTTAAGTTTCCGAGGTTCGCTCAGGTACTCGTAGTTACTATTGCCGCCTGTAGCGTATGAATGATTGTTAACAATGGTTTCCCAGAAAAAATCGGCAATGGTTTTGTCTTTTTTATCGCCGTTGAGTTCATACCGGCGGGCACTGGCAATTATTTTAGGGATTTGTGTGTTGGAGTGCTTGCCAGGTAAAATATCCTGTTGTTGTGCTAAAGGATCGAGGATCTTTTTATCGTAGAATTTATACGATAGATCGAGGTATTTTTTATCACCGCTAATGGCGTACAGGTTTACAAGCACTTCGGCCATGCCGCCGTATTCGCAAAGGAGCATTTTTTGCAGTTTCTCATCGTCGAGGTTTTTGATGGTTTCTCCGGTCCAGTCGGCCATGCTTTTACATATTTTAAGGGCTTGCTTGTTATCAGCATATAAATAAGCATCCAGCAAACCGGCCATCACCTTATGCACGGTGTACCAGGGCGACCAGCCCCCATTTAAATCAAAGCCCCGCGAACGGATATCGCCTTTGGCAACCTCGGCCCATAAAGTATCCTCTTTAGGTATGGCACCAACATAGCCGGTTTTACGCGCAACCTGGCACTCGTTAAGTTCGGCTACTATATAATTAACACGTTTTAAAAATTCAGGATCGCGGGTGGCATCATAGTGCATGGAGATAGCCGACAGATAATGCCCAAGCGTATGGCCCGCCAAACCTGATGATTCCCAGCCCTCGTACATTTTACCCTTAGGTTTTAAACCCGAATGCGAACGGAATGCCGAAAGCAGCCTGTCGGGCTCGATAGAAAGCAGATACTTTACATCGGCCTCCTGCGCTACCTTAAAAGGGCCGTCTAAAAGTTTCACATCTTTTAAATCAAAAGCATAAGCTTTAACCGGAACAACGGGCTTTATCGCCATCCGGCTGTCGTTTTGCATCGGCATGTATGATTGCGCCTGTACCGCGCTGCCTGCTGCAAGGCAGGCTATAATACAAGCATTTAATTTTAACCAATTTTTGATGGGCATAATACAGGGTTTTGTTTTAATCAAATCAAGTTTATAAAAGTAGCCCTCATGTACTGATAATTATGGGTGATTATTTGCAGGTGTTAACCGGATTTTAACCCGTTTTTAACTAAAACACTAATTTATGGGTATTAAAATGATTTTAAGGTTATTTATTTAGATCAGGTTAATGTTTAAAATTATTGTAAAAGTCACAATTAAATAACGTTATTGTAACAACAATGTTAATATACGGGTAGTATTGGCAAAATTCATAAAAAAATAAAGGCAGGGCTAAAGATAGTTTTACATATCTGAAAATCAGATTAAAACAGACAATCATTAACCCCATCGTTTTATTTTATGAAGTTTAAACATTTACTCAACAAGCTCATTTTGCCCTTGTTATGTGTATTTATGTGTTTTAATAACACTTATGCGCAAACAGTTTCGTTAAAAGGTAAAGTAACCGACGAGAAAGGCGAAGCCGTGGCTGGTGCCTCGGTTAAATTAAAAGGAACCAACAAAGGTTCGGTAACCAACGTCAGCGGCGCGTTCGAAATAAGTTACACCGGCAACGGCACTTTAGTAGTATCGGCTATAGGCTATACTACTGCCGAAGTTAAGCTTAGCGGGCAAACCACTATCAACATAACTATTAACAGCGATAGTAAAGCCCTGAACGAGGTGGTTGTAACCGCCCTGGGCATCAAACGCGATAAACGCATCCTGACGTACAGCACCCAGGAAATAAAAAGCGAATCGATAACCCAATCAAAAGAGCCTAATATCGCAAACGCTATCGCTGGTAAGGTATCCGGTGTGCAGGTAACCAGCTCATCAGGTACGCCGGGTAGCTCGGCCCGGATCCAAATCAGGGGGAACACCTCTTTTTATGGTACCAACGAACCCTTAATGGTAATTGACGGTGTACCGGTTGATAACTCGGAAACAGGTAACCTCAACTCCGGCCCCGGCACCAACCGTATTGCCGATATCGATCCATCCATCATTGCAAGCATCAACGTGTTAAAAGGCGCGGCATCAACAGCACTTTATGGTTCGAAAGGTGCCAACGGCGTGGTAATGATCACCACAAAAAACGGCGCGCTTAATAAAAAACCATTGATCACTTTCACCTCCGACTTTTCGTTCGAAAACCCTTTGCTTCCGCAAATTCAGAACAAATACTCGCAAGGTACCAATGGCATTTATTACAACGGCGAAACCCAGAAAACCAGCACCTCATGGGGTGCACGTATGGATACGCTAAAAATAAACGGGCAGCCGGCAAAGGTTTATAACCAGTCTGATCTGTTTTTTAAAACCGGTCACACTTACAATAATACAGTCAATATAGGCGGCGGTAATAACAGTTCAACTTATTTGGTATCGTACTCAAACTTTAACCAGCAGGGTACGGTGCCAACCACCAAATTTTTGCGCAATACTTTCTTTGCCAAATACAGTACGCATATTTTAGATAACCTGAATACCACTTTTCAGCTAAATTATTCAAACTCTCAAAACGACAGGCTACCCGAAGGCTATGCTTTGGAAAGCCCGGTATGGACAATCTTCACCGCACCGGTATCTTATAACCTGCAACCGTCAACAAACGCCGATGGCACGCAGCGCCTGTACCGTTTTTCGCGTAACAACCCTTATTGGGTGTTGGATAATATCAAAAACCACTCGGGCGTAAACCGCTTCCTGCCGACATTTACGGCCGACTATAAGCCATTACCATGGTTAACAATAACCGAGCGTTTTGGTGCCGATATTTATACCGAGATGGATCGTTATCACGAATCAACCCAATCGGTATCAAACCCTAACGGCCGTTTGGTTGATCAAAACACCAACTATCGCCAACTCAATAACGATTTAATAGTTAGCGCCAACAAGCAGTTTGGTGATTTTAATGTTGATTTGGTGCTGGGCAACAACATCCTTTCAAGCTATTCTGAAAACACCTATGCCAACGGGGTTGGTTTAACAGTACCTGGGCTTTATAATATGTCGTCGGCATCAACGGTTACTTATAAAGAAAACTCGTACCTATCACGCAAAGTAGGCTTTTACCTGCAATCAAATATCGAATACAAACGCTTCCTGATATTGTCATTAACCGGCAGGTATGATGGCAACTCGGTACTATCAACCGAGCATAATTTTTACCCTTATGGCTCGGCCGCAACCAGCTTTATATTTTCGGAGTTTTTTAGCCCCGAGTTTTCAAAAATCATGAACCTGGGTAAGGTACGGGTATCGTACGGTACGGTTGGTAATGATGGCGGAATTGGCCCTTATGGTTTGCTAACCTCTTATAATATCGCAACCATCCGCAACCTTACCTTCCCTTATGCCGGGCAGGCCGGCTTCCTGATCAGCGATATATACGGTAACCCAAAGCTGAAAAACGAGCGTATCAACGAGTTTGAGACAGGTTTTGAAGCCGGGTTCTTCAATAATCGAATCAGTTTGGAGGCATCTTTCTACAGCAAAAAAACTATCGACGGTATTATCCCTTCGGTAGCTATAGCGCCATCAACAGGCTACGCTTATACCAGCGTTAACTCGGCAATAATGCGTAACCGTGGCATCGAGATTTTATTGAACGTAAACCCGGTAAAAACCCGCGATTTTAACTGGGACCTCACCTTCAACTTTACCCGCAACCGCAACAAGGTATTATACATTTACCAGGATCAGCAGCAACTGGGTAATGGTTTTAATTTTATTACCGTTGGCCAGCCTTATGGCGTAATATATGGTACCCGCTACGCACGTAACGCCGCAGGCAAAATACTTACCGGCGATGATGGCCTGCCTTTTGCCGATGACAACCAGGGTATAATTGGCAACATTAACCCTAAATGGTTAGGTGGCATCAACAACGGTTTCAGGTATAAGCAATTTAACTTCAGCTTCTTTTTTGATATTAAACACGGCGGCGATATTCAGAACAACGTTGATGGCTACGGCTACTTTTACGGAACGCCTAAAGTTACCGAAAACCGCGGCCCGCGTGTTGTTGACGGTATAAATGCCACTACCGGGCAGCCCAATACGGTATCGGTTAACGGGCAGCAATATTATCAGCGCATTAACGGTGTCCTCGAATCGGTTATTCAGGATGGCAGCTATGTTAAATTGCGTAATGTAAGCCTGGGCTATACCTTAAAACCATCGTGGTTAGCTAAAAGCCCTTTTAAATCGGCTACGTTTAGTGTAACCGGCCGTAACCTTTGGATCCATGCGCCACACTTTACCGGCGGCGACCCGGAAGTTAGCTCGTTCGGTGCCTCAAACGGTTCGCAGGGTATTTATTCGTTCTCAACCCCAACCTCAAAATCAGTTGATTTTAGCCTGAAGGTAACCCTGTAATTTTTAATCATTAACCAGAAATTAGCATGAAAAATAAATATATCGCGTTAGCTGCCTGCGCTTTAATAAGCTTTACGGGCTGCAAAAAATTTATCGACGTAAACCAGGACCCCAACAGGCCTACTGATGTTAAAGAATCATTAATCCTTGCCCCTGTAGAGGCTGCCATTTCACAAAACATAACAGCCGCCGGTGGTGGTAACCTTGCTGTAATATTGCAACAGTACATGCAAGTAATTGCCCTTAATCAGGTTCCGCCCAACGCGGGTACCTACCTCATGTATCACCAGGACATGGATGGCGACTGGTATAATTTTTACCCGCAGGTATTGAACAATTTGGTTATTCTTAATAAAAAAGCCGAAGCCGATGGTAACACTAATTACGCCGCTATTGCAAAAGTACTTACTGCCTATACCCTTGGCGCAGCTACTGATGTTTGGGGCGATGTGCCATACTCAAAAGGTTTTACAGGCATTAGTAACCTTACCCCAACCTACGATAGCCAGGAATCTGTTTATACCCAGATCCAAACGTTATTAGATGGCGCCATTGCCGATATAGCTAAAAACAGCACAGTAATACCAGCGGGTGATGATTACTATTACAGCGGCGATATGGCGAAATGGAAAAAAGCGGCTTATACCCTAAAAGCCCGCTATTACATGCACTTAACCAAAGCACCGGGCCATACTGCCGCGGCGCAGGCCCAATTAGCTTTAACCGCCCTGCAAAACGGCATGACCAGTAATGACGATGATATGAAAATGCCTTTCAGCGGTGCAGCCGGTGCCGAAAACCCTTGGCAGCAAAACTTTTTACCGGGCTCAACTCTGGTGTTGGCTTCAACTTTTGTTGATGGTTTTAAAACCCGAAAAGATCCGCGCCTTTCAAAAATGGTAGCCCCGGCTATAGAAACCGGCTTGTATACGGGCAGGCAAATTGGAGCTGATGATATCGGCAGTTTGGAATCGTACTCGTTAGGCGGTTCGTTTTATGCCGATGCCGGTTCAAACAATTACCTGCTTAATTATTCGGAAGCGCTGTTTTTAAAAGCCGAAGCAACGCTGATCGTCTCGGGTGCTACTGTTGCTCAGCCTGTTTATGTATCGGCGGTACGCGCGCACATGTCAAAACTTGGTATTGCAGAGGGCGATGTGGTTACTTATTTAGCTGCAAGAGGGGTACTTACCAGCGCTAATGCCGAGCAGTTGATTATCGAAGAAAAAAACATTGCCAACTTCCTGTGCATGGAGGGGTATAATGATTGGAGGAGAACGGGTTATCCGGCATTGACCAAGGTAAAAAATGCCTTGTCTGAAATCCCTCGCAGGGTACTTTATCCCCAGTCGGAAATTGTACCTAATCCACAACCGCAGCAAAGTGCCAAGCTAACCGACAGGGTTTGGTGGGATGCACAATAAGCATTATTTAGCAGGCATTGACCGTACAAATAATATTATTGGTTAAAATACGGTTAGTGTCTGCTAATTTGTTAAATAAACCCTATTTAGTAGTATTTTAGTTTTGTGAAAAATATTTAAGAATGATAACTTTTGATTGGAAAGGTGTACTCCCTGCAGTAACTACAAAATTTACAGATAACGACGAGCTTGATTTTGACGCGTTTGATATTAACCTGAAAGCCCAACTTGAAGCCGGTGTTGACGGCTTTATTTTAGGCGGATCATTAGGCGAAGCCAGTGTATTGGACGAGCAGGAAAAATACGATCTGCTTGCCCACACCGTAGCATTTGTTGAAGGCAAAGTGCCGGTAATTTTGAACATTGCCGAGCAAACTACCAAAGCCGCCGTAAGGTGCGCGCAAAAAGCGTTGGAATTAGGCGCATCTGGCCTGATGCTGTTGCCGCCAATGCGTTACAAAAGCGATGAGCGGGAAACTATCGCTTACTTTGCCGCGGTTGCCGAAAGCACCCCGCTGCCTATTATGATATACAACAACCCGGTTGATTACAAAGTTGAGGTTACCCTTGACATGTTTGAGCAACTGGCTGCTTACAGCAATATCCAGGCGGTAAAAGAATCAACCCGCGATGTATCAAACGTTACCCGTATGATCAATCGTTTTGGCGACAGGTTTAAAATTTTTACCGGCGTTGATCCTTTGGCTATGGAAAGCCTGGTAATGGGTGCCGATGGCTGGGTTGCCGGCTTGGTTGATGCCTTCCCTAAAGAAACCGTTGCTATTTACCGTTTGGTAAAAGCTAAAAGATATGACGAGGCTTTGGCCATTTACCGTTGGTTTTTACCTGTGTTGGAGCTGGATATCCACCCGAAACTGGTACAATACATTAAACTGGCCGAAGTTGCAACAGGTATTGGTACCGAAAATGTACGCGCGCCGCGTTTGGCTTTGGTTGGCGAAGAGCGTACCAAAGTTCAGAAAGTAATTGACGATGCTTTGGCTATCCGTCCGGAATTGCCTGTTGGTAGCTGGGGTAAGGTAACTGAAGAGGTAGCATAAGCAAACCATGGCAAGTAAAACTTTTTTTTGTGTAGATGCGCATACCTGCGGTAACCCGGTAAGGCTGGTAGCAGGCGGCGGTCCGCAATTGGTGGGCGATAACATGAGCCAGAAACGTCAGCACTTTTTAAAAGAGTACGACTGGATCCGCACCGGCCTGATGTTTGAGCCACGGGGCCATGATATGATGTCGGGCAGTATTTTGTACCCGCCTCATGATCCGGCAAATGATGTAGCTGTGTTGTTTATCGAAACCAGCGGTTGTTTGCCTATGTGCGGTCACGGCACTATCGGTACCATCACTATCGCTATTGAAGAAGGGCTGATCCAACCCAAAGTGCCTGGCATTGTCAGGATGGAAGCACCTGCAGGCCTGGTATTGATAGAATACAAGCAGGAAGGCAAAAAGGTAACTTCGGTAAAACTAAGAAATGTACCTGCATATCTTGCCGCTACCAACCTTGAAGTTGAATGCCCTGATCTGGGTACGCTGACTATCGATGTATCATACGGTGGTAACTACTACGCCATTGTTGATCCGCAGGCTAATTTTGAAGGTATTGAAAAATACACCGCCGGGCAGTTAGTGGCCTGGAGCCAGGTATTGCGTAAACGCATCAACGAAAAGTACCAGTTTGTGCACCCGCTTGATCCTACTATCAACACCTGTACACATATCCTTTGGGCTGGCGCAACGCTATCTGATGATGCCACAGCCCGCAACGCCGTATTTTATGGAGATAAGGCTATCGACCGTTCACCTTGCGGGACCGGCACATCGGCCCGTATGGCGCAATGGTTTGCCAAAGGCAGGCTGAAAGTTGGTGAGCCTTTCATTCACGAAAGCATCATCGGCAGCAAGTTTATTGGCAAGGTTGAAGATGTGGTAAAGATCAATGATATTGATGCCATTGTACCAAGCGTTGAAGGCTGGGCCCGGGTTTACGGCTACAACAACATCAAAATTGATGATGACGATCCGTACGCGCATGGGTTCCAGGTGATATAGTACTGTTTCTAAAAATAGAAGCGAATATCCCAACACGTCATTGCGAGGTACGAAGCAATCCCCGATTAGCAGGTCCGCCCTGTATAGTTCGCGATTGCTTCGTACCTCGCAATGACGTGATAGGTAAAACGAAGCGTAATGGGAGTGGAAAAGCGCGGCTGTTAAAAAGCGCGGTGGCCTGACAGAAAAGCGGGCCGGGAGTCTGGCCTGCGGGTGGAAGCTTTTTTCTGTCTTGGGTTTTTGGTTACTTTTGGGCCAAGCCAAAAGTAACAGCCTCCGCGGCAAATGAGCGGCCAATGTTTGTTAAATAGCAAATAGCTGTTGCTAAGCTAAATGGCAGCATGCTAAGTCCGGCACATCATACTATATCCAATTTATTAAGTATGCCTGTAGTTACAAACTACAGGCATACTTAATTCGAAGTCAAAGACTTCGAACAACGTTAAATTTCAAATAATTAAAATACAAACAAGCTTTCGGCTTTCCGCCTTAAGCTTTCAGCTCAAAAAGAAAATGGCAAAAGTGCTCATTATAGGCGGGGGGATAGTTGGTTTGAGTTCCGCATATTATTTACAAAAGGCAGGGCATGAGGTTACCGTAATTGATAAAAGCGACATGAAGGATAACTGCTCGTATGGCAACGCCGGCATGATCGTTCCAAGCCATTTTATACCACTGGCTACACCCGGCATGGTTGCACAGGGTATCAGGTGGATGTTTAACAGCAAAAGCCCTTTTTATGTGCGCCCCTCGTTAAACCCGCAATTGGTTTCGTGGGGATTACAGTTTTTAAAAAAAGCCAACAATGCCCATGTTGAGCATTCGGCCACGCCCTTAACGGAATTGTCGCTGCTTAGTAAAAAGCTTTATGAAGATCTGAGCAAAGAGCCCGGTTTTGATTTCGACCTGGTTGAAAAAGGCATCCTCATGTTTTACAAAACCGAAAAGGCACTTGAAGAAGAAGCCCACATGGCCGAAAAGGGTAGGGAACTTGGTTTGGATATGGCCGTGTTAAGTGTAGCCGAATGTAAAGCCCTGCAACCTGATCTGGAATTGGATGTTTTGGGTGCCGTACATTACCGTTGCGACGCCCATTTATCTCCCAATAAATTAATGGCTGCTTTATTGGCTTATCTCAAAAATGCGGGTGTAAAACTGATTACTAACAAAGAGGTAACCAAAATTGAAACTGCAGGTGGCAAGGTGAGCTGCGTATTATCGCATAATGAAGAATTTACTGCCGATGAGTATGTTATCGCCACAGGCTCATGGTCGCCGGCCGTGGGTAAATTATTGGGATTGAATATTGTGTTGATGCCGGGAAAAGGTTATTCATTTAATGTAAAAGATGAAAAGCAAACCATACAGATCCCCGCATTGCTGGCGGAGGCACGTGTAGCCATCACCCCGATGAATGGCGGTTTACGCTATGGCGGCACTATGGAGTTGGATAAGATCAACAACCGCATCAACATGAACCGTGTGAAAGGTATTGTTGAATCTGTACCGAAATATTTCCCGGATTTAAAACCTGCTGTTCCGGCCGAGAAGGAGATCTGGTTTGGTTTCAGGCCTTCGTCTGCTGATGGCTTGCCTTATATCGGTCGTAGCAGAAAATACAATAATGTTACGGTTGCAACCGGGCATGGTATGATGGGCCTGAGCCTTGGCGCTGCGACAGGTTTGTTGACCAGTGAAATTATCTCGGGCAAGCCTACAAGCATTTCTATAGATGCTTTCGCGCCGGAGAGGAAATAAGATTTTACAAATTATGTATCATTAGCCCGTTTGTATTTAAGCGAACGGGCTTTTTTTGTTCGTCCTTATCGTGCCTCAAATTCGTATTTACTTTATAAATAATGATCGATTAATTTTTCATTACCTAAACATACATTAATTTAGCCGATATTAACCGTATTTTACCCTGTATGATCAAAAAATTGGGAAAATGAGTTAAGTAATTGTAAATTCATGGAGGATTAAAAAACAGCAGGATGAAAGTTTTACAGTTCACTATTCCCGTAGCGCACGATAAAAGCGTAATTGCCGAAAAGGTTTCGCAACCCTATTTTTATCCTTATCTGCACCGGCATAAAGAAACCCAGATCACCTGGATTCAGCGTGGCGAGGGTACTTTGATAGCCGGGAATAACATGCACGACTATACAGCCGGCGACATATTTGTTTTAGGAGCCAACCTGCCCCATGTATTTAAAAGCAACCCGGAATACTTTGTAGGCGACGCATCCAAAGGGGTGGAAGCGATGACAATTTTCTTTAACCCCGAAGGAACATTGGCTGCGATGTTCGATCTGCCCGAACTAAAATCGAACAAGATCTTTATGCAGCAGCACCAGCAGGGTTTTAAAGTACCGGATGATGTTAACGATAAGGTAGCCCAGCTGATGATCTCGCTTAAAAACGCAGCAGGTACCGATCAGCTGATCCAGTTTTTGAATTTGGTTAAAGGTTTAAGTAATATCAAAACAAAGCTTGATCCGCTTTCATCATACGGTAATCTGCCTGGCATTACCGAAAATGAAGGGATCAGGATAGGTAATATTTACAACTTTATTATGCAAAACTACAGCGAAGACATCACGCTGGAGGATGTGGCCAAAGTTGCTTTCATGACGCCCGAATCTTTTTGCCGGTATTTCAAAAAACATACTGGGCATACCTTTATTTCCTTCCTGAATGAGATCAGGATCAATGAGGCCTGCAAAAAACTCATTTCGCATAAATTTGAAAGTATCAATACCGTGGCTTATAAATGTGGGTTTAAAAGCATTACCAATTTTAACCGCGTATTTAAATGTGTTATCGGTAATTCGCCGAGGGGATACCTGGATGCGTATAATAACAACCTCATCAATTTGAACAGGGCAGCGAGTTAACGGGGGTACCCGAAATATCTTTCTTCAAAAAAACTAAAATTTAAAAAGTGATTAAAAACTTAAAGGGACATGTTGTGTCCTTAGCAGCCATTGCTTTGCTTATTCCGGCGTTTAATGCCAATGCCCAAACTGCCGTTCCGGCAAGTATTTACGAACAATCCAGCGAAATGGCGGGTACCATTATTCAATACGGGCAGGATATGAATGCCGTACATGATTTTTATTCGCCCTACAGCGTTAATGAGCATGCTGAATATCAGTATAAGATCAATGTGCTTAACTCGCCCGAACAGCGTAAGCGTTTGCTGGAGACTGATAATGATTACCTTAAAAAACTGGAGCAGGTTGATTTTAATGCGATGAGCATTTATGGTAAGGTGGATTATATCCTGCTCAAAAAACGTATCAACTATGATATCGATGACCTGAAAAAAGAGGGCGAACAATACGCACAGATCACCAAATACCTGAGCTGCGCCGATGGCATCTACAACCTTGAAAAACTCCGCCGCCGCGGAACATTTGTTGCTGGGCAGAAGGTAGCCGCCTCGCTCGATACCGTTCTGAAACAGATAAAAGCCGATACTGCTGCAATAAATAAAGTAGCCAATATTGATATGCCCCTGGCCCGGATGCTAAAAGAAGCTTTGCTGGGTTTAAAAGGGCGATTAAGAGATTTTTATGGTTTCTATAATACCTTCGATCCGGCCTTTACCTGGTGGGTGCCCGAACCTTATAAAGCGGTAAATAATGCCTTACAGGCCTATGCCGATCAGGCTTTAGCCAAAGGCAAGGTAAACACCACTCAAAAGCCGGATGCCAGCGGTATAAAAGGTGTGCCTATCGGCCGGGAGGATTTAATCCGCCAGTTGCGTACAGAAATGATCCCGTACACGCCCGAAGAACTCATCGCGTTAGCCAACAAAGAATTTGCCTGGTGCGATAAGGAAATGTTAAAGGCATCGCAGGAAATGGGTTTTGGCAACGACTGGAAAAAGGCACTTGAAAAAGTGAAGAACAGCTATGTGCCGGTGGGCCATCAGCCCGAATTAATTGTGAAATTATATAATGATGCCTTGAGCTTCATTAAACAACGCGACCTGATCACCATACCACCACTTGCCGAAGAAACCTGGGGCATGGTAATGATGTCGCCCGAGCGGCAGTTGGTTAACCCGTTTTTTACCGGCGGCAAGGAGATCAGCATTTCGTACCCAACCAACACCATGGCGGCTGGCGATAAGTTGATGAGCATGCGCGGTAATAACCCTTATTTTTCGAGAGGGACGGTTCAGCACGAGCTTATCCCGGGCCATAACCTGCAATATTTTATGAATAGCAGGTACAAAGCCTACCGCCAGGATTTTTCGACCCCATTTGCCACCGAGGGTTGGGCGCTATATTGGGAGTTATTATTGTACGATAAAGGTTTTGCTCAAACGCCCGAAGAGCGCGTAGGCATGCTGTTTTGGCGCATGCACCGTTGCGCAAGGATCATCTTTTCGCTTAATTACCACTTAGGCAAATGGACGCCGCAACAATGCATCGACTTTTTGATAGATAGGGTGGGGCATGAAAAGGCGAATGCCGAAGGCGAGGTTAGGCGCTCGTTTGAAGGTGGTTATAGCCCGCTTTACCAGGTGGCTTATCTTACCGGTGGCCTGCAAATTATGTCGTTAAAGCGCGAGTTGGTGGATAGCGGTAAAATGAGCTATAAGCAGTTTCATGATGCGGTAATGAAGGAGAACCTGATTCCGATAGAGATGATCAGAGCAACGTTAACCAACCAGTCCTTAACACGCGATTTTAGCACGAGCTGGAAATTTTATGATTTCGGGAAATAGCATGGTTTAGATTTTTAAGAACGCAAAGGTTTTTTGTGGATAGTTGGTGAGTTTTAGGCACGCAAAGACGCGAAGACGCAAAGATTTTTTGTGGATAGTTGGTGAGTTTTAAGCGCGCAAAGAGGCTAAGGCGCAAAGATTTTTTGTGGATGGTTGGTGAGTTTTAAGTGCGCAAAGAGGCTAAGGCGCAAAGGTTTTTTGTGGATAGTTGGTGAGTTTTAAGTGCGCAAAGAGGCTAAGGCGCAAAGGTCTTTTTTGTGGATAGTTGGTAAGTTTTAAGCACGCAAAGATGCTAAGGCGCAAAGGTTTTTTGTGGATAGTTGGTGAGTTTTAAGTGCGCAAAGAGGCTAAGGCGCAAAGGTTTTTTGTGGATAGTTGGTGAGTTTTAAGTGCGCAAAGAGGCTAAGGCGCAAAGGTTTTTTGTGGATAGTTGGTTAGTTTTAAGTGCGCAAAGAGGCTAAGGCGCAAAGGTTTTTTGTGGATAGTTGGTGAGTTTTAGGCACGCAAAGATGCTAAGACGCAAGGGTTTTGATAGCGATTGTTAAACCCTTCTTTGCGTCTTGCCGTCTTTGTGTGTAAATAAATCGTGGGGTGTTCATTTTTTGACAGATTACTCCTTTGTGTGCCAAAAACAGGATAAAATACTGCTAATTGTTGATAGGAAATTTTTATTCGGCTTAGTTGGCAGTTAGATATCTTTGCTAACACAAATTGTATATATTCATACCTTTTATAAAAAGATCCTCTGCCATGGCTAACAACTTTAAAGAACCAAGCGTTGACGAAATAAACCAGGTAATGCAGCAGGCGCAAACCGCGTTTGAGGCTTATCAGAAAACAAGTGTTGAAGAAAAAAGCGTTTTTTTAGAAACCATTGCTAATGAGATTGAGGCTTTGGGCGAAGATTTATTGCAAAAAGCATCCGAAGAAACCAACCTACCGCTACCCCGTCTTGCTGGCGAACGCGCCCGTACCACTGGGCAGTTGCGTATGTTTGCGGGTATGCTACGCGAGGGCAGTTGGGTTGAAGCCACTATCGATACCGCTTTACCTGATAGAACGCCTTTGCCAAAACCGGATCTGCGTAAAATGCTGGTGCCGCTTGGCCCGGTAGTTGTTTTTGGGGCAAGTAATTTTCCGTTTGCTTATTCAACAGCGGGCGGCGATACTGCAAGTGCTTTGGCCGGAGGCTGTTCGGTAGTGGTAAAAGCGCATCCGGCGCATGCCGAAACTTCGGAGATGGTTTACAGTGCTATCAAAAAGGCAATTGCCGCCTGCAATATGCCCGAACATATTTTTCAACATGTGCACGGCACCTCATTTGAAAGCGGCAGGGCTTTGGTTCAGGCCGATGATACCGCTGCTGTAGGCTTTACCGGTTCTACGGCCGGCGGTTTGGCGCTTTTGCAATATTCATCGCAACGCAAAAAACCGATTCCCGTATTTTCGGAAATGGGTAGTACAAACCCGGTTGTATTTTTGCCGGATACACTAAATAAAAATGCCGCCGAGCTGGCTGCATTATACACCGGATCAATAACACTGGGTATGGGGCAGTTTTGCACCAACCCGGGTTTAATGCTGGCTGTAGAAAGCGAGAGCGTACATAATTTTATTAATTTATTGGGTGACGGAATTGAAGGTGTTAAACCGGCTAAAATGCTGCACGCCGGCATCCACGCTGCCTACCAAAAAAAGAGTGCTGCCGCGCTTGAACAGGTTGGTGTAACCGAAATTAACCGGTCGGCAACAGAAGCATCGGATATTGAAGCCAGTCCGGTTGTTGCAACGGTTAGCGGCGAAGCCTTTTTACAAAATCCCTTGCTGCACGAAGAGGTTTTCGGCCCTTATTCATTAATGGTTATCTGCCACGATGAAGCCGAATTGATTAAAGTGCTAAAATCCGTATCGGGCCAGCTTACTACCACGGTAATGGGTACTGATAATGATTTTGCAAACCACGCCGCATTGTTACAATTGTTACCATCAATTGCCGGCAGGGTATTATTTAACGGCGTACCAACGGGCGTTGAGGTTTGCGCCAGCATGGTACATGGCGGTCCGTTTCCGGCCACTACTGATAGCCGCTTTACAGCCGTAGGTATTAACTCGGTAAAAAGATGGGTACGCCCGGTGTGTTTCCAAAATTGCCCGGATAATTTGTTGCCGCTGGCCTTGCAACAAGGCAACCCGCTGGGAATATGGCGTTTGTTTGATGGCGATTGGAAGAAATAGATTTTAAATAATAAAAAAAAGTCCCGCTTCGGTAATAGCCGTCGGGACTTTTTTATTGAATAAATCACTTCCTTTTCAGGGTAATTACAGCAATTTCAGGCCACATGCCTATCCGGCCTTTCAAACCCAAAAAGCCGAAGCCCCGGTTTACATACAGGTACAGCCCGCTTTTTTCATACAGCCCGGCCCATTGTTTATAAATGTATTTGATGGGGCTCCATTTAAAACCAAACAGCTCAAATCCAAATTGTGCGCCGTGGGTATGCCCGGATAGCGTAAGATGGATAGGATGGCGATGGCCTAAGGTAACCGCGTCCCAATGCGACGGATCGTGAGACATCAGGATTTTAAATCCTTCATCCGGAACTTCGGCTGTGGCTTTGTCCAGGTCGCCATATTTGTGGAATCCGCCCTTGCCCCAGTTTTCAACGCCGATGAGCGAGATGGCTTCGTTTTCCTTACGGATAGGGGTATGTTCGTTCAATAACAGTTTAAATCCAATTTCCCCGTGCACTTCCTTCAGGCGTTTAAGATTAGCCTGCTGATCATGCTTGCTTTCCCATTGTATGTAATCGCCGTAATCGTGGTTACCCAAAACCGAATATTTGCCATAAGGTGCTTTCAGTTTCGAAAAAGCGGGGATCCACGGGTCCATTTCACTGGCCTGGTTATTTACCAGGTCGCCGGTAAACAATATCACATCACTTTGCTGGGCGTTAACCAGGTCGAGGCCTTTTTGCACACCTTTGGCATCGCTAAAGCTGCCCGAGTGGATATCTGATAATTGGGTAATGGTAAACCCATCAAACTTTTCGGGCAGATTGTCAAAAAATAAAGTTTCGCGGCGTACTTTATAGTAATGCCGCCCGCGGGTAATGCCGAACAGCAATATGCCGAAAAAAGCAAAGGCTATCATCATCACAAATTCACTTACAGCATAGCTACGAGGCGGAAAACCGCGAAACAGCCGGGTAATATCTTCAAGCAACAATATTACCGAGCCAACAAGTTTCGGTACAAAGGATAACAGCATCAAAGCCATCAGCCACGAAATAAATCTGCGGCTCCGGGCAAAGGCGCTGATTACTATAGCGCCTGTTAGCAAGGCATCAAACAGCCAGTAAAACAAACCTATATTTTGATTTAGCCCAAGCGTTTGGATCGCTTTAAAAAAATAAATATCAATAATAAGCCATAACAAAATAATGGCGGGAATACGTGTTCTCATACGGAGGTACGACGAGCAGACTCACAAAATATTTTAAAAAGCTTTTTTCGTGATGATTGGATGACTGAAGCAATCGTGTAATCAGAAAATTGACGTTCTGAGCAAAGTAAATTGACGTTTTAAACAAAGCTGCTTTTTAACGGCCCGCCTAACTTTGGCTGTATAAAAAATGATAAAAATGAAACTGAAAGATAATTACAACGGAGCACTGCAGATGTCTTTAAATTCGGGCTTTGGTGCTGCATCAACCACAACAGATGTTATAAACGGAATTGATTTACAGGGTAAAATAATTATAGTTACCGGTGGCTATGCCGGTATAGGCCTCGAAGCAGTAAAAACTTTTGTAAACGCAGGAGCCAAAGTTACCGTGCCGGCCCGCGACGTTAAAAAAGCAGCCGCAAACCTGGATGGATTACCCAATGTAACCATTGCCCAAATGGACCTGATGGATCAGGAATCGGTTATCAGGTTTGCAGATGAATTTTTGGCGGTTAACAATATCCTCCATATTTTGGTTAACAATGCCGGTATTATGTGGGTACCTTTACAATACAACAACAAAGGATATGAATCGCAGCTGGCAACCAATCACCTTGGGCATTTTGTATTAACAGCTAAACTTTGGCCGGCTTTAAAAAAGGCTGATGGCGCGAGGGTAATCAACGTTTCATCGTACGGGCACCAAATCTCACCGTTTAATTTTGACGATCCTAATTTTTTAGTAGGGGCGTACGAAACATTGCAAGGCTACGGCCGGTCAAAATCGGCCAATAATTTGTTTTCGGTTGAGCTTGACCACCGGGCTAAAGATTTCGGGGTAAGGGCTTATTCATTACATCCCGGTTCGGTACTGGGTACCGATCTGGGTAGGGTAGCCCCGATGGTTTTGTTTCAGCAAATGGGTACGCACGATGAAAACGGCGAAATTTTCCCGGAAGTGGCAGCTAAACTTAAAAACCTTGAGCAAGGCGCAGCTACTACTGTTTGGTGCGCTACCAGCCCGCTGTTAAACAACGTAGGTGGAGTATATTGCGAAAACGTCGATGTAGCTGTGCTGGATAACGGAGATATCGAACATAACTTTGCTGATCCGGCAACCTTATATGGCGTAAAGCCCTACTCGGTGGATGCCGGGAATGCAACGAAACTCTGGAGTTTATCTGAAGAAATGACCGGAATCCTTTTCCCCGTAAATTAATACCCCGTTTTTAATAACAAGCCGGAGACATTTATCCGGCTTGTTATATTTTGTACTTTTACTACCGTACTTATGGAGTTTGAAACAAAATATATCACCGCTGATATTAAATTATCCGAGTTTAAGGGCAATACCTTTAAAACCGAGGTAATGTTTGAGCATCACATCCTGGTTTGGTTCATTTCGGGCGAAACCAAAATTATCCAGGCCGATGGTACGTATATTTTCAATGCCGGCGATATTTTCCTTATTCCCCGTAACCAGCTGGCCACGGTTATCAATTACCCAAAGGATGGCTTGCCGCACAAGGCTGTAGCCATGCATCTCACCAAACAGCGGTTAAAGGATTTTTATTCGCGGCATAAGCCCGCGGGCCGTTTACAGCCTCTGCAAAAGGTTTACAGTTTTCCAAAACGTCCCTTATTGCAAAGCTGCCTTGCCTCGCTTATTCCATATTTCGATCTGGGCAAAAACCTGCCGGCCGAAATAGCATCCATTAAAATTGAAGAAGCCATCAGCATATTAAGATCAATTGATAAGGATGTTGACGGTTTGCTGGCTAATTTTGATGAGCCGGGCAAAATTAACCTTACCGAATTTATGGAGCGGCACTTTATGTTTAATATGACGCTTGATAGGTTTGGCTACCTAACCGGGCGCAGCCTGGCCACTTTCAGGCGCGATTTTAAAAAGGCTTTTAACAGCACTCCGCAAAAATGGCTTACCGAAAAACGGCTCGAATTAGCCCACTATCAAATAGCCGAAAAAAAGCAGAAACCTGTAGAGGTATATATTGAAGCAGGCTTTGAAAATCTTTCTCATTTTTCGTACGCCTTTAAAAATCACTTCGGCTATTCGCCAAATACATTAATTGGCAGGCAGAGATAAGACCTTATAATAAGAAAAAAATATTTTTCGCCTACGATGCATGTATGAATGACGGTTTTACATCATCGGGTTGTAACCAAAGCCCGGCTTAACCGTATAATAACGCAATGGGTTTCTCTTTTATGATAAAGCGCGGCGCCCTGCGTATCGTGCTGCTTTATTTACTGGTTAGCTTATTGTGGATCACCTTTAGTGATCAGTTATTGTTTTATATAGCAGCCAATTTTTCCCAGTCGCAGTTTTTATGGTTAAGCACTGCAAAGGGTTACGCTTTTGTAGTGATTACTACACTATTTTTGTATTACCTTATCCACTCGGATAATAAAAAGCTTGAGCAGGGCGAATCGCAATACCGCAATATGTATGAGGCCAACCCCATACCCATGTGGATTTATAACGAGCAGTTGAAAATTATTTCGGTAAATGATGCTGCTGTTGCCAACTACGGTTACACGCGGGAAGAATTTATGGAGCTCAGTATCCTCGATATCCGCCCGCCCGAAGATGCCGAAAAGGTAATTGAGTCTGCAAAGAAAATGTCATACAACCAGCTTAATGTAAGCGGCAACTGGCGTCATATAAAAAAGAGCGGCGAACTGCTGCACGTTAACATTTCTTCGCACCGCATTATTTTTAATAATAAACCCGGTATTTTGGTGATGGCCCGCAACATGACGGAGGTTGTAACAATGCAACGAAAACTGGAGCAGGCCAACCATGAACTTGTTGAGGAAAAAAGAAAACTGAAAGAAACTCAATTGATATCGGGAGTTGCCGGATGGGAATTTTATCCTGATACACAAAAACTCATCTGGACCGACGAGGTTTACGAAATTACAGGCGTAGCCCGCAACGATGAGCGGCCCGCTTTTGATATTTATATCGAACATATTTTTCCTGAAGATCGCCGCTTAATGCTTGAGGGACTTCAGGCTTTAATAAGCCTTGGCGTACCGCTTGATGTAACCCACCGCATCAGGGCTTTGAGTGGCGAAACCCGTTTTATCCGCCAGCTTGCAACTATCGAATCGGGATCGATGCCGCTTAAGTTGATAGGTTCGATGCAGGATATAACTAAGCTGAAACAGTTGGAAAGTGAGCGGGATGATTTCAGAAACCGGTTAGAAACCACGCTTAACTCTATAAACGATGCCTATTTTGCCCTGGATAAGGATATGGTTATTATAGGTTATAACCAGGCATTTAAGGATCTGATAGGAAGCAGCATTCCGCAAATGATGGGCGAAAATATTTTTACCATCATCCCCAAACACCGCAATCGTTTATACCCTTCGTACCAAAAGGCCCTGGAAGACCGTGTAATTGTTAAAACTGTAGATTACTCGCTGGTGCTTGATAAATGGATTAGTTTATCGGCTTATCCTACCGAGGAAGGTGTGGCTGTTTATTTTTCGGACGTAACTGAAGACAAGATAAAGGATGCAAGGCTGAAAGAAGCACTGGAAAGATACGACCTGGTGGCCCAGGCCACACGCGACGTAATTTACGATCTGGATATTGTGAACGACCAGATCATTTATAACACCAGCCTTTCAAAACTGGTTGATATTCCTTACGAGGATATTCAATATAACCTGGGCTGGTGGCGCAGCCTGATTTGTGCTGATGATTTACCCCAGGTAATAAGCAGCCAACACAAAATAAGCAGTGAAGGAAAAACCAACTGGAGTTGCGAATACCGCATAAAAAGCGGTCATAACCAGTTTAAGTACGTGATGGATCAGGGGTATTTTATCTATAACGAGCAAATGAAGCCCGTAAGGCTTATTGGTGTTATAAAGGACATTGATGAGCTAAAGCGATCGATACAGGAAAATAAACGCCAGAACGAATTGTTGAAACAGGTAGCCTGGACGGGCTCGCACCAGATCAGGAAACCTGTAGCTACGATGCTTGGCCTGATGAACCTTGCCGATATAGCCGAAGACAAGGCGGAGATTATAGAACTTTTGCCAATGCTGCAATCGTGTGTACAGGAGATGGACGACATTCTTCTCGAAATTAATGATAAGATAGATGCCGTTGTTGATTTTGAAGCGAAGCGATACTAAAATCTGATTTTTGATAATCGAAAATAAAAAACTACCTTTCGATATTGATGGTTATTTAACCTGGTAACCACTACAAATGATTGTAACGGGGGATATATTAACCCGAACAGAGCAATTAAAATCTTTATTGTTAAATATGAAAAACTTACCGATGTTTTGCCGCTTCCAGGCAGTGTTGTTGTTGCTTGTTTTCAGTAGTATTAAAATTTCATTTGCCCAGCAAAAAAAGGATCCGGATGTGATTGGTCGCTGGGACCTTACCTTAAGTAAAGATGGTAAAAACCTGCCCTCGTGGTTGGAAGTGCAAAAATCGGGCACACATACCTTAATTGGCCGCTATGTATATGCCTTTGGCAGCGCCCGCCCAATTTCGGAAGTTAAGGTTAATAATGATAAATATAGTTTCTCTATCCCCCCGCAATGGGAACCGGGCGACCGTAATATGGATTTTGAGTTTGAAGTTAGCGGCGATAAAATTAAAGGCACCATGGTTTATACCGATGGCAAAAGCTACGAATTTACCGGCGTTAGGGCACCTGTGCTTATCAGGACTAAAAAACCGGTTTGGGGTACGCCCGTTAAGTTGTTTAACGGTAAAAACACAGCCGGCTGGCATACCGATGGCAAAAACCAATGGATAGCCGAAAATGGTATTTTAAGAAGCCCGCATTCGGGAGCTAACCTGATTACCGATAAAATTTTTAGCGATTTTAAACTGCATATCGAGTTTCGTTATCCGCAGGGCAGCAACAGCGGTGTTTACCTGCGCGGCCGTTATGAGTTGCAGGTTATTGATACCAAAAGCGGCGACCCTGAGCCTTATAATAACCAGTTTAGCTCGATATATGGCTTTGTGGCACCAAACAAAATGATGGCCAAAAATCCTGGCGAGTGGCAATCGTATGATGTTACACTGATTGGCAGAATTGTAACCGTTGTTGCCAACGGAAAAACTGTTATTTGCGATCAGATAATTCCCGGTATAACCGGCGGGGCTATTAACAGCGAGGAGGGCGCACCTGGCCCGCTGCTAATCCAGGGCGATCATGGGCCGATTGATTACCGTAATATTGTGATAACACCGGCGAAATAGTGATTTAGCGGTTTTTTGGAGTTTATATCGCCAAAAAATAAAAAGAAAAGATCGTCATTCCCGAAATAGAGCGACGATCTTTTTATTTGTTGATCTGCTATAGCCTGATCACGGAAAGATTTAAAACTGAAAATGCCTTATGCAAATTCGGCAACAAAGCGGTTTAATTCTCTTTTTAAGTTATTTACCAATTGCTGTTCCATGATACATTCTGTATTTAATGCCTCGAAAGTTTCCAAAGTGTTTTCAATACTATCGTCGCCTGTTATTTTATCCGTTAAAGCATTGTCGTTTTCGCGAATCCTGTCTCTTAACCTCTCTATATAGTTTTTGCGAATACTTAACCGGTTTTTAAAATAACCCACCTTTTTTAAAATATCAGTCTCCCTATTGTAGTCGGCTATTTCTTCCAGTTGTTCCTGTAAAATAAACAGTTCGAAATGATAAAAATCCAGTCTTCGCAGCCATTCCTGGTGAAGAGGAGTGGTTTGTTTTATACCGATTTGTTCCATGCGATAAGTGTAATGATTACGCTATTTTAAAAAAATGACTGTCGTCACCTTTTTTGCTGATTGATATCATAAAGTGTGTTTTAAATTTAAACGTAACCGGCGTTTAATAAAAAAAGGGCAAAAAGTAACAACACTTTTTGCCCTTTCTTCAAAAAATAAGCTTTCTATATATTAAAAGAACCTGTTTTAACCTCACCCGCCCGTTTGTAACTGGCAAAAATCACGCCCGAAGAGGTAACGTTGCTCTCTGTTAATTCGAAAGCAGCAGGTGCTATACCATCGTCATAAAGCTTTTTACCTTTGCCCAGTAGCACAGGGTAAATTTTGAGCCACAGTTCATCTGCCAGATCATGCTTTAATAACAGTTTTACCAGTTCGCCGCTACCCCAAACTTTAAGATCAGGGCCGTCGGAATTTTTGAGCTTTTCGATATCTTCCACATTGGTAAGGAAAACGGTATTGTTCCAATCAGATTTATCCACGGTGTTGGATAACACATACTTGGTTACATCGTTAATACCAGGCCAGTATTGGGTATGTTTAGGCCAGTAATCTTCAAAAATTTTGAATGTGTTCCTGCCCAGCAACAGATCGGCCGGGGCCATCTGTTGCTGCATTAGCCTGCCCGAAGCTTCATCAGAAAAAGGCACCGACCAACCGCCGTAAATGAAACCGCCTGATTGATCTTCTTCCGGGCCGCCCGGTGCCTGCATTATGCCATCTAATGTAATGAATGTAACTACGATTATTTTTCTCATTTTGATTTTACCTCCTGGTATAGTTTTTAGTTTTTGTTATGATTCAAATTTGAGTAATAAGATAATAACAGCGGAGGTGTGTATGCGACTAATGGCGGGGGAGAATGTGACTGGTTGGTAACACGAACATGGATTTAAATTAGTTGCCACTATCGTTTAATTTTAATTCGCTTTTAAGGGCAATTGAAATAATTGTATCAACGGCCCCGGCGTTTACCTGGTCTTTTTCGTGATATCGCAGCGATTGTCTTTCTAATTTTTTGAGGATCGGGGCTTTTTGCGGAATGCCGGCGTATTCGAACGATTCCCTTATCAGTGTCGGTTTTTTCGTCAGCCTTTTTTGGGGCCTTTGAATGGCTTTGCATTTCCACAATGAATGTCTTTGACCATTCAGGTGCTTGCTTATCGATAAAAAGGTGACCGTTTTCTTTGAATATAGCAATGGGGCGAGGAGCGTTAATCAGTTGGCTGGTTGATGAACCGTCCATAATCATGATATTATCAAAACGATTCGCAAACTTAATTGCGTTTTTATACGATTCCTCAAAGTTAATTTTGATACTTTCTATATCAACGTTGTGTCCCTTGTTCCGTACGCGTAACCTGACCCTGTCTATAGAATCTGCAATAGTAGGAAGCAGGAAAAAGATAAGATTGATTGCATAACCGTTTGATTTGAAACGTTCAGCACGTTTAATCACATAATCATTACGCAAATTAGTCTCTATGGTAAAATTCAGGTAGCCGGCAAGTGCTTTTTTTTCTTGTTTTTCGTAAACCCTTGTAAGTTCAGCTTCTACAGCATCGTCGTTGATATCCGGATACCTTGCAGAAATCTTTTTAGTTTCGAGGTCGGGATCGAAAATCAAAGCGTCGGGAAATGAAAGGAAGCGGGAGAACGAACTTTTTCCGGCACCATTGGGGCCTGCAATTATATTTAATTCAGGCATAATTTATTGATAGCTCCTGATCAGGATTTCAGATCCTGTAACTTCGTCTATCTCAATAAGTTCAATTCGTCCGTCTGAGTAACGATGTAAAAACTGCCTTTCCCTGGTATCCAAACGATGCGAAGTATAAAGGTTGTTTTGCAACGCCTGCTGTGTTAGCTCTATCGCTGCCGGTTTAAGTTTCTCTGTGATTTCTGCCGGGGAAAGGTCGAATATTGAACGAAGCGGCTGCTGGCTGAGTAACTGGTGTAGTTCGGTATTGGCTTTAACACTGCCAATCACGTGCTCCCATTCATCTAACGGAATGAATATGCCTTCCTGCTGATCTTTCCGAATAATCTTCATGTTAAACTAAATTACTGTAAATTTAACAAAAAAGAAGCGAATTAGTTATTTACCCACAACACTTGTTGCCGTGGGATTAGTGTAGCCCGATCCGCTGGGCCGGGATGACAAGGCAGGAAGATCTGTGTAATTTTTAGTCTAATATCTACTGCCGCGGGGTTGAGCATAGCTCAACCCCGCGGCAGTAGATATTTAATTCTTTAAAATCTTATAAACAGCTCCATTCTCATTCTCCGGCCCGGTATCTGAATTAGTCAATACATAAACCTCTCCGGTGGGGTCCTCGCCAAAGCCGATGATCTTCAAATTAGTCGGGATGTTTTGAAACGTGATTTTGCCGCGCTGCCATTGGTTGCCGTTTTTTTGCAGGTAAAACATTTTGCCAACCCAATCGGCAAATATGTATTTGCTTTTTAAAACGGGCACTTGTTTGCCGTTGTAAACGTAACCGCCTATTACCGAAACGCCTTCGGTATGACTGTATTCGGCAATGGGCATGGTTATCCCTTTAATATCGCAGCCGTTGTCGGGGTTATAGCAATGGGTGCCTTCGGTTAAGCGCCAGCCATAGTTGCCACCTTTGGTTACAATGTCAACCTCTTCCCAAAGGTCCTGGCCAACATCGCCTGCAAATAATTGCCCCGATGCTTTATCGAACGAAAAGCGGTATGGATTGCGGAAGCCATACGCCCAGATCTCGGGTGCTGCATCTTTTTTACCTGCAAAAGGGTTGCTTTTAGGGATGCTGTAAGGAGCGGTGCCGTTAACATCAACGCGTAAAATTTTACCAAGCAGGTTGCCGAGATTTTGACCGTTACCAATCTCGCCATGTTTATCGCCTTGTCCGCCGCCATCGCCAAATGAAATATATAAATAACCATCACGGCCAAACTGGATACAGCCGCCATCGTGGTTCCCATCCGGCTTATCCTGTGCGAGGATCACACGGCCGCTGTTTGGATCGATAGCATCTGAACCGGATGATAACTTATATTCGGCAATCACATCTTTATGGTTAAACTTGCCGGTTGTGTTGGCGCTGTAAAAAACATAGAACTTTTTGTTCGATTTAAATTGTGGGTGCAGGCAAATGCCCAGCAAACCACGCTCTTCATAGCCTTTGTTCACCTTCAGCATTTTGCTCCGCAGATCAAGCAGGGGCTCATCAAGCAGTTTACCGTTTTTAACAACCCTGATCTTGCCGGGTTGCTCGGTTACCCAGATCTCGCCATTCCCCGGAAAAGCCAAAGCTGTTGGCGATTGCAAATTTGAACTAATCGGTTGAACTTTCAGGGTGATCAAAGGTGGTTCAGCCGCGTTGGGCGATTGTGGCCTATGAAGAACATACGATGAGCAAACAAGCGCTACAGCGCCCATTACCATCGCAACCCAAAAAGCGCCACGTTTTTTATGGTTAAATAATAATTGTTTCATAAAGGTTTTTTGTTGGTTGGTTTAATGTGTTATTGATTAATGCCCGAAATCAAACCAAAGGGTTCCGTTTACCGGCTCACCATCAGCATGGTTGGTTTGGCTTTGCGGCCCCATTACTTTTGCCGCCTGAAATTTGGTGCCGATTGGGCTGATGGCATTTAAAAAACCTATACTGCCTTCGGGGAAGGCCGGTTCAACATTGTTATTATCCAGCGCAGCTTGTTCCCGGCCCGGGCGCAGCATTTGCAGGTAAACATTTTTATCAGTATTGTAAACCGTGAAAGCGGACTCTTTATTTTCGATCACCGCCCAGTTCACTTCAGCGTGGTAGCCTTTAAATTCGGGATAGCCCCAGGTTTGGCCGGTAATGGTGTTGTTGTAAGCTTTGTGCCAAACACCAAACTGTTGCCCTTTCAGCCTGTTTTTCCAAACCCGGTAAGGGCCGCGGCCAAGCCATTTCATGCCGGTGATTTTTTCTTCGGGATAGTTGAAAGTGATGCCCATAAAATCGGCATCGCCTTTTTGGCTGTATTGATATTCCAATTTGGCAGGTCGACCGGAGTTGAAAGTCCATTTTACATGCAGGGTTGCCGCGCCATCATAGTCTGCTTCAACAATATGCCCGCCCTTGATGGCTTTATCGGTAAACTGTTTTAATGAAGTGTTTACACCAGCCAAAACAGGGCCGCCGGATAGCGAAACAGGACCTGAGGGCTTAACCACTTTTTGAATATAGCCTGTTTCTTTATCAAAATAATAGCTAATACCATCGCACGCTACCACAAGTTGCTGAACGTTATCGGTAATTTTAACCGCCGATTTGACAGGAATAGTTTTGATTTTGTTGATTTCAGCAGGCGTTTTTATCGCCCAGCTCCAGGTAAACAATTCCTTTTTATCGGGGCCATAGGCCGTTAAATAAAGGGCATCGTTACCGGCCCATGATGCAGGAATGGGCAGGTTCAGCACGCCTTTTGCGCCCGGCTTTAAATTAAACTTTCCAAGCGGAGCAGCCGCGCTAACAACCGGCTTTGTTGTATTGGCATTGGCTGGCGGAAGCTTAACCAACTGCCACTTGAAACTACATTGGTTAAGGTTGGTAAAGCTATACCTGTTTTCTACAGGAATCTTCCCGTTAAAAGTTTTATCAATAGGTTGCGGCTCAATATACACCGGCGACCAGATCTCTTTTATGGTATAAAAACTCCCTTCCTTTTCGCGATGCGGGCCAACAATACCGTCGGGGGCGTGGTTCCCATCCGAATCGTAGATATTATTTTTATCCGTGCGGATCACGGCTTCATCTAAAAAAGCCCAGATAAAGCCGCCCGCGCCGTGCGGGTGTTTCACCATCTGCGCCCAAAAATCATCCAGGGCCGCACCCGCGCCACCATCATATAAGCCGTGCATAAACTCGGTAGGGAAAAACACTTCTTTCCCGTTGGCCGCCGCATTAACCATGTAGTTATAATCGGGATAGTGTTTGGTATCGGTGCCGTTAAATTTTTCCCAGGGGTGAATCACCGTACGTTTTTGAGGGTCGTATATACCGTAATCGTTATCAAGCTCACGGTTAAAGCCGCCTTCGTTGCCATTATCCCAAAACAGGATGGAGGGGTGGTTAACATCGCGCAGCACCAGTTCCTTAACCAGTTTTTTGCCGGTTGGCGTATCATAATTGGCCTGCCAGCCGGTAAGCTCATCCAAAACATAAATACCCAACGAATCGCATACATCCAAAAAATCAGCATCAGGCGGATAGTGTGACATCCGCACCGCATTCATGTTCATCTCTTTCATCAGCTTAACATCCATCACCTGGATGGCGTGGCTTAGCGTCCTGCCGGTTTCCGGCCAAAAGCTGTGCCTGTCGCTGCCTTTCATCACTATCCTGGCACCATTCACATATAAGCCATCGTTAGTCCGTAACTCAACCGTACGAAAACCAAATTTTTGCCTCACTTTGTGAATAATACCCTGTTTGTTTTTAATAGAGATGGCAACCTGGTACAGGTTAGGGAATTCTGCACTCCACAATAAGGGTTTATTGATTTTTGTTTTTAGTTCGGGATGATCGGCGCCGGTGTTAACTTTTATTGTAAAAGGCAGGCCGACTTTTTCGCCGTTGAGTTTTTGCACCTGCGCCTCGATGGTTTCATCACCCTTTAAATTTTGAGCATAAACATCTGCCTGGAAAGTACCATCGGCTTTGGCATTGATAGCCATCCGCTCGATGTAAGTATCAGGAACAACTTCAAGGTAAACCGGGCGGTAAATCCCTCCAAATACCCAAAAATCGCTATTCCTTCGCTCGGCATCATTTACCGAGGCATTTGCTGATGTTTTATCAACGGTAACTTCCAGCAGGTTTTTGGCGTTGGGCTTTATTAAATCGGTTATATCATACTTAAACCTGTAAAAACTACCCTGGTGTATAGGGCCAGCCTGCTTGCCGTTTACCATCACTTTGGTATCGGTCATGGAGCCTTCAAAAACTATCAGTACCCTTTTGTTTTGCCAGTTACCGGCGGTAAACTCGTGCCTGTACCGGCCCTGCTCGTTGCTTTTTACTTTATCGTGCCCGTAGTTGTAGCTGCCAAAGCCCTGCAATTCCCAGTTTGACGGAACGGGTATTTTTGTCCACCGGTCGCTTTTTCTTCCATCGGTACAAAAAAAGTCCCATTGTACGGTATGGTCTTTATCTGTACCCGATAGGTATTTGATAATAGTTTCCTGCCCAAATGACTTGAAGCAGGTAGCCATGAACAATAATTGCAGAAATACTTTTTTCATTACTGGTGGTTTTTATGAGGTGAAAGGATAAAGGCAAAAGGTGAAAGGTTTTCTTGCCTTTATCCTTTTGCCGTTCTGCCTTATTTTTAACAAGATTAGTTAACCTCTAACTGCAAAAAAAGAAGATGCCTGATTAAAACTATGCAATCGTTTCCGGAAGGTTTTTTTAAGCCTGAAGTTGATAGTCTTAAGTTCTAATATTCAAGACTGCGGGCTTAGAAAACTTAAGACTATCGACTTAATACGCTCTACTTTTTACCCAACAACTGGATCTGATAGCTAAATGAAGCAGGCTTAGCGTGTACCCTATATTGTTCCAACGGCCGTGGTCCGCACCCATTTGAACCTACACCTAAAGTTTTATGGCTGATGCAAAGCACTGTCCATTTGCTTTTTGGCATATCTATCTTGTACTCAACATCCGTCATTTCCTCATCGCAATAAGGTTGGGCACTTACCTGGAATAACTCATTAGTTTGCTTAACGGCAATGCCCAATCCTTTGTCTGTAAATACTTTGGCCCAGCGCACATCTTCATGATTGCCGTTGTCCATAGGTTTTTCGTAAGGAGTTACCTGTTGAGCCACGGTGCTGTTGTAGTGCCCTACATCAAAACCGCTTTTCCTGTCGGCGTAATTTTCCATCGGGCCGCGGCCAAAGTATTCAAACCGGTTCAGGTCCTTTTTCAGGAACAGGCGAACACCTAAACGGGCAAGCACTATTTTTTCATCACCGTTAAAGCTTACATTGTTATCAACTTTAATGTTTCCATTACCATTGATGGTATAAACAGCCTGATGATGCACTGCAAAATCATGCTTGCCGGTACCGGTAAGGCTTACTTTAATCTCCACTTCGCCGTTTGCAAGCTGGGTTGCTTTTACATCGTCGGTTTTCCATGCTAATTCTTTCAGGCCGTATTTTACCCAGTAATCGTTGTAAGCCCACTCATCATCAATACGGTGAGGTGCGCGCCACAAATGCAACATAGGCCCTCCGCTGCCTTCCAAAACGTTTTCGCCGTCTTTTTCCATTTTGGTGAATGTGCCTTTGGTTTTATCAAACTCAAGGGCAAAACCTGTGCCTTTTACTTTAATTTCATCTTTGCCATCGGCTAAAGTCAATTTGCCTGTTGCCGGTTGTTGTTGTGCGGCCGGAACGGTAATAGGTAGCTCTAATTGCTGTGCGGCAACTTCAAATCCTTTTTTAGCCCACATATTATCAGCAGCCTGATTAAACGAAACTCTCAAAAAGTACTCAGCACCGGGTTTAGGTGTAATGTTAAACGGCACTTTTACGTCCTGTTCGGCACCTGGTTTAATTTTATTTAAAGCAAGGTTACCTGACGATAGGACGTCGCCGTTTTCGCTTACTTCCCATTTAGCCGTAAAGCTGTTAAGGGTGATAAACTGGTAGCGGTTTTTAATAGTGACAACGCCATTTTTTAAATCTTTAGCGCGGATACTGATCCATTGGTAAGCACGCTTCAGCTCGGGGTAATGAGGCTTTGGTGATCTGTCTGAAAACACAACGCCTTTATGAATAAAGTAATGATCGTTAGGGAATTCGCCGAAACCACCACCGTATGCAGTTATCGGGTGTTTGGGATTGCGGTTGTTGTAAACACCCTGATCCTGCCACTCCCATATAGCGCCGCCCAATAATTGCGGGTACTTATCAAACAAATCATTATAAATATCTACCGAACCCATCGAATTGAACATGGCATGCGCATACTCACACAGGTAAAAAGGCTTAGTTAATGTATTATCGTTGGCATGTTTTTCAAGATTTTCTACATCGGTATACATCTCGCTGTCCATATCGGCAGGGTTGTTTTTGCCAATGCCGAAACCCTGGTAGTGTGTAGGGCGGCTGGTATCGATATCTTTAATGGCCTTCAAAATAGCCCTGAAGTTTGAACCGCCGCTGCCGCATTCGTTACCCAAACTCCAGATCACCACAGAGGGGTGGTTTTTAAAATTCTCAACGTTGGCAACGTTTCTGTCAATCAAAGCTGCTTTAATCCGCGGTTCTTCGTTAAACTCGTCCCAGGCGCCGTGATTTTCTAAGTTGGCTTCGGCTACTAAATAGATGCCGTATTGATCGCACAGTTCGTACCAACGCGGATCATCCGAATAGTGGCAGGTACGCACGTGGTTACAGTTGGCTTGTTTGATCAACACAATATCCCTGATCATCTGCTCTTCGGTAACCGCGTGGCCATCATTCGGCCAGTTTTCATGACGGTTTACACCTTTTAGTTTGATAGGTACGCCATTAACCAAAAACAAGCGACCTTTAATCTCGATACTCCTGAAACCAGTGCGCGACGAAAGTGTTTCAACCGTATTCGCACCATCATTAATTTTAACAACGGTGGTATAAAGTTTAGGCGTTTCGGCCGTCCATTTTTGCGGGTTGTTTACATGGAAACTGGTTTCAACGGTAACCTCTTCGCCGGGCTTAAGTGCCGGAATAGCTTTTTTTGCTGTGGCTCCCGGAACGGCTACGCTGCCGTTGTATAAGGCAATATCCAACACGCGGGCTTTAACAGCCGCAGCGCCATAATTTTTTATTTTGGTTGATACCAGTACATCGGCATTTTTGTATTCCTGATCGAGGTTGGTTTTAACAAAATAATCCCGGATGTGTTCCTGCGGGCTGCTCCATAGTGTTACATTCCTGAAAATGCCGCTTAAGCGCCACATGTCCTGGTCTTCCAGGTAACTGCCGGTGGTAAAGCGGTAAACTTCTACCGCTAAGGTGTTTTTGCCTGGTTTGATATATTTGGTCAGATCAAATTCGGCGGCATTGCGGCTGTTTACGCTGTAGCCTACCTTTTTGCCGTTTACCCAGATAAAGAAACCGGCATCAACACCATCAAAAGTGATAAAAATACGTCGGCCGTTCCATTCAGCAGGTACAGTAAAATCGCGGCGATAGCTGCCTACCGGGTTCCGTTCGGTGTAGGCGGTATATTTTTGGGGCGGGGTGCTCATTACCCTCGGAAAATCTTTTTGAAAGATATAGGTAAAATTGCTGTAGTAAGGGGTACCATAGCCTTCAATTTGCCAGTTTGATGGTACTTTGATGTCTTTCCACTTAGATACATCATAACCCGGCTTATAAAAATTAACCGGACGCTTTTGCGGCCAATCAACCCAGTTAAATTTCCACATACCATTCAGGCTGCGGCTAAATGATGAGGCGTGGCGGTTGGCGGCGAGCGCTTCTTTTAACGAAGCATAAGGCATCAGCGTAGCGTGGCTGGCTTCTTTATTGATGCCGATGTTTTCGGGGTCTTCAATTTCTTTAGGCACAGAAGCGGTGTCCGTTGCGGTTAGCCTGCTCCCGGCAGGTGCCTGGAAACCGAAGCTTGCCTTATAACAGGTAACAAGGTTAAGGCTTAACAGAACAATGGTTTTTTTTGAGAAAAAGGTTTTACTCATAGATGTTTATAGTTTGGTTTTTGGGGCGATGGATAATTGTGTAATTGCAATACAAATAAATGTAAATTTTACAGCTGTACATTGTCATACTGTACATATTTATTGGCAAAATGTACCGGAAATGTGTATTTGCACTTTACCGGCGCATTTTAGTGCGTATGACTTACATCTTGATATAAAACAAAAAATGCGGCTTGTAGTTACCTGGCAAGCCGCATTCAGTACAATGTAAAATACTTTATTTCTGTGCACTTTTTATTTTACTCAACACCCGGTTGCCCACTTTATTCCCTTGAATAATGCCATTATCAATAGCATCCATAAAGTGGATGCCTCCCCAAAAGCGGGATATAGCCGCTTCTTTGGCAGCTTGTGTAAAAGATGTAAAATGCCGCGGAGGCACACCATAGCTTACTTCCACGCTATCGGTATATTTAAAATTATCGCCAAAATAATGAGTAAGGATCACTGCCGATGTGGATGACACTACCGAGTGCCCGCTAATGTATTCCGGAAATGGCGGTGTTTGCAGCAACGGTTTCCAATGCGGATCAATATATTGGCGGATGGCCGTTTCGGGGCGGATGCGGTTGGTGCGGTATTTATCGTCCCAGCAGCAAATAAAAGCGTCCATCAGGCCCACGGCTACCACCGTGTTTACCTCCATGGTTTTCGCGAAGCCGGCATTGGTTTGTTTGCAGGCAATATTGGTTATGCCCATCCAATGCGCTCCCGGCGAGATTTTTTTGAGGCCGATAAGCATGTGACCGTCATTTTGAACGGCGAATGGATTACAATCCCAAAAGTTGGCAATATCTTTTTCCTCCTGTTTTAAACCATTGCCGCTTTTTGCATAGCTCAATTGCAGGAATTTATAAAACGCCGAATTTTTATCGGTAGAGAATGGGATAGGCGGATCAGGAACAAACTGCGCTGCCGAGTCGAGTGTAAAAGGTCGTACTGTATTAAAGTAGGGTTCAACCGGTAGCATGTAAGCTGGCGGTGTGAGATTCCAGCTCCCGGGAGTTCCTTTCAATTTATATCGCGGAAGTGCGCTTATCTTTCGGTAGTTATCAGCCTTCGCATATGCCAGGATCTTTTTGCTGATGAATTTGGCGTAGCTTTTTGAACTATCTATCACTTCATCACTGAAGCCTATTTTTCTGCATGAATCTAAAAAAGCATCTTCATTTTTAAGCATCAAACTGCCCGAGGGCTGAAGCTTTCCGGCAGTTTCGTACATAGCCAGTACAGCACTTAATTTATCATTATATCCGGAAATTTGCTTTGGAACTTCAATGGCCGGATAATCATTAAGTGCACCATGCATACTTTTAGCCTGCTTATCATTCTGGCTCACTACTTCGTATCCCGCCAAACAGGTATAAGCAAAAAAGCGGGAGGCCAAAGGCGGGTTGGTAACATCATGGATCATCACATCGGCCATTTGGTTAATCACCTTGCCAATATCTTTATTACCCAGTTGAGGGCTGGGTGTTTTATGGCAGTCGGTTATTGCCAATAAACCAAATAGCGCTATTAATAAATTTCTTTTCATGATTTTAATCACTGTGCTCTATAAGCTTTAAACTTGCCTTTATCCATACTGAAAAGCAGCGCATTATTTAATTGAAGCACGCCCCGAACGTCCCCTTTTAAATTAAAACCCGATTGTTGCTGATTAATATAGCTGTAGCCACCCTTGCCATCACCTTTAAGCAATACACCATAATTGGCATCATACTTACCAAAGCGGATGCGGGCGTGGTTCAGGTTACCGCAAAGCAGCATGTCGGTTTTTCCATCATGGTCATAATCAAGCGTGTTAATGGTATAAACCGGCGCATATTGCGCCTGCACAGGTAAAGTGGCTTCGTGTAATTTACCTTGCGCGTTGCTCAGGAAAAGGGTAGTGGCGAGGTGATTTGCACTAAGTTTCTTTACGCCTTGCAACTCTTCAGTGGTGAAGATCTTATCTATGGTAGCATCTGCATAACTTTTATAATCGGGGAAGCGGGTACGCATCATGCTCATTTGGTCCAGCATTTCATCGCGGGTTACATAAGGGTAACTGATATGCTGGATGTAAAAGCAAAGGATTGGATCGATGGAGCCGTTATCGTCAAAATCTTTATATAACATTTCGGCGGGTTCGGTATCGCTGGCTTTGCATTGGGTGTTGAGGCCTATGTTACCGGCAATGATATCAGGGTGGCCGTCATGGTTAATATCGCTCACGTTAATACAATTCCACCACCCGGTGTATTTTTTATCGAAGTATTTTGTTGTGACATCGGTTAATTTACCATTGGCGTTTTCAAAAACTGTGATCGGCATCCATTCGCCGGCAATGATCAGATCAGGCTTTTTATCGCCGTTCAGATCTGCCCATGCGGCATCGGTTACCATCCCGATGTTTTTCAGCGCCGGGTTATATTTTTCTGTTCGGTTGCTGAAATGGCCTTTACCATCATTGATAAGAATATAGCTTTCGGGCGTTTCGGGATATTCGCCCGGAATTACCCTGCCGCCTACAAAAAGATCGGCAAAGCCATCGCCATTAATATCGGCTACTTTTACACAGCTTTTGCTGCTGGTCATTTTAGGAAGTGCGTTGGTTGCCTTGGTGAAATTGCCTTTGCCATCATTAAGATAAAGCCTGTCCTGTAGTAAAGCATCACCAGGTTTATAGTCCGCATATCCGCCGGAGGCCACGTACAGATCAGGTTTGCCATCACCATTGGCATCAAAGAAAACTGCCGCAGCATCGGTACTTTTTTTATCAGCATCAAAAGCTGCGACTGCCTTGGCTGCAAATGTCCCGCCATTTTGCTGCAGGTATAACGCACCCGCTTTTTCATCATGTCTGCCCACATAAATATCTTCAAGCCCGTCGCCGTTAACATCCGCTTTTGCCAGGCATGATCCTGAAAAGGAAATAGAGTTGATCAATAACGGCTGGCGTTTAAAATCGTTAGTGGTATTTTCGCTTTCGCGGGATGCTATTGGCGAGGCAATCTCTTTAAATAACGGTGCTGTCGTTTTAGTTGACGGAGTGCTGCCTTTCGCATCATTTTCATTCAAAGTGATCTGCTTATTTGCCTTTACATCCGTAAGCAGTTGTGAATCTCCGCGCAACCAGGTTACCCTTAAGGAATCAACCTGCTTATCCTTACCCAAACCAAAATGCAGTACCGATGATACCGTTGATTGAAAACTACGGGTAGGCATTTGCTCAAGCAGTTGCTGTTTGCCTTTGCTGTAAATAGTAACCTTAGCACCTATACCCTGCGTATTTCCGCCCGTACCTTTCAGATTGATGGATAAATAGTGATTGCTATTTTGGGAAGAAGCCTGATTTTCATATATAAAGGCAGGTTGATTAATGTTGTTCACTACCAGGTCAAGGTCGCCGTCGTTATCCAGATCTACATACGCAGCGCCGTTACTGTTTGAGGGCAGCGTGATACCCCATTGCCGGCTTACATTGCTGAACATGGCATTGCCGTTGTTTTTAAACAGGTAGCTTTTAACCTGCGACGATGGCATCTGGTTTACGATATTGAGCAGATCTTGCCGCATAACCCGGCGATCTTTTAAATTATCGCCCATGAATTTCAGGAAATCCATATTGGTGTAATCGCGGGTGTAGCCGTTGCTTACAAAAAGGTCTTTCCATCCGTCGTTATCATAATCTGCAAAAAGCGGTGCCCAGCTCCAGTCGGTATTGGATACGCCAGCCAGCTGACCTGCCTCGCTAAAGGTATTATTGCCATTGTTAATCTGCATCATATTGCGCATGTACTGGTAATAAAAGCCCACACGCAGGTTCAGATCAAAAGCTTCATAATTATCAATCCCGAAGAGCAACTTTTGGCGTTTATTATCCTCGGGCAGCATATCCAGGGTATAAATATCCGGCTTGCCATCGTTGTTAATATCTGTTACGTCGTTCCCCATCGAGTAAAACGAGGTGTGGCCTATCTGTTTTTGCAATTCATCAGTAAAAGCACCTTTGGTATTGTTGATGTATAGCCTATCGGGTACGCTGTAATCGTTAGATACATAGATATCCGGCCAGCCGTCACCATTAATATCGGCAATGCCTGCCGCCAGGCCGTAGGATAAAGGGTTATTCACGATTCCCGCGTTGCTGGTGATATCAACAAAATGATTATTATCATTCCTAAGCAATCGGATGCCCGATTCCGCGTCTCTTTTTGCCTCCATATCCTTAACAAACACATCATCAATAATACTGATGCGGGCCGGGTTGTGATTTACAAGCAACAAATCAAGATCGCCATCTCTGTCGTAATCGAAAAAATAAGCCTGGGTGCTAAATGAGGGGAAATCTAAACCATAGTCGGCTGTTTGATCTTTGAACACCGGGATCCCGTTTGCATCATTCCCCTGGTTAATAAACAACTGATTAATGCGCTTTTCGGCGCGAACTTTCCCCGAATAGCAGATATACAAATCAAGTTTGCCATCGCCATTCACATCGGCCATACTAACCCCGGTTTTCCAGGGGCCGGGCCGCCCGGCAACGCCCGCCTCTGCCGTAATATCTTTAAATTGTAGTTTTCCTTGATTCAGGTACAGTTTATTATCGGTCATGTTGCCGGTAAAATATACATCGGGCAGGCCATCGCCGTTGAGGTCGCCGGTGGCAACGCCGCCGCCGTTGTAAAAATACTCGTACATCAGTACGTTGGTATTGAGGCCTTCGGTTAAGGTATTGGCAAAATCGATATGAGTTTGTTCGGGTTGTAACAGCTTAAAAAGTGGTTGGCTGGTATCGCCGGGCTGCTTATCGCCGCATCCGGCAATTATTATGGAACATAAAAGCCCGGGCAGTAACAATGCCTGTTTTTTGCGCCTTTTAAACGACGGAGAGCTCCGGAATATCTTCATTTTTTGGTTTAATATGGTACGGTTATAGGGTTGCCGTAAAATTGGTGTCAATATAACAATTATTCTGTGTATGGTAACAAAGTTGTGATATTTATTGATAAGCTACTTTAAGTTTAGTTCTCTGGTACAAAATCGTCATTACTCCGTACCTATCGATGGCAGGTTAAAAAAAGCGTTGTCACCCTGAGCGACAGCGAAGGATTTTCTACACCCTGCATAGCCGCCATGTACGGTGTAGAAGATGCTTCGTCCCTCAGCATAACAAATGGGCAATTGTTATGCTTCTTTAAAATACCTTGTCTTTCAGTTTCTTGTAATGAGTAGCTATTTAGCAGTTTTTTTTAAAACTAAAAATCACGGCCCCGGATCAAGGGGCCGTGAAACCAATTAATAAACCGGATCATGAATTAATTATAGCCCGGGTTTTGTGTGAGTTTAGGATTTTGGTTGATAATCCGTAATGGTAGCGGCAACCAGTTCATATGCTCAGAAAATGTATTTTTAAATATTGGTACAGGCGTGTAGGTTAGTTTGCCTGTGCCGTCGGCTGTTATCTTCATACCATATTCCTGCTCCTGTAATACGGCGGGACCCTTGGTGGTGATATCCCAGCGCCTGATGTCGTACCAGCGTTTATCTTCAAATACAAACTCAATACGGCGTTCGCGCCTGATAACATCGCGCATCTGGCCCTGGGTTAAACCTGCCGGAAGTGCCGGTAATGCAGAACCAGCACGCTGCCTAACCTGGTTTACAGCCGAATAAACTGAAGCATCCGGGCCAACGGCCTCGTTTTGCGCCTCGGCATAACTTAGCAATACCTCGGCATACCTGAAAATGATATAGTTTGATATGCCTTGCGTAGTATTTAAACTTGTTTGCCCTCGAATAGATTCATCAAGCGTTTTTTTGCCGTTATAACCGGTGTTGGTAATATCACTTGCCGAGCCAAGGTCGATCTCGTTATTCCCTCCGATACGCGATTTAAAGATGTCGCCCTGCCAGGTTGAACCGTCGTAAACAATAGATTGGTAAAACCTCGGCTCGCGGTGTACATAGGGATTTTGTGGATCATAACCAGATGCAGGGTCAGTAATCGGCTTACCATTATCCATTTCATAATCATCTATAAGGTTTTGCGTAGGGGCAAGGTTACCCCAGGCCTGCTGACCACCGTTTACAATAACCGGCCCTAAAATACCCTCACGTTTGTGCCCCCTGTTAGGTGCCGCATAACCGCGGGCAAAAATGGTTTCCTTATTCCAATTATTTGATGACAGGAACTGGCTTGCGTAACCGGCAAAAATGATGTACTGACCAAGGTTGATGACCTGCTGATTGGTAGCAGCGGCCTTTGTCCATTTGGCAGCATCATTGGTAGTGTTACTAAGCGGGCTGGCCGCAAACAATTCAATCCAACCTTTTAAGGTTAAAGCCGCACCTTTGGTAGCCCGGCCATTATCTGATGTTAGCGGCAAAGCAGCGGCTGCGGCATCGCAATCGGCCTCGATAAAGGCTACCGTTTGGTCGGCAGTACTACGGGCAACAAATATGTCATCGCCGGTTCGGTTATCAAGCGGCTTTGAAATAAGCGGCACGCCGCCGTAGTTAGTGTATAGCAATGAATAGTAATACGCCCGCATAAAAGTAGCTTCGCCTACACGTTTGGTATACCAGGCATCGCTAAATTTAGCCTTGTTAGCCGCTACATTTTGCAGAAATATGTTACACTTACGGATGTTGGCATAAACCGTTTCCCATTTCCATGAACCTGCCGGACCGTCGATGGCATTTGAAGGGTTAAGCGAGTTGGCCCGGATTACCGACTGACCGGTTTCCCATGATGCGCCGCAGGCACTATTATCAGTGTATTGATCAGAATTTTGGGTTTCGTTGTTGATATCGGGCAGATTGGCGTAGATATCGTTCAGCACCAGATCGGCATTGGCTTCTGACGAAAAAGCGGCCGCATCTGTTAAAAAACCTTTAGGCGGTACATCTAAGGCGTCTTTTTTACAGGCGCTTACACTTGCTACAAGCAAAGCGAGAAAAAATACTTGTCCTTTTTTTAAATATGTTGATCTCATCTTGTTATAGTTTAAAATGTTGCATTAACTCCTATTGAAAGCACGCGTTGCTGGAAATAATTCTGGTTGTTTCCACTGTTTTCCGGGTCGATAGTTTCTTTTATTGATGGTGTCCAGGTAAATACGTTCTGGCCGGCGGCGTACACCCTTAATGAACGCACGGCTTTGCCCAGCAATTTGTTTGAAAACGTATAGCCCAATTCAAAGCTCCTGAGGCGCAGGTACGAGTTGTTCCTGATCCACCAGCTTGATGATTGCGTGTTGTTTGATTTTGGCGTGCCATACAAGCGCGGATACAGTGCATTGGTATTTGACGGTGTCCAATGGTCTTTAAACGTAAGCTCGGTTGCAGAACCCGATGCCTGGAAAGGCCATACAAAATAGTTATTCAGCTGAATGTTGCTGTTTCCCGATCCCTGTATTAAAATATCAACGTCAAAGTTTTTGTAGGTTAAACGCGGTTCCAAACCATAAATAATCTCCGGGGTGCCGGGATGGCCGATAACCGTTTGATCGTTTCCGTTTATCTTGCCATCGCCGTTCAAATCGGCATATTTTAAATCGCCGGGGCGCACATCGCCAAACTGCGGAACCGGAACACCTGCTTTCAGCGTTTTACCATCCGATTCAAAATCGGCAGGAGTAAAGTAACCTAAAGCTTTCAAACCAAATTGTGTACCGTTTGGCCTGCCTGTACGGCGGGTGTTAGGGTTTGCATAAGTTCCGGCATCTTCAAATACTTTAACCAGTTTGTTGCGCGCAAAAGTAAAGGTGCCTTTAATATCCAGGCGAAGATCCTTACTAAAGCTTTTCGAGCTGGTGATGGTTACGTCAATACCGTGGTTTTGCATGTTGGCGCCATTCACCAAACCTAAACCAATGCCATATTCGGGCGGCAGTGAGGCAGCGATCTGGGCCAGCAGGTTCGAGCGTTTTTCTGTAAAATAATCAATCTCAAAGCCCAATGCGCCATTCCATAAAGTGGCCTCTAAGCCCATATCAATTTTGGTAGCTTTTTCCCAGGTTATATCGGGGTTGCCCTGTAAGCCTTCATAAACACCTTGAGTTGTAGTGTTATTCAATACTGCCGAACTACCTGAAATACGGTAAGGGCTTAGATATTGATAGGTAAGGATATTGCCGCCGCTTGCCGGATAGGCTCCGGATTGTCCCCATGATCCCCTGAGTTTCAGGTTATCTATCCAATCAAAATTGTTTTTGATGAACTTTTCTTCAGAGATGCGCCATCCCGCGGAAAACGCCGGGAAGAAGCCCCACCTGTGGCCCGGCGCGAAAAGGTAGCTGCCATCATACCTGCCGGTTGCCTCTAACAGGTATTTTTTATCATAAGCATAACCTAAACGGTAAACATAGCCTATTTGCTTTTGCCCGTCCGAGTGGCCGGAGTTTGTAGCATCGGAAGGAGCCGGTCCGCCAAAATCGAGCTCGTCAATATCAAGATTGTAGTTTATTTTTTTTGCCGAAAACGTTTTGTACTTCACAGTGCGGTTTTCAACTACCAGCAAACCGGTAATGTCACTTTTACCAAATGATCCTGCGTAGTTCAGCAAACCCTGCGCGGTTATTGAATGCGTTTGGTTATAGGTTTCAGAAAAAGTAGGGTATTGGCTGCCCTGTATGCTTTGTACAAAGGTGTAGGGCTTTTTAGTTTTATCGGCTACGCTGTAAAACGGAATAGGCGTGCGGTACGACCGCTGAAACGAGGTTTGCGTGTTAAACAACGGCTCGGGTCCGTTATCATAACTGATAATACCTTTGATACTTAAACCTTTGATGGGCAGCTTTTGATCGATAGATAATTGCGACAATAAGGCCGAATTTTCGTTGATATCATAACCACTATGATAGATTTCGCCAACCAGCGATTGGCCGATGTAGCCTCCCCATAAACCGTTGGTAAAATACACCGGGGTGTAGGGCGCTGTGCGTTGCGCCTGGTCTAAAATGCTGCCTGCTCCGGTGCCCGGGTAATGCCCATCCTCTACATAACTATTTACCGAAAAGTTTACCGTAGTGCTTTTGGTGGCATTAGCCGTTAGGTTTAATGATCCGTTGTATTTATTAAGATAGGTTGTGCTCCACATACCATCCTGGTGGGTATAACCAACCGAAGCAAAATACCTGATATCGTCGCTGCCTCCCGATAAGGTGATGTTATGGGCAGTGATCAACCGGTTTTTCAGGATAATTTCGTGCAGCGGGTCGCTATCACCATGTACATCCAGGTCTGAGTGATCTTTGTATTTCTGCAGGTCGTCATCCGTAGCGAAGGGATTGTATTGCGTGCCCGCATCAGCCGCGTCGTTAGCGTTGGCCTCGTTACGCATCAGCGCGTATTGGTACGAGTTGGTGTATTGCGGTATAAAAGTTGGGTTTTGGAAACCTACATAACCGTTATATGTTAAAGACGCCTTGCCCGAACGGCCTTGCTTGGTGGTAACCAAAATTACACCGTTGGCACCGGCCACACCATAAGGTGCAACAGCCGCAGCGTCTTTCAGTACCGTAAAGCTGGCAATGGTATTAGGATCCAACCTGCTAAAATCGCGCGGAACACCATCAACAATTAACAGCGCTGCCGAACGATTGAACGACCCTTGTCCGCGTACCTGGATATTGGATGCATCAAAGCCCGGTTCGCCGCTACCCTGTGTAACAATTAAGCCCGAAGCGCGGCCAACTAAACTGTTGGTTAGGTTTACCACTGGTTTTTGAGCAATTTCGGCAGTGTTGATGGTGGCAACAGCCGCGGTAGATGAGGTTTTCTTTTGCGATCCGTAGCCGATAACCACAACCTCGTTAAGGTTTTTAGCCGCTGGTTGCAATCGTACAGTTAAGGTGCCCTGGTTGCTAACGGGTACTTCAAGCGTATCGTAACCGAGGTAGGTAAACACCAATATGGCATTATCGGCTGCCTGTATCGAGAAATTACCGTTTACATCGGTCACGGTGCCGCCCGCACCACCTTTTATCCGTACAGAAACACCGGGGATGGTTTGCCCGGTAACTCGGTCAATAACCCGCCCTTTTATAGTTTCGGCATTGAGTTTAGCGTTTACAGCCGCGTTCCCGGTGGTGGCGGAAACATTTTTTAGCGGCGCTGCAAAACTAAAATCTGAAACAAACAAAAGGACTATACCGCCCAGGTAAACCCCGGACTTTTTAACGTTAACATACTTTTTGAGTAAAGTCTTTTTCATAATTAAGGTTTAATTACACATAGTTGAGAGGTTGCTTTAAATTGGTTGATTGTTGGTGTCTGGTTTTTACTTTCATTGGTTTTTAGGTTATTGAATGGTTTAATTGTTGGTTATCGGCTGATTTATATCGTTGGTTTAAATCGGTGCTATCAAAATCATACAGTCGCCGGCAAAGGCGTGTATCAGTTGTATTGATTTGAATAGGCGCTTGTTATGTTAATTGGCAGGAACAAATAACCTGTTTAATTGAGGCGGGAGATTGCCAAAACATACATATTTATTGACCAAAAGTGCATTTGTGAAGAAGAGGAGCGGTTTTGGGTGAAACCCCAATAACATAAGGCAGGCTGTAAATTATATGTTTAGTTTTTTTGAAGTAATGTCGAATGCACGCCGAAAAAAAAACTGTCTATGCCCAAAATTCCCAAAAATCACGGTTCAGACATCAGCGAAATCAACGTAATCAAAAAAAATCAACGGTTCAGAATATTGATGTTGCCCGCTACTCCGCTCTCATATTGCCCAATCGTACATTTTTTTTAACATACTGTACTTTTTAAAACAGCAATGTTAAATTATCCGGTATATAAAATTCATTTTTGTTTATGGTACGGCTTAAGCCTGAAATCGTTTTTAATAAACACATACTACACCGTATCATCAACCAATTATCAAAACAGACTACCGGTATCAAATGAGCATCAAAAACCTTTTAGGGTTAAATAAATACGCTTTTATTAAAGTGTTATGCACTTGTGTTTTTATAAGTTGCATGGTTGCAACCACCGCTCATTCGCAGCCTTTTCCGTATAAATTCAATTACCTTACCGTTGATGAAGGTCTGTCGCATACCGATGCCAATTATATTGTGCAGGATAAACAGGGTTATATCTGGGTAGCTACTTTTTTTGGGTTGGACAGGTATGATGGCTATTCGGTTAAGAAGTTTTATAATAGTAATACGCCGCTTAACAATGCTTTTAAAAACCGGCTGATCTGCCTTTATCCTGATAACGACGGTAATATATGGCTTGGTACCGAAGGCGGTTTGCAATGCTTTAACGCCAGGCTTGAAAAATATACCGATTTTATTGAAACGGGTGGAGCAAAAACCAGCTTCCAAAAAATCATTAAACCAGCCGGAGATCTGATCTACGTTTATACAGGCAGCCAGCTAAAAATATTCAGGGTGAAAGGCAACACCATTGAGATTCAAAAAACAGAGACACAGGCAAATTTTCATGTAAATGATTTTGCCGCCGATAAAAACGGAACGCTGTACTTATCGGGCAACAAAGGCCTCCTGCGGCTCGATAATAACAATAGGTTGCATTATGTAGTTATTAACAGCTTCCCAGGCCAGGAGCTTGCGCACTTGTTTTTCGACAGGTGGGATAACCTGATGGTATCTGCCAAAAACACATTGTGGCTGTTAAATAAAACAGGGAGTTCCTTTTCGGCAAGGGGGCAATTTGTTTGCAAAGGTTATCCGGAGATCCGCGGAATGGCGCGTAGCAGCCATGGCGATTATTGGATAAGCACGCCCGGTGCGGTGTTACGATTGGATAACAAGCTCAATTTTATCCAGGCGGTAAGCGATAAAAGTTCGCCTCAAGGTTTAAATTCAAATTCATTGAGTAAAATTTTTATTGATCGTACGGATTGCCTCTGGATTTGTACGTTTGGTGGCGGTGTTAACTATTGCGATTTAAACGAGAAATTGTTTTACACGCTTCAGCATAACCCCGAAATCCCAAATTCACTTGCAGGTAATCACATCCGCTCGGTTATGGTTCATGGCGATGATATTTGGATAGGCACTACAGCCAACGGGTTAAACAGATATAATTTAAAAACGCAAAAATTTAGCTACTATAACGCCTACAATTCGCCGGTAAAATTAAAAAGCGATGCGGTTACCGCCTTATTGTTTGATAATGATCGTAACCTGTGGATAGGCAGCTCATCGGGGATTGATATTTTGAAACCGGAAGGAACCCTGTGGAAACCCGCAGGTTCCGAACTTTTCCCTACCCATGTAATTGATTGCTTTGCTAAGGATTACTACGGCAATATATGGTTTGGCAACCACCAGGATAATTTGGGGGTAATATGGAAAGATGCACAAAACCGCTACCGCATAAAGTACTATGGTGAAGGCTATTTTATTTATGCCGACAAAAACCGCCCCCAATTGCTGGTTTCCAGTATCCACGGCTTAAAACGGATGATTATTGATAAGGAAGGCACTGTTTTAAAAAGCTTTTCCTATAACGCGTCGGCATCAAAACCAAACTCGCTGAGTTCGGATTACACTTACCCGATAGATAAGCAAAATGACAGCACCTACTGGATAGGCACCATCGGCGGGGGGCTTAATAAACTGGTGCTGCGCGAAAAAAACGACACTTATGCTATTACTACCTACGCTGGTAGCTACGGTATATTTAATGATGTGGAAAGCCTGGAGGTGGATGATGCCGGCAATATATGGATGGGCGGTAACGGTTTGGAGTGTTTTAACCCGGTTACCGGCAAACTGATCCGTTATGATAAAAATGATGGCTTGCAGGGCAACAGCTTTAAAGTAGGCGCATCGTACAAAGCAGATGATGGTCGTTTATATTTTGGCGGAATAAAAGGCCTCAACTATTTTTATCCCAGCCAAATCAAGCCTAACGGGATACCCGCACAACCTGTTTTTACCGATATCCTGATCAATAACCAGCGACCGGCTTATGGAGATGTTGATTCATCAAAAAACGCTATTCCGCGGGTTATTGATTATTGTGATAAACTTAATCTTAATTACCTGCAAAATAACTTTGTAATCTCCTTTTCGTCCATGCATTTTGCCAATCCTTTAAAATGCAGGTTTCGTTATAAACTTGAGGGTTTTGATAAGGATTGGAAATATACCAATGGCAAAAACCCCGCAGCAGCTTACAGTAACCTTGATTATGCTGCTTATAAATTTGTTGTAGAGGCTACCAATAATGATGGGACATGGAGCAAAACCAAAGCCGAAATAATGGTTACGGTAACCCCGCCGTGGTGGAAATCGGGCTTTGCCAAAGTTGTTTACGCTATCCTGTTTTTATCGGGATTGGCGGGCATTTACATTTACCAGGCGCGTTGGTACCGCCTGAAACGCGAAATGGAAGTGCGGGCTATCAACGAAAACAAACGCGAAGAAATGCATCAGCAACGCGAAGAACTTTACCAGCAGCAGCTGATGTTTTTCACCAATGTATCGCACGAGTTCAGGACACCGTTAACGCTGATCTTAGGGCCGCTCGAAAGCCTCATCGGCCAAAATAAAAATCCGGCGCTCGATTATTCGTACCAACTGATGTACCGGAATGCCAAACGGCTAATGAACCTCATCAGCGAGCTGATGAACTTTAAAAAAGTGGCCGATAGCATTATAAGGTTGCAGGTTCAGCCGTTAATGATCAGCCAGTTTTGTAAAGACCTTACCTGGGAGTTCCAGAACCTGGCGGTTAATAAAAGCATCAGTTTTGAGGTTAATCAAGCAGAGAGCCTGGCTGCCGATACAGCACCTTTTGATGTACAGGTATTGGAGAAAATTTTGTTTAACCTGCTCAATAATTCGTTTAAATATACCAACGCCGGGGGGAAGGTATCGTTTGATGTGTTTTTTGATCTCAGCAGTTTTAAGCCATCATTCAATACAGGTTTCGAGTTGTTGAATAAAGGTCACCGGGCAAAAAAATACATCTACTTCAGGGTAGCCGATACCGGGATAGGCATTTCGGGCGATTCGATAACCCGTATTTTTGATAGATATTACCGCATCAGCAAAAATCACCTCGGCTCGGGCGTTGGGCTTGCTTTGGTTAAAAGTTTAACCCAGTTACATAAAGGCGATATTTATGTTTACAGCGAAAGATATAAGGGTACGGAAATTATCATCGGCATCCCCTGGGGTGAAGAAAATTATACTTTGGCCGAAAAAGCAGTTGCCGGTGGGGCAGAAGCGCAGCTGGAAACCATTGACCATGCTATTTTAACCCAATTGCCGGGCAGTGAGCTTATAGATACCCCCACACCGGTAAAAAGTCGCAAACATTTATTATTGGTTGAGGATAACCATGAGTTGCGCGCGTTTTTAAAACAAGCGTTCGAAAGATACTATATCATTTATGAAGCCGAAGATGGTAAACAGGGTTTTGAGATAGCTACCCAAAAGGTGCCGGATCTTATTATCAGCGATGTAATGATGCCTGGCATAAATGGTATCGAACTTTGTAAACTGCTTAAAGAACAGTTTGAAACCAGTCATATTCCTTTTGTTATTCTATCGGCAAAAGACGCCCTGGATACCAAAATAGAAGGCATGGAATCGGGTGCGGATTTTTATTTTGCCAAACCCTTGAGTATTGATCTGCTGTTGTTAACGGTAAGCAACATATTTGAACAGGCCGAAAAGCTGAAACAACGTTATACTAAAGACTATCTGTCGGAGGCTACCGGCTTAGTACATTCCGAAAAGGATAAGGAGTTTTTCCGGAAGCTTATTAATGTAATAGAGGACAATATCCAGGATCTGAACCTCGATGTAGATTTTTTGTGCAAACATTTATATATCAGCCGTACCAAATTGTATCAAAAAATTAAAAGTATTTCTGACCAGTCTGTCGGCGAGTTTATCCGTACGGTACGGCTTAAGCGTGCTATCCTGATCATGACGCACGAAGATGTATCGATGAATGAGGTTGCCGATAGGATAGGCCTGCAAAGTAATTCCAACTTTTCGAGGGCATTTAAAAAGGAGTATGGTAAATCGCCGCTGCAGTTTATGCAATCGTTAAAGAAGATTTGAATTTGCAAAAGCAAGGGTATTTATAAACCATAGCAGATATAGATTTTAAATTTGGGCATAACAGAAGGTTGTGTTTGGAGAATTTTAGAAAAAAACCGCTTCAGTTGCAACTGGAAGCGGTTTTATTTTTTAGTGAACCCTGTTTTACTAAAGTTCGAACTATTTCCTATCCGACCGCATTCGATAACCGATTTGGCTCGATGAAATCAAACAAAACACCATGAACTTATTTATCATTTCTTTTGAAATTTTAACGCTACCCCATCTACTTTTTCCTCCGGGTTTATACCAAATTGCTGAGCCAGCGTAGGCGCTATATCTACGGTGCTGGCAGGATCATAGCGTTGTTCGGCTTTCCATGGGCCCCAGAATATGATAGGCACACGTCTGTCATAATCATGCGGGGTGCCATGTTGGGCAGGATCGTATTTCGGCGGACCGTTTAATTCCACAAGCGGGTTAAAGGCAAACAAAATATCGCCCGACCGGCCCGGGTACGCACTAAACTTTAAGCGGTACAGCAAACTTGAAGTACGCGGATCGGCAAAGCGCTTTTCGGGTAGGGCGGCCAGTTCTTCATAAGTAGCTACTGCGGCAATCTCGGGCATGGTACGTATAATGTCAACTACTTTGGCCAGTACCTGGCGGCGATCGCCCAGCGGGGCGGCTATGTCTTTTTTAAGGTAGAGGCCGCGCATGCTACCTACCAGTAAATCTTTATCGAGGTTAAATTGGGTGCGCACGCGGGCTTGCAGATCTTTAAGCCAAAGAGCAGTATTTAAGCGCCTGGCAGGGATGCCCTGCGAACGCAGGCGCTCGGCAAAATCGAGGCCACCATGATCGGCGCTCAGAACTACTGCCACAGTTCGCCCGCTTTTTTGCAACTTGTTTAAAAACTCACCAAGGCGAAGATCCAACCTGCGAATCAGATCCTGAATTTCGGGCCCGGCATTGCCGTAAGCGTGCTCGGTAGCATTGGTTGCCGAAAGGCCGAGGCATAGCAAATCGGTATTGGGGCCTTGGCCAATATGTTCGTTTTTAATCATGGCTTCAGCGGCGTTAAAAATAGCTTCGTCCCAAAAAGGGGTTGCCCGCCATCTGCTCCAGAACGAGCCGTTCTGTGTTTCATCAAACAAAAAGCCTGGTGCTGCCTCCTGCGGGAAACCCTGGGTTTGCACCAGTCTTGGCAGGGTACTTACAATTATCGTATCTGATATTTGCGCATGCCACACACCCGGATAAGCTTTGCCATCGGCAGGGCCAATGGGGTTCCAGATGATGCTTTTATTGGTTATTGTTTGCAGGAAAGATTTGTTGTATTGCAAAAGCCAATCGGGCAGTTTTTTAGCATAAGCGGTAGAAGTGGTGAAGCCAAACCCTTCCTGAAACCAGTACACGCCATTGGTTTTGGGGCCTGCCATCAGGATGGCAGCACGATCTTTACCGGCTATTGAGAAAACGCGGCTACCCGGAAACTGATCGCGCAGCCAGGTACCAAAAGTTGTACCGATAAACCATTTAGGGCTGCAACCTATTCCGCCTTCGGGCTGGCCGATGTTGGTTACGCTAATGTCATTTACACAATATTCAGTTTTGCCGGTACTCATATCTATCCACGAGTTATTGGGGATCCCGGTGGATGAGGGGTGCCTGCCCGAAAGCAGGGTAGAGTGGCCCGGTCCCGTTTCTGTAAAAGCATGTTCCTGGTATCCGTTTTCAAACACCACACCTTCGCGGAGTAGCCTGCCCAATCCGCCAGGTAAATTGTCAGTAAAACGGTCCATGATCTCACCCGAAAGCATATCAACCGAGATCATGATGATCAGAGAAGGCTTCTGTACCTGCAAATCAGCATTGCTGGCCGCGGGTGACGCAGTTTTTAAGGTTTTGTTTTGGGCGTAAGAAGTGATTGTACCTGTTAAAAAACTCAGCACAACAAGGCAGCCGGATATTATGTTTCTCATTTTCTTTTGTTTCGGTTTTAATGCAAAGCTACCTGCCCCGCGCTGCCCGGCAAAACGAAAAAAAGTTGATCAGGTGGCCAAAATTTCCTGCTGAAATGGTATTTGTTGTATGAATTTTTTAAGGCGTTTAAATACAAAGCCCTTGCCGGTTACAAAGTATACCGGTATGGGTATAGGTAACTCCATACAATCTATTTTAACATACTCATTTTTCCAGTGGCTGTTATGATAATAAAAATCAGGAAGGAACAGCATGGCGTGCTGTGTTTTGCAAAGGTGATGTGTTAGCTCATCATTATTTGAAGTTTGCTTAACCACCGGCAAACTAATGTGTTGTTGATCCAGAAATTTCTCTACAGCGGTACGGGTAGATGAACCTTTTTCCCTGAGGCATATGGGGTAGCTGATTTCATTAAGAGAGACACTGCTTTTAACGAGAGGATTATCTCTGTGCGCGTATAATGAGATCTGATCGTCGAAGATAAAATGCCTGTCTAAACTATCGGGCAATTCTCCCGATACAATACCACAATCCAGTTCGCCCGCAACAATGGCATTGACGGCCTCGCCGGAGTTGTTGGCTTTTACCTCAAAATTAATATCAGGAAAGGCCTGTATAACCAGGGGAAGCAGCCTGCCGGTTACAATTTTGGTGTGCGATCCGCCCGATCCAAACCTGATAGATGCCTCGCTGTGTTTGCCGCTTAACTGGAGGATATCTTTAAGCAGCAAATCATTTACCTTTAAAAGATCGGCCATGCCGTTTTCTAATTGCCTGGCTTTGTCTGTTAACTTAATATTGTTGCCCGTAGAATTAACCAATTGTATACCCCATTCCCCTTCAAGGCTTTTGATGATCTTGCTAACTGCCGACGCGGTTATGTGCAGGTTAGCCGCCGTGATTTTGTAGCTGTTGTTTTTGCAAACTTCTGATAATACTTTTATTTTGAATAAGTTGAGGATTTTGGTTTCCATGAGAGTATTATCGTCGGGCTTTGTGTTTCGAAAGTAAGAATTTACCTTGGATTTTATCAAGGTGGGTATACTGGTTAGGCCTAACTCAATTATGGTAATATCACCAATTATCACAGCGGTGACGCCTAAGGCGATGGATTATGTCAATGACCTATTAGCCGGGCGCAGCCATATCAATAACGGGTGTGGGTGCACACCGCCGGAGTGTTTTGTGTAAAGCACGCTAAAATCGATTGCGGATATTGACAGCGCCTGATCACGCTATCGCCGCAGCTCTTGTTGCACAAGAGTTGAATTACTATGGCCTTCAGCAGTCCAGGTAATCCGCCATCTATAGGCCGCAGCTACTTTGGCTACACCATGTTTCTGAAAAATGTTTTGCCCGTACTGGTTTGATGGTCTGATACTGAGCGAAAACCTATTTGCTGATCACGATCAGCAAATAGGTTTCTTAAACGGGAAAGCGCGCCTTTATTCAGTCAGGTAAAAGATACTGGTGTATTTCGAAACGGTGCCGGTATCTTTCGGCGCTTCCTGTCCGCCAATCAGCAGTTTGTCGACAGCATATCGCTGCGTATTGAACTGCACACGGAGCTCGCGGGCCTCCTGGTCGCCCAGTTTCAGGTAAATCGCCTCACCAGGCGCTTTTTGAAGAAAGTCCAGGTTACCTACGGTAAGAAAATGAAAGCCGAAGGTTTCATTGCCATAGGAGAAGGGCGGCCTGACTGCAAAGCTGATCGGTATGATTTTACCGGTCGCATCTTTCCGGTACACCGAGATTCGCTCGGTAGTGAACGCTCCGGTATTTTGCTGATTTAAAAGATCGGTTCCGGCCCCGTTTTTAACAACCAGGTTTAGTTCGGGAGAGAGAATTGGTGAGCAGGCACAAAGCCCGCCGCCGCCAACGTTTTCTTTTTTGCAGCCCACGCCGATGATAAACAGTAAACATGAAACAAGCAGGAATTTTTTCATGAAATAAGATTTTTATATTGGTTTTTCAGCCCGTACGGAAAAATAGCAGCATACGCTACAGTAAGTGTTTAATTATCTCCGGTTTTCGTAAAAAAAAAGCCTGTTTCTCCAATATCTTGTCTTAAACAGTTCAATACGAATATGGAATCTCGGGAAACCGGAAGGCAAGCACAGGTTGGTAGTAACTTCAACCCTAATCCAGCAAGGTCCATGTTCGTTTGGTTTGTGTGGTTTGAATGGCCTGCTGCTCGGCAACCACAATGTTTTCTTTACGCTGCCCTATATACTCTAAGGTGCTAAGCTTATTCCAAAGGGCAACAATTACCCGAGTAAACTCTTCAACTGCAATCATTGATGCATTGATATCATGATGATTGTAAACAACTTCAATCAGTCGGGCCAGCAGTTCTTCAAAGTTTCCCGGCGTTACATCTTTCCATTCATAAAAATATTTCAATAGTTCCTCGCGTTCGGCGCCGGGCATGCTTTTAACGGTACTGAAAAACAGGTGCGCCATTTCCGAAAAGCAGGATACCAGCTCAATAGGTGGCTGCAGATAGATCTGGTTGCGGTACGAAAAATAGATCCTGGCAATATAGTCGAGCATTTTATCGCAAAGCAGCTTTACATTTTTGCCGATGGTTGATACCGATTCTTTCGACGTGATTTTATCGATAATCCGGAAAGAAAGCAGTTGCAAATTATTAATCTGCGTACCGAAGTTATCATAATAGGCCATCAATCCCGGATGACTGATCACCGAGGTGCATGGCGGGATATAACTGATGTTGCTTTGAAATGTATTCCCGCTCCGTACAAATTTGCCAAGCTCCAGGTAGTGCGAACCCATGGCGTTCATTTGCGATACAGGCAGGATGCTGATACTGTAATGCTTGCTGATTTCGGGATAACGGATAGGCTGTTCTTCCGGGTCGGGCGTGCCTGAGGGTACGCGTTCAAAGGGGTTTACAGTAAGCAGCACGTAATAAGTTTCCGAAGCTTCGTTTACGGTTTCCTGGCCAAAATAATGGCTAAAGGTTAAAGGCTCATCGGCCCGGGTAATGTCGATCCTGAAACCTTCGGCAGTGATGGCATTGCATTGGTTTAAGGTGATCTGTACCTGGCCCGATGCCCGCTCGGTAATCTGGATCTCGAGTGATGAGTTTTGCCCTTGTACCGGCGGCAACAACCCAAAATTATGGTTATTAAGCGGTAATGAATTGGCATCGCGCACTATATCATGAACAAAGTTATCAGTGTTAACAAAATGTGCGCTGGAAATTTTCATTCCATCTATCCAGTTCACAGGTTTATGTTTTAAAGGGCTGATCATGGTTAATGGTTTTATAGGTTATAGGTAGATGGCCTGGTCGCCGGTGCGTGTGGGCTCGCTCACAGCTTCCGACACGCGTTTGGCAAATATGGTAACCGATTCGGTGATCCTGTTTTCGGTGATGTTCAAATCCGGATCGATAAAATGGCGGTTTTTAAAAAACGAAGGCTTAATATAAAAGATCCACTTATAACTCTCCTTATTATTGATTTTATATTGAACACCCGCTTTCGGGAATTTCAGGTTATAATCGTCGATAAATTTTTGAAACCACTGACCAAAATTCATATTTGGCGGCGCTTTTGCTTTTACCTTAAGCGGCTCAGGATCGTCGGTGTTCTTGTACAGGTCGAGTTCAAGTACCATCAAACGGTCAAAGTCGAGGTGTTCCATGCTGATATCATCAGGAATGGCCGGGTATTCCCAAACCTTGTAAATCTCTAAAGGGATACTCAGGAAAGCGATATATCCCCACCAAAAAACAGGCGGCAACAAAAATATCAATATGCTGGTTGAGGCCCATACCCCATATTGCATATCGTTAAGCCAGTTAAAGGCCAGTTTAAACAGGAACATCCCCAACAGGCATGATATTAATGATGCGATAAGAAAAAACCATTTTTGGTGAAGAAATTGCTCTTCGTGGTGTTTGCCGGCCAGCCAGGTGTAAAACACACCGAGCCCTAAATATATAAGCTGGCAAAACAGGTAACCCCAGGGCATAAACTGTATGCCCAAAAATCCTAAAAAGCCCGGTACGCCCAAAATAACCGCCGTTAAAAGTAAAGTGATGATGAGGCGTCGGTTACTTAGGTATTTGTTTTTCTTGTTCAGTACCGACATTATAAGGGCGGCAATGAAAAACAGGATAGGGGCTATCAGATAACTTATAAAAATAGATTTTAGGTTCATGAGTATAAAAAATATGAGCAGGGGCAGCTATCTTATATAAATTTCAATTTAGTATAATCAATTACCGATAATATTGGTTATTGTTTTGGATAACATCAATTATTTAAATAACAAATGCGCATAAAAAAGCCTAACCAGATAGATACCGATTTTAAAGCAGCAACCATAGCGGCCGAAATTATTGAGAATGAAATGGTTAATGCGGCCGATGTGGTAATCCTGCCCAAAGGCCCCAAAAAGCGGGCCTATGCCAAGGAAATTGCCGGCATCACCATCGATAAAAAAACAGGAGGCAGAAAGCCGGTAACAACCATTTATGTAAACCGGGATGGTTTTTATGATATGTTGCCCGAAGGCTTGTTCCACAGGCCACCGGCTTCGAGCGTGATGATTACCGAGGAGGAGATGATTAAGGATATTAAAGCCCGGCGGGAAGAAGAAAAGCAAACCCGCCGCTTTTTTGCACCCTTTGAAGCCGAGCTCAATTATTTCCGCACCCTGGTTGAATTGTATGAGAGCAGGCTCGACAAAAAAAATGAGTATGATGAGCTCATCAACATATTTTTAAAAGAGTGGCAGGAATTTAAGTGTTTCACCAAAAAACAAATGCTCATTCTCATTCACGTTTTGCCGGTAATTCATGAGCAGCGTAATAATATCAGTTTTGCGGCCAGCGTTATTCATATGATGTTTGATGTGCCGGTGACACTGCAGTACAAAACAATTTTCCCCAAACAAAAAAACAGCCCGGCTTCACAAGCAGGTACAGCCCTTGGCGGCGGAACGTTAGGCGTAAACTTTATTGCAGGCAAGGTGAAGGAAATCGAACAAAAGCTGATGATGAACATAGGCCCGGTTAGCGCAACCCGCATGCTCGAGTTTTTGCCCGGAACAATCGCGGCTGAGGCTATTGATGTATTGTTATCGTACTTTATACCATTGGGTACAGCTACGCAGTTTAATCTGCTGGCCGATGCTGCTTCGCAAAAATTGGTGATAGGCGGGGTGGGGGCTAATGCTACTTTGGGGTATACTACTTATTTGGGATGATGATTATATAAGCCCAACTTTGAGATGTAAATTTATCCAAAATATTAGAATTTGTCATTACGATAGAGCAGTGGGTAGGATAGGGGGCAGGGGCGAAAGAAAAATCTTGTACGCCCTGCCAAGCAACCGGGCAAGCTCGATAAGCATAGCGGGCGTACAAGATTTCTCACTCGTTCCTCGTTTCGAAATGACATTTTTTATATTTTGACATTAGCCAGCCCCAATTTATTCCGTAAACACCCTGTAATTCACATCCATCACACTCCGGTTTTCCAGTTTCGATTTTAGCAAATCAAGCAAAGTGCCCCATTCCTGTGCCGAAAGCCCGTGAGCGGCCGGACTGATATAAATATCGGTAGTTTTAATAAAGCCCTCTTTGGGGTTGGGTGAAATGTTTACGCCTTTGCCCACACGCATACTCTTCATCTTCGGCCCTAATTCGTATTTGCAAAAGTTTGTTAAATCGGCAAGGGTAACTATGCGGTCTTTGGTGGTGAGGCCGTATTTGTAGGCCTGGATGCGTTCGGTAGCACCAAGGCTGTTGCGGCCACCGGTGGTGGTGGTAAGCAGCCTCAAAGTATCTGGTTTAAGCTTAACCGCTTCTGCCTGGTGCAGCCTCGAGCCTTTACGGATGTGGTTAGCATTATCTGCAAAGGTTGTCCAGAATTTAAGGTACAGCATAGCCGCTTTGCTTGCCGGTTTCAACACCAGGTAGTTAACCAGTTCATGGTTATCTGTTGATGTTTTTGATTTTTTTTCGATAACCGAGATATCCTGTTCAAGTGTTTTCAGGGCAGCGGTTAAAAAATCGCTGCCATAAGCCGCGAAGGCCGCTTTTTCATCGCGAAGTAATTCAAAAAGATATTCGATGGTTTGCCTGGCGTTGCGCGAATCAAACCGCTCAGCTCCGCCGTTCCTGATAGAGTAGCTGCCCTCGTAATTAACGCCGGCCTGGCTGTAGGGTATTTCGGTATACCTCACCCCGTTATCATCATGCAGTTCATGAACGGATAAAAAATAATCATAGGCGCCCGGCTTTACCGGGATAATGTCGCTCACCTCCTTAATCCTGAATTTTTGCTGGTGCATCCGCCTGCTCATTACCGGGAAACAGCTTAAATGCAGCTGCAGGTTATCAATAGCGTTAGGAAGAATAGCTGCCGGGAAAGCAATTTTAAGCCATAGGCAAGGCTTCAGTGCCTTAAGGTTCTGCTCATCAAAAAATGGCAATAATTCGGCAGGGTAGTTTGTTTTGAAGGCCGATATATTGCCAAGTCTCTCATCAGTTAGCGAAATACAACGGCTTTGGTAATAAGCTTTGATATCCCTTGTAATAAGGTTGATGATATGCTGATCATAAAACAGGGGTTTTTCGTCGTTATCCTGCTCATCAGTGTACATAAACCCCGGCTTTATGTCAAGCTGCGAGCCATCAAGGTAAAATTTGGTTACCGGTAGCAAGCTGTAAAAATCGTTATCGGTGGTATAGGCGGGCCATTCAAAATAAAGGCCCGCGTTTTGAAATTTATTTAGCGATGGCGCGGTTTCTATCCCTATCCAAAGCGTATTGGGCTCAGCAAAAGCACCGGGGCGGGCATTAAGTAAAGTGCTTTTCAATCCATTTTCAACATGCTCATGCAGGTAAATTCCGTTAAAGCTGTATTTTATCTCAGCATTAAATACATTGGTTGCGCCTACGGGGGTAAAATAAATATCCAGATGTTCGGGCGCTGTTTTACCTGTTTCGGCAGCCAATTCTTTTCTGAAATAAAAATGATTATCGATGTTCACCATTTCTGATGCCTCAACGGGTTTGCCTTTCAAAATGGCATGAGCGGGCAGGGGGGCGGTTAGATAGTCAGAGGCCAGGATCCTCGAAATCTTGTTCAGAATACGTTGCTCCAGGTTTTTAACATCGTTATTCAGGTTAAACAACTCGGTGCTCAACGCTTCTACCAAAAGCTTCACCAGCGGATCAACATCGTTTACATTTTGAACTCCCCAAAATTCGGTGGCGTTTTTTAGCATGCGGTTCCTGATCTCTTCTTTCGAGTTATAAAATAAAGTGCTCATATAGGTTATGCCGATAGGGGGCTTAGGAATAAAGCGGTTCTGAATAAATATGTTTCGCCGGTTTTGTTTAATTTACCTTTAATGGTGATCTCTACCCGCTTTTTGATTTCGCTCACGTTACGCAAAGGGTAAAATTTATTAATCTCGGTAATGTTTACGCTGATATCGATATCATAAATACGGTTTTCAAATTTGATGATAGATCGTAACAGCGACTGCCTTAGCTTTTCCTCCCAAATGGTCTCGCTCCTGATCAGTTCGAAATCCAGATCCCAGATCTCGCAACCAAACTCGGGGTTGTAACGGTGCTCGCCGTAGCGGGTAAAAATAATAAGTTCAATGTACTGCGATATCGATCTGCCAAGGTCTTGTTTATCAAGATCCTGCCCATTATTAATATGGGCAAAGCGGAGCGGTTTTGAATAAAGCTGATTGAGCATAGGTCATATTATTGGGTTAGTCCCTGTATTAAATTTCAACTTTTTATAAACATTTATTTTCCAAAATAGTTGTAGATATGTTTTGTTAGTTACATATAGCTTGTAAATTATTGATTTTTTGATAATTATTATACTGTAAGTTAAATAACTAACAAAGGTTTAATAGTATAAAAATGGGCTTTTTTTAAGCCGCAATAAACCGGACCGATACTATAATTTATTAGATGAAACCTGTAAACAATAACGACCTGAACCGGGCCTACCGAAAATTTATCGCGTACCTTATTACCTTGCTTGGCTTTGCCATTATCATTGTTTATTGTTTTTTTGCCACTTCGGGCCGCGAAGTCCAATTGCTAAACGCCCGCGTTAAAAAAACAGACCAACTCATAGCGCTCCGTACCGATATCAACAACAGTTTTGAATTGATTTTACTGCGTATGCAGCAGCTATCGCAGTATGCAAAAATGAACTCGCAGGAGCTGAATAACCAAACCCTGCTGCTTAACGATATCCAGGAAAGCAACCAACACATCCAGGAACGGCTGCAAAGTAACCCGTACCCGCTTAAAAGTTTTGAGCTGTATAAAAAGCTGAGTAATGATATTGAAACAATTGCCAGTATTAAAGACTCACTTTTTACTACACGGTTTCAGATTGAAAGCCTGCGGTCGCAGTTGGAAACCTGTAGCCGGGTAAATAAAACGGCCATTAACCAATTAAACCACCACTACCCTCATTAAATGCGATGTTAAAACTCAGCTTAAAAGAACGCAGGGAGAAATTCCTCCTGTTTACGGGGATGTTTTTAGTGGCATCGGTAATTTTATGCGTAGCCATATTTTATAACTACAACAATGAAGGCCTCACGTCAAAAACAGAGTTTGCCAAAAAGGTAACCGAAGAAGAGCAGTTTGAAGCCCTGGTTACCGAAGCCTTGCCAACCGTTGATACCACTTATAGCAAAATAGTAAAGTTTAACCCCAACGTACAGGCGGTTTTTTTGGAAAATGACATAGGCGGATCAATAGGCGCGGTTAAATCATACTATAACCGACGGCCTTATGATGAGCGGTATAAGTGTTTTATCCAGGCGTCAAAACTGCTGCAGGCGCTGTTTTATGATAAACGCGAGTTAACCGGCAACTACAATGACATCCGGAACATTAAAGGCTCAGTTGATGATTGCCACATAGCGCAGCGGCAATTGCAGCAAAACATGAGCATGGCCCGGTAAAACTCAACACACATCTACCATATATAACCTAAGCAAAATGAAAAACGATTACAACGACGGCAGGCCCGTCGATACTAACCGCAACACCTATACCTTTCTATATATCTTTTTAGCCGTGGTGGTTATTGCCGGCATCATTTTCCTGCTGCGGAGTTCATTGTTTGATAAAAGAGTGATCAATGCCCGCATCCTGAAGGATGAGATAACCCTGAACGAACATCTGGTTTACTCGGACAATACGGCCAATGCCAAAACCTGGCTTTGGGAGTTTGGTAACGGCGATAAATCAATCCAACAAAACGGAAGCTATCACTTTAAAAAAGCAGGCGATTATATTATCAGGCTTACTGTTGATGGCAATCTTACGCAGCAATTTCCGGTGAGTGTTAAAGATTCGACGCCAAGTATGGCAGCCGATACCCTGATCACCATAAACGGTCCAACTCAGGGTATTGTAAATGAACAGGTAAGGCTGGAAGCACAGGGTAATGCCCGCATCTTCGAATGGTCTTTCGGCGAAACCGGCAGGGTGGATATTAAAGGGCCAACCGCGTTATACACTTTTCATAATCCGGGTATTTATTTAATAAAACTAAGCACAGATAAAAGCAGGCGACCGGTTTATCACCGCATGCGCATTTCCAATCCCGACTCGTCATTTGCCAATCAAATTGTTAATCCCGGCGAAAGTGAGCGCCGTGTTATTGATGATATCCGCGCGCACCTGCAGGCCATAGCCAACGGCCGCGATTTTAACCGTCATTACTATTACCTGGTTAGGCGGTATTTCTGCGGTGATGAAAAAGTAACCGTGAACCTGGAAGATAACGATGGCAGCAAACGTACCGATCTGTATTCGTATTGTATGCGCTTAACATTTGGCGGAGGCATTAATATTGATGAGGCCCAGGTTACCATGAAACCAAAATCAAACTGCTCAAGCATGCTTTCGGTAAAGCAGCATGCCACTACCGCAGCTCCCGAAAAAAGGCATTGATAAACCAATTTAAAACCTATTTGCATCACCAACATGAAAAATATAATAAGCTCCGTTTTTTTAACCTGTATGGCCATCGCGGCCAACGCGCAATCGCCGGTATCGCTTGGCAAAACGGTAGTAACGCTGCCCAAAGCCTTTGAAAAACCGGACGAGCGCACCAGTATTTACAATACCGACGATCGTACGTCGCTACCCTGGATCGTGTTTTCAGACAGGGCCGAAAATTATACTTATACCTCGCCGGGCGGCACCCTCGTAATGAAAAAAATCAGCTTTATGCAGCCTTTTTATGTAAGCGAGCAAAAAAATGGCTTTATCAAATTGATTAAATATGATGCCGGCATGGTGCAGGGAAAAAAACTCACCAATAAAAAAGCTTCACAAAGCTACGGTTGGATCAGCATCTCGAAGGTTTTACCATGGCAATCGGCTTTTACAAGTCAAAACGGGTATCCTTCAAAATACGTTACCGTAATAAGCGGTAAAGGCCCGCTTACCATGCCCGATTTTTATTACGACAAAACAGATTCGGCATACATTTTTACAGCGCCCGATCTGAGCCAGAAAAAAACTAAGGTAGCCTTGCACAGCGTGGTGTATGTTTACAAAAAATCAGACGATGGCAAACAGGTACTGGTAGGTTCTGATCCGCAATTGATTGCTGATAACGCGGCAGGCAGCGTTTACGGTTGGATAGCCGCCGATGCCGTACATAGCTGGGGCGACAGGCTATACATCGGATCGGCAAAAGAAAACCAGCCGCTTACCAACGATTCTGTCGCCGCTTATATCAATCAATCGTTAAAAATTAAGGGTGATGGCAGTAAGAACTACTTCGCGTTCGATCCCTTACTGGCCGACGATGCGCCTTTGCTGCTCAGCATACCGGTAAGCGGATCGGGTTCGGGCAATATCAGCCTCGGGTTTGCTGCTGATGTTTATGATAAAACCCATAACAGCGTATTGAACATTAAGGGCGGGCACCTGGCTTATAAAGATTATCTCCAGATCAGGAACAACGTGCATCATATTAATGTGGTATTTGTGGTGGATGGCGGCAGCCCAATGCGTAACTACTTTTCGGGGATAACCAGTACCATTCAATCTTTCGGTGAGATTTTTGATGAGCATACCAAAGGTAATAAGATCAGGTACGGTGCGGTAGTGTACCGCAACGCTGCCGGTTGCCAGGTAGGCGGCATCCAGTCGAGCCCCCTAAATGCCGATTATCGCACGCTGGTAAAATACCTCGAATCGCAGGCAGATGCCACGGGCAAATGTTCGGGCGTAACAACATCGCAACCTGTTTTTGACGGGATCCGTACCGGGATAGGTTTGTTCGGCAATCATCCTGATGAAACGAATCTTATTATTTTGGTGGGCACTACCGGCGCGATAGATCATAATTCGGAAGGCGTAAGTTCGGTAGTGAGCCAGATAACGGCTGCCAACGCGCGTTTGCTGGCTATCCAGCTGTTTAGCGATTATAATTCCATTTATAACGATTTTGTGATCCAGGCAAGGCAAATGGTATCACAATCTGCAGTACGACTGGCCGATTATAAAAAGCAGCGCATGGTTAACGGCGAAGGCCTTACCAATGTGCAGCAGTTTAATACCTCGCTTTCCGATTCGGTTTCTTTTTATCTCGATTTTCCTAAAAAAAGCCTCATCCAGGGAGCGGTGGTGTTTCCGCCAAAACGGGTAGTAAAATCAAACCAGGCCATGAGCCTGGCGGTTGACAGGCTGATGCGCGAAACCGATTACGATATCCGCAACCAGACCCATACGCTTGATAGCGCTTTCAGGCTTACCGGCCGCGAAAACCGCTACGTGCAGCCGCTGGTGATGCAGCAACAGGGCCAGCCATCAACCGAGCTGGGCAATAATATGCCGCACAACGCATTTAAATATTATTTAACTGCCGATGCCCCAAGAGACCTGGTAGATAAAAGCCAGGGAAAACTGCAATACCTGCTGATACTGAACGAGCAGGATTACAAACAACTGGCTGACTTGTTATCATTGATGATAGGCGAAAACCTGCAGCAGGACGCTTCCGACTATCGCTCGAAACTGGTTGATAATTATGTGGATGTGGCCACCAAACGCCTGGGCCTCAATATATCCGGCGGAGACGTGAGAGATATGACCCTCGCCGATTATTTTCAGCGGGTTACCAGTTTGCCCCTGCCCGGTAAAAAAGATTTTTATAACAAAAAGGTAGGTGATTTAAAGCGTACAGATAATATGCCGCAAGCCATGTTTGAGAGCTATATCCGCTACCTGATCCATAGCAGCGACGTGATTAAGCGGGCGGCTATCACCAACCAGCATTTTTTATCAAACGGAAAAACTTATTATTACATCACCCAGGCTAACCTGCAATAGCATTATGAATATAGTTAATTTAAGCGAGTCGGTAAAAACGGCGGTGCGGGTAGCGCAGTCATTAGCCAAAGAGTATCATCACAAAGAGTTTGGCCCGGCGCACCTGTTAAAAGGTTTGATGCACCAGGAAGTGGGTTTAAAAAACCTGCTGCAATCCATCGGCAAAGATACCGCCTACATAGCCGACTGGGCCGAGGTGCGCATCGAAGATTACGCCGCAGCTTTAACCGTACCCGATGAAATGCTGGGTAACGCCCAGGTAAAACAGGTATTTGTAGAAGCCGATAACGTACGTATTAAGTTGGGGCAGGATCTGATCACGCCTGTTTGTGTGCTGATATCGTTGATCAAGCCTAACGTGGGCTTTGATGTTAACCAGTTAAAATCCTTCCCGGTAAAGGAGCGCGAATTGCTCGATATTTATCTGAGTAATGAAGATGTGAACCACGCGGTTAGCTCTCCTGCATCCAATGAAAATAACGGCGATGCGCCTAAACAAACAACGGCGCTGCTCAAATACTGTGTTGACCGTACAAGTTTGGCTAAACAAGGCAAGGTTGATCCCATTATTGGCCGCGAGCGCGAAACCCGCATGGTAATGGAAATTTTAAGCCGCCGCACCAAACCAAACGTAATGATAACCGGCGATGCCGGCGTTGGTAAAACAGCGCTGGTTGATGGTTTTGCCCTTAACATTGTGAATGGCCAGGTGCCCGTATCCTTAAAAGATGTTCAGCTTTTTGAGCTTGATCTTGGTTCGCTCATCGCGGGGGCATCTTATAAAGGTGAGATTGAAGATAGGCTGAAGAATATTCTGCGGGAGATTAAACAGTTTGAAAAAGCGATTTTATTTATCGATGAGATCCATACACTGCTTGATAACAAAGGCCCGATAGGCGGCGGGGTAGGTAACCTGCTTAAGCCTGAGCTTGCCCGTGGCGAGATAACGGTGATAGGGGCCACCACGATTGATGAATACCGCAAGCATATTGAACCCGAGCAGGCTTTTAGTCGCCGGTTTGAGGTATTGCAGGTTATTGAACCTGATGCGGCAACCGCGATAAAAATGCTGAAAAAGCTGGTGCCTCATTATGAGGAACATCATGATTTAAAAATTCATGATAACGCTGCCGAAGAATGCGTGCGCCTGGCACAACGCTACATGAAAGATCGCCGCCTGCCCGATTCTGCATTCGATCTGCTTGATCGTACCATGGCCGCCATCCGTTTAATGAATGATACTACAGACAGCGCGCTGGCCGAACTACGCGCCGAGCTGGATGAGTTGATAGCCCAACCCGAACCGGCGCCTTTAAGCGATTATAAATGGCTGTACAGCTTATATCGCAATAAGATAAGCGCCGTGCTGCTGGGTAAACTGGAAGATGAAACCCAGGTTGACACTTTTGAAACAGCAGATGAATATATCGCCTATTTCGAACGCAACCTGAACGATCTTGAACTACTGGCCCAAAACAAAACCGAGGTGGTTGATAAGCATGATATAGCCGCCATCATTTCCTATAAAACGGGTATCCCGTTGGGCAAGATCCAGGCGCAGGAAAAAGAACGGCTTTTAGGTATGGAAAGCTTCCTGAAAAAACGCGTGGTAGGCCAGGACCAGGCGCTGAAAGCCGTATCCGATGCCATCCTCGAATCGCGCAGCGGCTTGAACAAAAAAGGCCAGCCTATAGGGTCGTTCTTTTTATCAGGTCCAACAGGTACAGGCAAAACAGAGTTGGCCAAATCAATAGCCGAGTTTTTGTTTAACGATGAAAAAGCGATGATCCGCTTTGATATGTCGGAGTTTAAGGAAGAGCATTCGGCAGCTTTGCTGTACGGTGCGCCTCCCGGTTATGTGGGTTATGAGGAGGGTGGTTTACTGGTGAACAAGATCAGGCAGCGGCCGTATTCGGTGGTTTTGTTTGACGAGATCGAGAAAGCGCACCCATCGGTATTCGATATTTTTTTACAGATTTTGGATGAAGGGCACATTCACGACAGGTTAGGGAAGGAGGGCGATTTCTCTAATTCGCTGGTACTCTTTACATCCAATATCGGCAGCGAATGGGTGGCTGAGCAAATTGGTAAGGGGCAGATTCCAACATCCAACCAGTTAATGGAAGTGATGGCCGGTGAGTTTAGGCCCGAGTTTTTGGCCCGGCTCTCGGAGATCGTACCGTTTGCGCCGATTCACGAAGAAAACGTGGTACGGATCTTCGACATTCAGCTTAAAAGCCTTACCCAGGCGCTTGATAAAATGGGCATCAGTATGCAACTGAGCGACGATGCCAAAAGCATGCTGGCCTTAAGCGGTTTTACGCCTAAATACGGTGCCCGCCAGCTCTCTGCAGTGATTAGGAACCAGTTACGCAGGCCCATCTCGCGCTACATTATTTCGGGCGAATTAAAGAAGGGTAATACTATCGCTATAGATAAAAAAACTGATAACGACGAATTGTTATGGAGTATCAGTTAAACAAATTAACTGAAATATACATTGTTGCAAACAATTTCAACGTTATAGCATTATAAATTAAATACTTTCAAAACTTATCATTTATCAATTAAAAACTATGTTCAATTACGAAATAGGGGGAAATGAAACGAAAGTTGATACCTCAGAAGCATTTGGTGAAATAGCTCCCAACAAAACTTTATTTGTCCAAAAATTAACTGATAACGAGCCGCTGAGACCTGAAAAGGTTGAAGGTTTAAAAAATGTTGACGAAGTTTTTGCACATTATCAACCCAAAGTAAGTGTTGAGCTTGAAAAAGAAGACGGCTCGGGCGTTACCGAAACGTTTTATTTTAATCACCTGGGCGATTTTGCACCTAAAAGCCTGGTACAGCAAAGCAAATATCTGCATAAGCTCAATATTCAGCGTGAAATGTATCTCAACATTATGAAGCAGTTAAAAACCAATAAAACGCTTAAAACCACGCTTGATAATGCCGAAACCAAACAGGCTTTTATCGATGCGTTAAAAAACATCGTAGCAGAGCTTGACCAATAATAAGCTATTCCTAAACATTTAAAAACACGATCATGGCAACACCGAACGAGCAGATCCTGAATGAAAGTTCAACAGGCCAGGCTCTGAAAATAAAAGAAAGAAGCAGCGCCGAATCTTTATCAACCAGTTTGGATAAACTATCAAAAGTTGGTGGTTTTGATTTACTGGAAGCTACCATTGATGGCCTGCAAAACCTTAACCCCGAACGCAAAGCCCGTAAGCAGATCTTTTTAACCGATGATGAAAAGAAAGGCGAACGCGACGAATTGAAGCTGAAACTTAACCAATGGATTGAAGCATTGGAAGACGGTGAATCAGTTAGTGATATCATCGAAAAAAGCGCCGGAAAGCTGAAAAGCGTTGAAGAAAATCTGAATAAAAATGTTCTTAATGTACTGGAAAGTACCCGGGAGCTGGAGCAGGCTTACCGAACCGTGCACCTGTTTTATAAAAATACGGAGCAGGACAAACTGAAAAACGTTGTGCTGATGAACGCCACTCTTGATCAGTTGAAGGAGCTGGATAACCCACGCTTTATAGAGTACGTAGGGAGCGAGCTTAAACAAAATTACGACAGGCTTGATCTGCGCCAGAATTACTCCATACTGGTTGTGCCTGGTTACCTGGGCTCGAACAAGGTGGTTGAGCGCTGGTCGAAAATGGCCTATGATAACAAGGTGATGCTGGTAACCGATTTTGCCGACCTGGAGCAGCCCGATGATGTGATCGACCTGTTTACCTCGGCCAATTTAACAGGCGGCGATGCCTTTAAATCAAACACCATCATGACCTGTAACTGGTTGGTTGGCCGCGGCAAGGTAGCTGAAGCGGGCGAGGAGGACGATCTGTATATCCCCGGTTCGGCCGCGTTAGCGGGCAAAATGTATTATACCTTAATGTCGCAGGTTACGGCAGGTAAAAAACATGGCGCGGTAAACGAGGTTGATGGCGTGCGCTTCGATCTGAAAAAAAGTGAGATTTCTCACCTGGAACGGATTGGTTTGGTGCCGATGGTTAACGAGTACGGCAAAGTGATGGCTTTCTCGGCCAAAACATTGTTTAACGGCGATAATATTGGTTTGCAAACCTACTCGGTGGTGCGCGTGTTCGATTACATCACCAAAGTACTGTTCGACTTTTTAAACCGCCGCGCTTTTGAAAACTGGACCTCGAAAACAGAGCAGGATCTGCGCTCGCAAATCGTGAAATTTCTGGATAACATCCAGGGACCCGACCGTTTGATAGAACGTTTCAAAATTTTACGTTTTGAGCGCGATGAGCAACAGAAAGACCGCATCCACCTGGATATCAATATCACCCCATATTTCCCGGCTAAAAGCTTTGTAGTAAAGCTTGACGGGCATAAAGGCGAGGATGCAAGCCCAAGCTGGAACAGCGAATATAAGCAGCAGTAAAGGCGGGTCGTCAAAAGTAGCAAGGAATCGCTCGTAGAAACGTGGCACCTACGGAGCCCTAAAAACTATAATTTATTTGTCTATAAACACATTACTCCTACGGAGTATCAAAAGCTTGCAAAGTACTCCGTAGGAGTAACGTGTTTATAGACACCTTGTTCTGAAATTCCCAGGCTCCGTAGGTGCCCCGTATAGGCGATGGTGAAAGCGGTATATTAAACCTACGCTGTGTGCAGTTTAGGTTAATTTAACGAAAGGCATAACTTTATTTATTGTTAAATACTGTTTATGTTTGTATTGATGAGGCAACTGTTGATCATTAACGCGGACATTGACAAAACACCAACCACAGCGGCATTAATTAATGCCTATAAAGAAGGGGCGCAGGCCGCCGAAGCCGTGGTAAAAGAAATAGCCATTGCCGATCTTAAATTTAATCCCAATAAGCAATTTACGTTAAGCAATAACGAACCCGAACCTGATTTACAAAGCTCGGTTAGCGCGATAAAATGGGCATCGCACCTGGTGATATTTTGCCCGGTTTATAAAGATTCAATCAACTCGAAAATTAAAGGTTTTTTTGATCGTGTTTTTATGCCCGACCAGGTTTTTATCAGCGGACCTACAGTTAATTTCAATGGGCGATCCGGTCGTATCGTATCCATTTTGGATGAAGCAGCATGGCACGATTGGCAGGTTGATATGAAGCCAACATACCTTGCAGTAAAAAAACTTACCCTCGAAAAACGGGGTATCAAACCCGTACACACCAGCACCATAGGGCATCTCTACACGCTCGATAACGAATACAGTAAAAAGTGGCTTCAAAAATTATATTCGTTTGGGTTAAAACTTATTTAAGTAAATATTTATTATTTTCTTGAAACAATAAATTAATTGCATTGTAGTTATAAATATAGATGCGCAAAGCATCTATATTAAATTATTAACCTCTTAAAATTTATCATTATGGCTTTCAAAGCAAGATTAAATTTTTCGGGCAAGGACTACGATGTGCTCACTTGCTCTTATGCACTAAACCGCGATGTAGATTCGAAAGGACGCCCGTCCTCAGGTATCTATGGAGGTACGATCGATATTGAGATCGAATCGACCGAAGACACCTCGATCATCGAATCGATGGTGAACAACCAGTACAAACCAATTGCAGGTACTTTACTGATCAAAAAATCTGAAGAAGACGCTAAGATGAAAGAGCTGTCTTTTGAGGATGGTTACATCGTAAAGTATTCTGAAGGTATTGACATTACAGGCGCAACTCCGATGAGTTTGAAGTTTGTGATCTCGGCCCGCAAATTGAAACTGGGAAGCGCCGAGCATGTGAACGACTGGCCAGGTAAAAACTAATCCCTGCCGGTTATTGTTATCTGTTTGCCCTCAGGGCCAATTAATTTATTTATCTACTTAAAACTTTATTGATCATGGCTTTCAAAGCAAGAATTAGTTTAGGATCGAAAGAATTCGACGTGCTGCAGTGCAGCTATTCATTAAACAGGGACGTTGACTCAAAAGGCCGTCCGTCATCAGGTGTGTATGGTGGCACCATCCAGGTTGAGGTTGAATCGACGGAGGATACTTCGGTAATCGAATCGATGGTGAACAGCCAGTACAAACCAATTCATGGCACCATCACTTTCAAAAAATCCGAAGAAGATGCCAAAATGAAGGAACTTAATTTTGAAGATGGTTACATCATTCAATATAATGAGGGCATCTCGATCATCGGTAACAACCCGATGTCATTAAGTTTTGTGATCTCGGCGCGTAAGCTGAAAATAGGCAACGCCGAACACGAAAACGACTGGCCTAAATAATATAGCAGTACTTAAATGTACTGTCTTTTTTAAAAAAGATACGGAGGGGATGCAAAATATCCGCCTCCGTGTTTTTTTAACAAAGTTTTATTTAGGTGCTGCTATAAACCTTATGAAAAAAAAGAAAAGAACCATAAACCCAGCCTTACCAACCACAAAAAAAAAGGTAAAAAAATCATCAATTCCAACCCCCATGGAATATGTGCTGCTTTTTAACACCTGCGTTATCACCAAAGAAAAAGTAGCCGAAGTTGATAAAGTGATTGATGAAAAGGTAACCGTAAACCGTGCACGTTATGAAAGTATTTCAAACCAGGTGCGCCTTGGCGCTAACGCGCTATCGGTTTCGGGCAGTAAAAATCTTTTCGCATCGGTATATACCCCTTTTTTTGACAGGTATAATACTACGCCCTTAACAACAAATAATACAACTGTTGCTGCCCAGCCCCTAAGCATGCTTGATGTGATCACCAAACCGCAAATTGGCGGCCGCATTTCAGGAAACAATTTTTTTGATACCGGAAGGTTTGGTTTTGATAGCGGCAGGTTTGGGCAAACTGATCCTTTTTCATTCATTAATCTTTTTGGCGGCGGTGGCGCAATACCCTGGTATTTTATTGCCTGTGTGCATTATATGGAGTGTTCGTTTAGTTTTAACAAGCACCTGCACAACGGCGATCCGCTTACGGGCTATACAGTGCAGGTACCGGCCAACAGACCAAAGGTAGGGCATGGCCCTCCGTTTACATTTGAAGAGAGCGCTGTTGATGCCCTGAAGCTGATGAAATACGATAGGGTAACCAACTGGAGCCTGCCGTTCATTTTACAAAAGCTGGAAGGCTACAATGGTTTCGGATATGCAAAAAAAGGAATTCATACGCCTTACCTATGGAGTTTTTCGAACCAGTATGTGAAAGGCAAATACGTTAAGGACGGTGTTTTTGATGCCGATGCCGTATCGCAGCAAATGGGGGCTGCCGTTATCCTGAAACGTATGGAAGACAGGGCGCTGATCAGCATCCCCAGAAATTAACCGATGAAGAGGATCATTAAACATATTGTATTATTACTGCTTGCCGCCGGCATAGCAGGCCCTGTTAGTAGTTGCAGCGGTAACCCGGCTGCCCCGGCTGCTGATACGGCCAAAACCGTAGCCAGATCCGCGCAGCAAAAAATACATAAGGCCGGTATTACCGATGAGCAACTTTTTCGTGCTTTTCTGAAGCAGTTTAAAGCTGCCGCGCTGCAACAAAACAAAAAGCAGCTGGCAGCAATGTTCTATTTCCCGCTGCAAACAACGCCCCAATGGTCAAACGATGATTTGGGTGCCGCAGCCATTAATCCCGCCGAAGGTTTGGTAAGCGCGAACGAATATCCGCAATACGAACCGGCAATTTTAAACGCCGATGCCTTGCGCCTTATTCCCAAAAGCACCGAGGATGATCTGTCGGAAATTGACGGGGCAACAACCGAAAATTATTATAAAACGGTAGGTAAAGTTACCGATAGGGGCAGCACCCTGTATGAATTACAGCAGCAATACGTGCAGAAAAACGGAAAAGAAACATCGTACGGGTTTGTATTTGGCAAAGTTAACGGACAATATAAAATTATAAGTTATTACAGCCCATGGCCGGTTAAAGGCTGATGGATTTTATAGCCGAATTATGGAAAAGAAACTTAAAGTAGATATCAATATTGAAGGTACGCAGATCACGCACTTCTCTACCTTTAATCTTGATCAGCGTTTTAACGAACATCATACTTTTCAGCTCAGGTTTAACCATGATATGGTTGAAGAGTATAACGCCGTTACGCTCGAAAACTCGAAGGATTTTATCGGTAAAAATATTACCGTTCAGTTTGGCACCGCCGATAGCGGTGAGAACAAGTTTAGCGGGATAGTTACCAAAGTAGAGCTGGCCCAAAGCCACGGTTTCCATGGTGATATCCTGGTGAGCGGTTTTAGCCCGACTATATTGATAGACCGCGGCCCGGATCTGGGCTCCTACCTTAACAAAAACCTGAGCAGCATTATCGGCCTGGCAACGCAGGATGCACCTGCCAATGATCTTAATCTTAATATAAAACCAACCAATACATCGCCCATCGATTATATTATCCAATACCGCGAAAGTGATTTTGAATTCATCAACCGTCTTTCGGCCGAGTACTTTGAGTGGTTTTATTATGATGGTGCCAAACTCAACTTCGGCAAGCCCGATAAGCAGGAAGAAGTAGGACTGGTTTACGGTCGCGATTTGCACAGTTTACAATACGCCATGCAGATAGCGCCATTAAAACATAATAAGTTTGCCTACAACCCTAAGCAGGATGAGGTACTTTCGTCGCAACCCCAGGGCTCATCAGGCGGCACACCCGATCTGGCGCATGCCATCAACGCTTCAAACAAAGTATTCAGTAAGGTATATAATGAGCCTGTTAATGTACGTGTAAACAACAAAAAAGAGATTGAAGATTTTGTAAATAACCAGCAAAAAGCCCTGATATCCGAGCTGGTAACCATAGTTGGCAGCGGCGACAACCCAATGGTTGGCCTGGGCAAAACGCTTAACGTAAGCATGAGCGTACGCGGTACCGGGGCTTTTGAACTGCAGGATTTTGGCAAGTTCCTGGTAACGGCGGTTTATCACCAGGTAGATGGCGTTGGCCATTATCAAAACACTTTTGAAGGGGTTACTTCGGATACTGAACGGATCCCGGTAGAGGCTGCCGAAAAACCCAACCCTGATATGCAGCTGGCCGATGTAATTGACAATGCCGACCCGGATGGCCACGGCCGCATTAAAGTGAAATTTAAATGGCAATGCACATCAAATGATGTTACCGAATGGCTAAGGGTTGTGGCACCCGATGCAGGCAGTTCTGACAAAGTAAATAAAAACCGCGGCTTCGTATTTATCCCCGAAGTAGGCGACCAGGTGCTGGTGGCCTTTGAAGAAGGCAATATAGCAAGGCCAATTGTTATAGGCAGCATGTTTAGCGGCAAAACCGGCAGCGGCGGTAATCAAACCAATAAAACCAAAGCGCTCACTACCCGAAGCGGCAACACGGTGATACTTGATGATAGCAATGGCAGCATCAACGTAAAAGATCCCAGCGGAAACGTGGTTACCCTTAACGGCGATGGTACGGTGACCATCTACGCGCCAAATACGCTTACACTGGTATCCAAAGATATTAATATCAACGCGGGTAACAGCATCAACCTTACATCATCGCCGGCTAAAGATGGCGGGGGAGAGGGCATCATCAACATGACTGCCAAAAAATCGATAGCGGTAGCAGCGCAGGACGAAGGTATTACAACAAACGCCAAAAAAGATATATCCTTTACCAGTGAAACTGAAAGTATCAAACTGTCCGCATCGGCAAAAGATATAACTTTTGATGCCGCCGCCGGGAAATTATCATCGAGCAGTAAACAAGCCGAGATCAGTTCGACTGATAAAATGCATTTAAACGGTGGCAGCATAGCCCATATCGTGGCCGGCGATGTTGAAATTAATCAATCCTGATTATGAATATACTACCTATAAACATCGCCCAAAGTTCATGGTACCAGCTCAGCTCATCCAACCGTACCATTATAGGCACCAAAGTGCTTGAGTTTGTACAGGACAGGTGGGTTGAAATAAAACTCATCAGCCACGATGATAAACAACGGGTTTACGAATATATCCTGCTTGATCAGAATATGGATGGCACTGCCCTTATTCATGAGTGGGCGGCTGATATGGAATGGTTCCAATCGCCGGTGCAGGTTATTACTGATTTGGAAGGGAAATTTATCGGAATCAATAATTTCAGCGCTATCGTATCGCGCTGGCAGAACGGCTACCGGCAAAAAATCGCCCAAAAATACGGTAACCACGAGGGGATTGAAGTAATGCTTTCTGAAACCGACAGGCTGCTGCAGGATCCGAAACGTTTTTTGCAATCATTTATGGGGTACAGCCATTACCGCTGTTTTTTTCAGGCTTTTTATAAAAACAGGCAGGCCGACGAAAGCTCATCGCTGGTATTGAAAAATTTTTTTGGCACTGCCGATCTGCCGTTGGTTATCTATACTCATAACCAACAGCAGGGTAACGAGGTAACCATAACCAACGAGGCCGAACTTGATGAAGAAAAATTTGACAGGCCTGTTTTGGTAAGGATGCTGAAGGATTTAACAAATACCTATAACCTGAAGGTTGATCTGCAAACCGAAATGGAGGAGATCTACAAGTTTAAAAACAATATGCTACAGGAGGCCGATCTGTTTCTGCAACTGCACGTACCCTCATTTTATACAGTGGTTACGGCGCACCAGTGCAGGCGTATTGAACAACACCAGCTTCCGCGGGAGCCGGTTGGCAAAAACAGCGCGATGCATATATAAGGCTGAAGGTTTAAACTAAAAAATTAAGATCCGATGTCAAAAAAATATATTCCAAACAATAGCTGCCTTAAATGCGATAAAGGGTCTGCCCCGGTGCGGTTGAAGGTAACACATCATAATAATACCAAAATTTATGGCGAGTTTTTGGCCAGCGAGGCCGATATGGTGCCGGGCGAAAATATTTTACCTATGGGCAGATGCTCGGTAACGGGCGGCGCCTGTAAGTTTGATCCTGTTTATTGGGATAAGACCAATAAAGGCGTTAAGGTTAACGGCTATAAATTATTGTTTGAAGATGCCAACCTGCTTTGCAAACAAGGCGGCAAAATAAGTGTTGATTTTAACGCGCCCGAGGGTGGGAGCCTTGCCTCAACCCTGGTAACGGGTGCAGGAGCAGGCACGTTTAACTATGGCTCGTACAGCAATACGCTTGATATATTGCAACGTGGCACTATTTACGATGTTGAAAATGGCAAACTGAGCCTGGTGCGCCCAAACAGCCCTACTGATTACCGCAGGCACGGTAACTACGGCGAAATGAAAGACAACGTTTATCACCGCCAGGAGGGTTTTCGTGATGTTAGAAGCGAACACCCTACTATTGATATTGATAAACCTACGGCCTCGGGTATTGACGGGGCATATGCCAGGAACAGCGGGTATAAAGTTACAGATGGCAAATACAACACGGCATCGTTACAAAATACCACTACCGGGCGCGAATTAAGTGAAAGATGGACGCGAAACCACATTGATAACAACGGCGCCATTAACCCGGCCGATGAGGCCGGGGTTAGGTTGGCAAACACTGATGGCAGCCTGAACCGCGAGGTGATCAGGGTGAGGCCCGACGGATCGATGCAATCAGAAACTATAAACTCAAACGGATTTAAAGCCACGCGCGGACAAAGCGAAGCGTTGGAGATCAGAACAAGTAGGGCCGGGAGCTTCATGAACGGCGTTAGGTCGTCAATGCGCAACTCGCGTGCGTTAACCGCCCTTTCAGAGTCGAATTTTTCGCAGGCGGTACGCGGCAGCAGGTTTGCTACCGGTGCAAACGATGGCTTATTCAGGGCCAGTCAGTTTATTGCCCGTACGCCGGCTTTAAGCGTTGCGGGTAAAGTTGCCGGGCGGGGGCTTATTGTTGTAGGTATAGCTATGGATGCTTTGAGCATTTACTCGGCTTACGAAGAAGAAGGAGGTTTTGGTAAAAAAACCAAAGAAGCGGTTGGAAGCGCCGCCGGCGGGCTTGCCGGAGGTATAGCGGGCGCGGAAATAGGCGCGCTGATAGGTACGGCTATATGCCCTGGTATTGGTACTGTGGTTGGTGGTGTTGTTGGCGGGATAATAGGAGGGCTGGCCGGAAGCGGTATCGGTAAATCAATAGCGGGATGGTTTTCATAATTAAACAATTATAAAATGGGTTTTTTTGATAAATTATTTGGCGGAAGCGACACTGCAGCTGCACCGCAAACCAAAATAAGAGCAGAATATAAAGACGCGGCTTTTTTTAAAAAAATGTTTGAAAAAAAGCAGTCGATCATAAAGATGTACCAGGATCAGAATGTGAGTCTGAAACAGCAGGAAAAATTTCGCCCGATAAACAACTGGGTGTTGGCTATGGAACATCTCGACCTGGTTTACCTGAATTATTCTGCCGGTAATGATATAGGTATCTGCTACAACGAATATATAACAGCTGCCGGGTATTACGCTGAAGGCTGGGATGCCGACGCTTTTTATGCCGATATGATTGATATGGTAGCATTAGGCAGCCTGCTTAATGTACCGGATGATGTATTTGAACCGGTTACTAATTACATCCGCCAGTCAGATAACGGTTCAAGCTACCCTACCTGGACGCCCGATGCCCTGCTGTGGTACATCATCAACACAAAAATACCCGGAAGCGGCCCGCAACCCGATACATTGATCAGCGAAGCTTACAGGGATATTTACGATTTGACTAAAATGCCCAAAGCTGATGCCGAACGCGAAATGAAAATATACCTTGATAAATGGTACAGGTTGCATAAAGATGACTCCTGGTACGAAAACCATAAAAAAGAGAGTTCATATAAAGGTTACTGGTGCTGGGAAGCGGGTGCGGTAACCAAAATTTTAGGCCTTGATGATAGCGGTTACGCCAATCATCCGCATTATCCTTATGATATGGTGCATTGGTCGGTCTAATAAGTTAAACCAAACTCGTTATTTGCAATTTTTCGGTGGTGAAAAACTGCTTTTGCCTATATGTTTATGTACAGGAAACATATTATGGTACCATGATTTGTATGGATCAATATTGTAAATTTGGAAAAGCCTCTAAGCTTATCAAATAATTTGAATCCTGATATATTTCGTACTAACTTTTTATATGTGGTTGCCATGGCAACCCTATTTTCGGGATTGACGCTTGCATTGCTTTTAGCTTTTGCAAAAAGGCAAGGCCAAAAATACAATCTGTTTTTAAGTGCCGCTTTAACTGTAATTGTGATGAAGACCGGCGGGCTTTCGCCGTTTTTTTTACCGGCGATGGGACCGTTGCTGTATTTTTATGTACGGCAGCTGACATCTCCAAACCTGAAGTTTCACCGGAATGATCTCCTTCATTTTTGCCCCTTGCTGCTTGCATATTGGATGCCGGGTTGGCTGGTGCCAATGTCTGTTATTATTTATTTATACCTGTCGCACCGGTTGATTCGGCATTTTTATAACAGCTTGCAGCCAGTGCTGATGGATAGGCCGCGATTTGCCTTCCGCCGGTTGGGAAAGGCCATTTATCTGCTCGGTTTTCTTTGCGTGTTATGGCTGTTTAATGATGCTTTAAGTTTTATCGTTGCATTTGTACTTATCGGGATGGCCGGTGAAGTAGTGCTGAAATTAGTTAGCGTCGCAGAAGTGACCCCGCCGCTGACTGATAGATATATTGCAAAAGAAAAAAGCCGCAGATTAAAGGAAGCTGTAGCCTCAAACCGTTTTTACGAGGATCCCGAATTGACGTTGGCCACCCTGGCAGTAAAGTTGAATATCCATCCGCACGATTTATCGCGGATTATTAATGTGGGAATGGGAAAGAATTTCAGCGACTTTATTAATGAGTTCAGGGTTCGTGAAACTGCCCGGAAGATGCGCGACCCGGCATACGCCCATCTTACGTTACTGGGAATAGCCTATGAGTCGGGGTTTAATTCCCAGAGAACTTTTAACCGCGTTTTTAAAGAGATTACCGGCAAAACGCCGGCGGAATACAAGAACGGCCTGAAAAAAGAGTTGCCAAATGATAAATTGGCCATTCCATCACACTTGCAGCCGGTAATATTGCGTTCAGGAAGCCCGCCAAATTGGGCTCCTGTAATACTAAACCGCAATTATATGTTTAAAAACTATTTAAAAATAGCCCTTCGCACGCTGGCCAAACAAAAAACATTATCGTTCATTAACATATTTGGCTTGTCTGTTGGAATAGCCTGTTTTAGCCTATTCATGCTTTATGCTATCAATGAATTTAGTTTTGATGGTTTTCACAAAAATGCTGCTAACACCTACCTTGTTTTAGATAAAAACGGGACGGAAAATATAAAGGCGCTTGCAGGAACGATTTACACCCCGATGCCGCTGGGCCCTGCCATGAAACAGGAGTTGCCGGGAGTGGAGAACTATGTTCGTTATATTCAGCCTTACGAAACGTTTATAAAAGTAAAAAATGAGGCGAGGCGGGAGAATATAGCCTACGCCGACTCATCTTTCTTCAATGTTTTTTCGTTTAAATTTAAATACGGGAATGCCAAAGCGGCTATAAGCGGTTTGCACAGCATAGTTTTAACCGAAGAAACCGCTAATAGATTATTTGGTAAAACGAATGCAATGGGCCAGGCATTCCAGGTAAAGATTGGCGATGTGTTTGAAACTTTTACAGTTACAGCAATTGCCGAAAACCCACCATCCAATTCTTCCTTCCAATACAGCATGCTTATCAACTTTGATTGTTTTGCTAAAACTAAGTCGGGAAAGATGGGGGCTCAGGACTGGTGGATGAATATATTTGTGACCATTGTGCAGTTAAAGCCCGGGAATACTTTAGCAAATAACAATAAGTTGTTAACCAATTTCTGGCACAGGCATTTTCCAGGGGCAGGATCTGGAGGGTACAACCTGGTGCCGATTGGGGATGTGCATACCAGCCCCGCACTGGCAGGCATTAAGATTCCCCCTGTCGATCCAAAGTCAATCTGGATATTATTAATTGCTGCTGCCGGCGTTTTATTAATCGCCTGTATTAATTTTACCACGCTTTCCATTGGGCGTTCAGCAAGCAGGGCAAAAGAAATTGGTGTCAGAAAGGTTATTGGCGGTACTAAAAAAGCGTTAGTAGTTCAGTTTTTGACAGAATCATTAATGCTCGCTTTTTTTTCAACGCTGATAGGCCTGGTACTTGCATACCTGCTTTTACCTTACTTCAATCAATTGGCGGGCAGGGAGCTGAGTTTCTCTTTTACGCAATTTCCACAGTTAACCGGCCTTGTTGCCGGCTTATTACTCATTGTTGCCCTACTCTCCGGATGCTATCCCGCTTTAGTATTGTCGGGCTTTAATGCCGTGGATGTGCTGAAGTCAAAAATTAAGTTAGGCGGCGCCAATTTTTTTACAAAAGGGTTGGTCACTTTTCAGTTTGTACTTTCGGCTGTGCTTATTGTTTCTGCAATAATCATTATGCGGCAATTGCACTATATGGAATCAAGAAACCCTGGTTTTAATAAAGAGAATGTACTTGTTGTACAAACCTTTGGCATTCCGGATACAAAACACTTAATCCCGCTTTTGAAACAGGAAGTTTCCGGGCACCCCGGTGTTTCAGATTTAACCAGTGCCGACAATGGTTTGGGAGAACATGAAGGAACTGGTTTTACAGATTTTAATTACCAGGGTAAGCCTATCAATACAAAACAATTTCATATTGATCCCGACTACATACCTACCTTGGGAATGCAGTTGCTTGCAGGACGAAATTTTAACCCTACAATTGCTTCAGATACCATAAACGCTGTGATCATCAATGAATCCATGATGAGGGAATTAGGATGGAAGTCCGAAAACTGTATTGGCCGCCAATTGGAAGGCTATGGTAAGGCTGGCTTTAAAAGCCCTACGGTGATAGGCGTGGTTCGTGATTTTAACTATGAGCCCCTTACAGATCGTGTAGCGCCCGCGTTGTTTCATCAGTTTGCCAGAAGTGGAGAAAGTCCCGGTTTTTTTTATGTGCGCCTGCAGCCGGGTAATCCGTCAAAAGCATTAACTGCAATCAATTCCGCATGGAAGAAAATTGCGCCCGATTACCCCTTAGAATATAATTTTCTCGACGAAGATATAAACCGCTTTTATAAAGCAGAAACCAGGTTGGGAAACATTATTAGCTGGGTTGGCGGAATCGCCATCTTCCTGGGATGCCTGGGTCTGTTGGGGCTTTCGGCGCTTGCTGTTGCCAATCGCACCAAAGAGATCGGGATCCGCAAAGTGATGGGGGCATCGGTTTCAACTATCATCGGCCTTATTTCGAAAGATTTTTTGAGGCTTGTTGTAGTAGCTTTATTTATTTCAACTCCAATTACATGGTGGTTAATGAACAAATGGTTGCAGGCCTACGCATACAGGATAACTATTGAATGGTGGTTTTTTGGCATAGGTTGTATAGCAATCATTTTTGTGGCGTTACTTACCGTATGTTTTCAGGCGATTAAAGCGGCCGTAAGTAAACCGGCGAAGAGTTTGCGGACGGAGTGAGGATTCAAATATTATTTTGCCTAAGGGTTGCTGTTGAAATGATATTAGGGCTGGCGTTGTTGGGTAATATAGTAATGTTGGGCCATAAAAAAAGTTGCCAATAATATTGACAACTTGCCTAAAATAGTGACCCCGGAGAGATTCGAACTCTCGACCCAATGATTAAGAGTCATTTGCTCTACCAGCTGAGCTACGGAGTCGGTACGGGTAAATACCGGGCAGCAAATATGCAAATTTATTTTGTTTTAAATATCTAAATCCACTATCCTAATAGCAGAGTTTGTTAGCTAAAAGTCAATTTATTGACGATTAATTAATAGGTGTTTTCACCCATAAAAACAACGTAGTTCTACGGTAAAAAATGAAAATTAACATTTTTGCAACAATTTGTATGTGTGGTTGTTGTTTTCTTAATAAAATGTGTTTATCTTGCAGATATTAACACCTAACCCTATGAAAAAAAGAAAATTACTTAAAGTAAACAAGGCACAGTACGAGAAATTTGTAAAAGATTTTATTTCTCAGCATGGTTTAAATGTTCAGTACTCATACACCAAAGATCATTTTTACCTTTTCAGCGACGAATCGACCATTAACCAGCTTGAAAACCAGGCTTTCGGTTTGGCATAACCGGTTTTTTAAAAAATAAAAAACCCGATTATCATGAAATAATCGGGCCTCTTTTTATTATCAAATGCTTTATGCAGTGGCGTAAAGCTCTTCTTGCTGTTTCTGTACTACGGCACTGTTGATATACTCGTCGTAACTCATCAGTTTGTCGATATAGCCACCCGGTGTAAGTTCTACTATGCGGTTGGCCACGGTTTCAACCAATTCATGATCCCGCGAGGTGAACAGGATGGTTCCACGGAAATCTTTCATGCCATTGTTAAGCGCGGTGATCGATTCGAGGTCGAGGTGGTTGGTTGGCTCGTCAAACATCAGCAGGTTGGCTTGCTGCAGCATCATACGGCTAAACATACAGCGCATTTTTTCGCCACCTGATAGTACGCTGCACTTTTTCATAACTTCCTCGCCCGAGAACAGCATCCGGCCTAAAAACCCACGGATAAACTGGTCATCTTTTTCGCCCGGCGAGTATTCGCGCAACCAATCAATCAGGTTTTCATTTTTACCTTCAAAGTATTCGCTGCTATCATTCGGGATATCGGCAGCGTTAATGGTTACACCCCATTTAAAGGTGCCGGTAAAATCTTTATCGCGGCCGGTTAAAATATTGTAAAAGGCAGTAGTAGCTAAACTGTTTTGCGATAGGATAGAAATTTTATCGCCTTTATTTACGGTAAAGGTGATATTGTCGAATAGTACCTCGCCGTTAAGTTTTTTGCCCAGGTTTTCAACGGTAAGGATCTGGTCGCCGGCTTCACGGCCCAGGTTGTTGAAAATAATTCCCGGATATTTACGGTTTGAAGGCTGGATCTCGTCAAGATTGATCTTATCCAAAGCTTTTTTACGACTGGTAGCCTGTTTCGATTTAGAGGCGTTGGCGCTAAACCTGCGGATAAATTCCTGTAACTCCTTAACCTTATCTTCGGCTTTCTTATTCTGCTCGGCGCGTTGTTTAAGAGCTAACTGGCTTGATTCGTACCAGAAGGTATAGTTACCGGTGTAGATGGTCATCTTACCAAAATCAATATCTACTACGTGGGTACATACGGTATCCAAAAAGTGCCTGTCGTGCGATACCACCAGTACAATGGCTTCGTACGATGCCAGGAAATCTTCAAGCCAGCTGATGGTATGAATGTCCAAATCGTTGGTAGGCTCATCCAGTAGCAAAATGTCGGGTTTACCAAATAAGGCCTGCGCTAATAACACACGTACTTTTTGGGTATTATCCAGGTCCTTTACCAGTTGGTAATGAAACTCTTCTTTTATACCCAAATTGCTGAGCAGGGTAGCGGCATTGCTTTCGGCATTCCAGCCGTCCATTTCGGCAAAAAGGTTTTCCAGTTCGCCGGCACGTTCGCCATCGGCATCGCTAAAATCTTCTTTAAGGTAAATGGCATCTTTTTCTTTCATGATGGCATACATTTCCTTATGGCCCATCATTACAGTTTCTAAAACCGAAAATTCGTCGAAAGCATAGTGATTCTGGCTTAATACCGCCATGCGCTCGCCGGGGGTAAAGCTTACCGAGCCGCTGGTAGGATCAATATCTCCCGAAAGAATTTTCATGAAGGTTGATTTACCCGCGCCGTTGGCACCTATAATGCCATAGCAATTGCCTTGTGTAAATTTCAGGTTAACGTCTTCAAACAAAGTTCGCTTACCGTAACGTAAAGAAAGATTGGATACCGTGATCATGCTGCACCTATAATTTGGCGCAAAAATACGCTAAAATCTTCATTTTAACGATATCTCGTGGCGATATTATGGGATGTGGATTTTCGGGGAGCAATAGTTTTCCCCACAAATATTACTTATGGGCATACAATTACACAAAAATGATAATTTAATGTAAACTAAAAGTGCAAAACCTTCGTTAAAACATCATATCAGCCAATTATAGCATAGTGGTACAACCTTTGACTAACATTTAGTATAACGCATTATTTAATAAAAATTAACAATGGTCATGGGAGCATTAATCATCGGCTTAATTATCATCAATGTGGTAATCGCCATCAACAATACACACAAACGCAAAGTATATTAAGTATACTTTACGGCAGAAACTCATTGTTAGCTTAAAAGGTTAAGCAGGCTTTGTGTTTCGTGATCGGCTAATTTTTGCAGGGGGCCTGATGCCAGCATTTTCATCATCATGCTCAGTTCTGCGCCGATTGTAAATAAAACATCAGTATGGTCGTTGTCGAAAGATAACGACCATTTTAGTTCCAGGTCAAACGGAGGTTTTTCGGCAGGGATAATGGTGATTAGCTGGCCGGGGATACGTTCACTGATCTTTAAAGCAAGCTTAGCCATATTCTGGATGCTGAAACGGGCTTCATCCGTAGTTGAAGTCCATTCCTGTATATTATCGGGCATCAGTTTCTGGTGATTATTAAAATCGGTCAAAAAATCATAAACTACGTTTAATGGTTTATTGATGCTTACTTTGCTGGTGAACGTATTCATGTAGGTAGATTTGAGATGTTAGATATGAGATTTGAGACCGCCTTTCAGAATTGATAGGAAAAATCAGCGAAATCAACGTAATCAAAAAAATCAACGGTCACCCCAAACAGATGGGTTTTCACGCCATTGTTTAAGCAGGTCGACATCTTTTTCGCTGATAAATTGATTTTCAACAGCGTATTTAATAAGTGCGTTGTAGTTTGATAACGTTACAAAAGGGCAGTTGGCCTGTTTAAAGTTTTCGTCGGCAACATCAAAGCCGTAGGTGAAGATGGCGGCAAGGCCTGCAACATCATAACCGGCTGCACGTAAGGCCTCAACGGCTTGCAGGCTGCTTTTACCGGTAGATAGCAGATCCTCGATCACAACAACACGTTTGCCCGATGTGGTTTCCGCGTCGCCTTCAATCATGCTGCCTGTACCGTGTTCTTTTGGTTTTGAGCGTACATAAATGAACGGTAAACCCAATTCCTGTGCTACTAACGCCCCTTGCGGAATGCCGGCAGTTGCAACGCCCGCAATGCAGCCAACCGCGCCAAATTTATCCTGTATGGCGGCAACCAATTGCTGCCTGATATAGGTACGGATGGTTGGATGAGAAAGTGTAACGCGGTTATCGCAGTAAATTGGAGATTTCCAGCCCGATGCCCATGTAAAAGGATTATTGGGTTGTAATTTAATTGCTTTAATTTGCAGCAGGAATTCGGCTACTTGTTGTTCGATCTCATTATTAGTAAACATGGCTCAAAAATACAGAATTTATATTAACGAAAAGGTTATCCTCATCACAGAATCTGAACCAAAACACGCAGATAATTTTGAAAAGCTTGATGCAGAGACCTTTGACCTTAAAATTATATACACATGGATCCTCGCTAACCCGAATAAGCTTTTCTATATAAAAACAGCCAATGCAAAGGTATATTTTAAGGCAGTTAAAAAAAGCATTACACTAATTGAAGCCGCCGGGGGCCTGGTTAAGAACACCAAGGGCCAATATTTGTTCATTTACCGCAACGATAAGTGGGACCTGCCTAAAGGCAAAATAGAAAAAGAAGAAGGTGTAAAGGAAGCAGCAGTACGTGAGGTTGAAGAAGAATGCGGTATCAAAGTAAGCGAGCTTAACGAAAAAATTTGCAAAACCTACCACGTGTATGTTAACCGCGGCGAAGTGGTGCTGAAAAAAACGCACTGGTATGCCATGAAAAGCAAAGCCAAAGATAAACTAAAGCCCCAAAAGGAAGAGGGCATAACCGACGTGCGCTGGTTTGAAAAGGAACACATCGAACCCATCATCGATAATACCTTTCCATCCATAATGGATGTGCTGCACAAAGAAAAGCTGGTTACAAATAAGGTAATGCCTCTTTCGGAATAAACTGGCTTACATCGCCGCTGTAGCGAATAATTTCGCGCACAATAGTTGAACTGATGGACGAATAGCCCGGTTTGCTCACAATAAAAATGCTTTCGATATCGGGTGCCAGCGAGTGGTTCATCTGGGCGATGGCTTTTTCGTATTCAAAATCAGATACTGTACGAATACCCCTGATCATGTAGGCCGCGCCTATGCTTTTACAAAAATCTACCGTTAATCCTTCGTAGGCTATTACATGGATGCGCTCATCATGTGCAAAAACGGCCCTGATCATCTGCTCGCGCTGTTCGATGGTTAACAGTCCTTTTTTGCTGCTGTTTACACCAATGCCTATATAAAACTTATCAAACAACTCAACCGAGCGTTTTACAATATCAACGTGTGCCTTGGTAATAGGATCAAACGACCCCGGGAAAAGCGCTGTTTTCATGGGGGTAAAAGTAGTGAATGGTTGATTAAGTTGATTGGGTGAATGGTTGTTTTTTGTTTTTTGGGATTACGCCGATTATGGATTGATTACACCGATTTGTCTGAACTTGAATTTGGGGGAATTTTGAGAATTTATCGAATTTACCTAAGCATTCTGTTAATTCCTTAATTCCCCCAAATTCCGGTTCAGACAATCAACAACTCACCCAATCAACCTATTAATCTCAGCATACTGCAACAGCATAATGGTTTTGGCATCTTTAATCTCACCTGTCTTAACCATTTCCAACGCATCTTTAAACGGTAATTCTAATACTTCTATATCCTCATTTTCCTCTTCCAGGCCGCCGCCGTCATAAAGTTTAAGGTCTTTATGGTATTCGGCTACAAAAAAGTATAAGATCTCGGTAACCGATCCGGGCGACATATATACTTCCATTACTTTTTTTACTTCATCTATTTTATAACCGGTTTCTTCTTCAATCTCGCGTTTAATGCATTCTTCCGGGTTGTCTTTATCCAGTAAGCCGGCACAGCTTTCTATCAGCATGCCGCTGGGGTTGCCGTTAAGCAGGGTGGGGAGCCTGAATTGTTTTATCAGCACTACGGTTTGCTGTGCTTTATTGTAAAGCAGCACGGTTGCGCCGTTACCACGGTCGTAAGCTTCACGTTCCTGTACGGATGTGGTGCCATCGCTCCGGGTGGCTTCGTAGGTTATTTTGCGGAGGATATATCTGAAGTTTGCAAGAATTTCGGTTTTAAGGATCGTAATATTTTTCATTTTTGATTTTTTTTGATCAATATTGATTATTTTTGAACAAATTAAGTTTATTCAAATGAACTTTCAAAAAAGAAAACAAAAAATAATGGTGCAGCTTGAGGCCGATGGCGAAGTTGATATTAAAAATATTGCTGCACTGCTTCAAATTTCGGAGATAACTGCCCGTCGCGATTTAAATCAACTGGCTGCCGATGGCTTACTTTATCGCACCCACGGCGGGGCTGTAAAGGTAAACCCGCTCGGGAAGCCGCATGATTTTGTAAACAAAAGCGCACAGAATGCTGCTGTTAAAGATGCCATTTGCCGCCGCGCGGCAGCGCAGATTAATGATGGCGATATTGTATTTATGGATTGCGGCAGCACGGTTTTCAGGCTTTGCCAATTTATTAAAAATAAAAAGATCAAAGTGATCACCAATTCGCTGCCCGTAGTATACGAACTGCAGGATAGCGCCGTGAGCGTTAATATTATAGGAGGCGAACTGGATAAAGAACGACAGGCAGTACATGGCACCACCGCCATTGAACATATTAATAAATATCGCACAAACAAAGCTTTTTTAGGTGTTGACGGAATTTCTGCCGCCGGCTTGTTTGCCAACAGCGAAAACGAAGCTTCTATTACCACAGCTTTTGCGGCAAATAGCGGCTATACTTATATTCTTTGTGATGATAGTAAAATAGGGCGGGAGACCTATCTGAATTTCGCGAGCCTTAACAGCATCAGTGCTATCATCACCAATGCTGATGATGATAAAACCCTGGAGTTTATAGAAAATGGGGTGCTTGTATTAACTACTGGAAGTTAGGCCTAAAAAACGAAAACGACGAATGTCCGTATTTTCGCTGTTCCACAAACGCAGGGTGGTTGCTTAAGTTTTGCATAGATTGATGCTCAACTATGAGCAGTCCATCGGGCTTAAGCAGATTTTTTTCAAAAACAACTTTGGGTAGATCAGGAATACGATTCAGATCGTAAGGCGGATCGGCAAAAATCAGGTCGTATTGTTCAGTTTCGATATTCAGGTATTTAAATACATCCTCGCGGTAGGTTTTTATCTGAGTTAAATGATGCTGGCGCGATGTATCCTTCAGGTAGTTAACACAATGGATGCTTCTATCCACAGAAATAACCTGTTCTGCACCCCGCGATGCAAACTCGAGCGAAATATTGCCCGTGCCGCTAAACAAGTCAAGCACCCGGATGCTCTCAAATTCAATCTGATTAAGCAGGATATTGAATAATGCCTCCTTAGCAAGATCGGTAGTGGGGCGTACAGGTAAGTTTTTGGGCGGGTTAAGTCGTAAACCTTTTAAGCTACCTCCGATGATGCGCATAATGAAAGGGCAGCTATTGATAGCACCCTGTGCGGCACTATCTCTTTGGGTAATTGAAGCACCTGTAAGGTATTAACCTCGGCTTTTCTGAAAAACTCGGCAAGGCGGGTGAGTTTGCTATCGTTTTCGTCAATATCGCCGCTTATGTACAGGCTGGTGTATCTGGCATCGAGGTTAAGCTCTCCGGCAACCAGTACAGCAAAATAAACCAGCTCATCATCGCCTGTAAAATCAAAGGCGTTGTAAAAACGAAGTTTACCCAAGGCAAAATGACAGATCTCCACCTTATTATTCTCTACGTTAAGATATAGATTATTATTGCCCGGATTATTTTGTGCTATGGCAGTTAACCAGCCTTTTGAGGTAAAAACAGTATTCCGTAAGCCAAAATCTTCGGCAGCATTTACGGCAGTAGCCGGGGTTTTGTAAACAATTATGTTTTCTTCATCAAGTACCTGGGCCAGCACCCGGTTATCGGCTTTAACATCTAAGAAGCGCGCTATGTTGGGCAGGCGTTCGGCAGTTGCCAAATCGGTAGGTACCAGTGTAAAGTTTTGGGCAGGCAAACCGATAATAACATGGTGATAACGGGCCGATAGCAGATCAAGCAGTTCCTGCGGATCGCTCAACTCATCAAGCGGGTGGTTTTCAGCCCAGGCAATCAGGTGTCCGTTGTTGCTTATAGCATACGAAAATGTATTGGCCTCAACCTGTATCAATAAAGTATAACTTTCAGTTTTATCCAAACTAAAGCTATCGTCGTGGTAAGTGTAATTGTGTTCGCTCATACCGGTTTTAACAAAAGTAACATTTTTTGGCTGATAGCAAATAGGGGGGATCCCAAACTTTGTATTGCTGTTATATTCCGCCTATTAAAAAATTTAATACCAGGGTAATCATAATCGCGAAGAATATCGCACTTAAAACAGGTTTGGCATAATAGTCATCATCCGGGAAATACTTTTTAAAAAAGTACCGACTGAGGATAAGGCCGCCGGTGGCATGTAATACAAGTACAACGCCTAAAAGCGTTAAGGGGCCTTGTATTTGCTCAGGTGTTAAAATAGCGCCGGATTGGGCTGCTTTTATTGCGGCAGGATCTATTTTTATATTTAAAGCCCGTACAGCAAACGAGGCCGCAAATTCATAAAAAACCGAAAAGAACAATATTTGTGAAGCGGCCCGTTTAAAACCGGCCAAACGCAAATTAATACTAAGCAACACTCCTCCAAATATAACGTTGAAAATGGTCGAAAACCAGAATATGGCCCTCCTTGAGTAAATATCTACGTAATCGTCGTCGCTGTATTTTTGTTCGTCGTTATTGTCAAATTCCATGGCTCAAATGTAAAACTAATCTTACTCAATTAAATTACTTATCATCATTTTTGCAAGGTGTCAAATCCCGATCATATCCGCAAAGCCTTCCCGCATCAGCCAACGGCGCAGCAGCAGGAGTTATTTAACCATCTGCACTTGTTTTTGCAAAGCAATGAGGGCGACGAGTGTTTTATAATGAAGGGTTACGCCGGTACCGGTAAAACAACCATAGTTGGCGCGTTGGTGAAAGCCCTGCGCCAGTATAACTATAAAGCAGTTTTACTGGCACCCACGGGCCGGGCCGCTAAGGTGATCACCAATTATTCGGGCCGCAAGGCTTTTACTATCCATAAGCGCATCTACCGCAAAAAATCGGCGTTAACTATGGATCAGGGTTTTGCCCTGGCCGATAACCTCGCGAGCGATACTCTTTTTATTGTTGATGAAGCCTCCATGATCTCGGACGAAGCCAATACTCACAACCAGGTATCCTTATTGTTTGATTTGCTGAGGTACGTTTATAACGATAAAAACTGCAAACTGGTGCTGGTTGGCGATACAGCCCAGTTACCGCCGGTAGGGGCAGAGGATAGCCCGGCGCTTGATGAAAAACTGATGAGCGAAAAATTTGGGCTTACTGTATTTAACTACGAGCTTACAGAGGTGTTGCGCCAGCAAAAAGATTCGGGAATTTTGTATAATGCTACCAATATCCGCGATCTGATTCGTACCGAAGAGATTGATGTGCCGCAAATAATAACCAAAGGCTATAAAGATGTATACCGCATGACCGGTGAGCGCCTGCCCGAGGGCCTGGAATATGCATACCGTAAATATGGGCATGATCGTACGTTGGTGATTTGCCGGTCGAACAAAAACGCCAACCAGTACAACGGGCAAATCCGGAACCGCATCCTGTACCGCGAAGAAGAACTTACCGGCGGCGACCAGGTGATGATTGTAAAAAACAACTACTTCTGGCTACAGGATAAAGAGGAAGCCAGCACCGCCTTTATTGCCAACGGAGATATTGCCCGCATAGTAAAAGTGCGCCGCACCGAAGATATGTATGGTTTCAGGTTTGCCGATGTGCAATTGGAATTTATTGACTACGCCGAAGACCCAACGTTGGATTGTAAAGTACTGCTTGATACTATTTATGCCGATTCGCCGGCACTGAGCCAGGACGATCAGAAGCGTTTTTATACCGAGGTGATGAAGGATTACGAGCACCTGCCCAACAAACGCATGATGCATAACGAACTGAAGCTTAATCCTTACTACAACGCCCTGCAAATTAAATTTGCCTACGCCATAACCTGCCACAAAGCACAGGGCGGCCAATGGGATGCCGTATTTGTTGACCAGGGGTATCTTACGGATGAAATGATCAATATGGATTTTTTACGATGGTTTTATACCGCGCTTACAAGAGCTACTACCGAATTGTTTTTGGTGAATTTTGATGGACGGTTTTATAAGAGCGCGGAGTGATTAAGCCGCAAGTTTTTAAGCTCGCAAAGACGCTAAGTCGCAAAGAGTAGTCTAAATAAAGTAGCTACGAAAACTTTGCGCCCTCGCGTCTTTGCGTGAACCATCACACCGCCTGCCTGGAATTTTCGGCGGGCTTCAACAGGTCACCCAAAACCATAGCCCCTGTAGCAGGCAATTTAATAGTAAACGTCGATCCTAAACCCTCGGTACTGGTTACCGTAATGCTGCCTTTATGCTTTTCAATAATCTGCCTTACGATACTCAAACCCAAACCGGTTGATTTTTCGCCTCGTAAACCCGTACGGCCTGCTTTTGAAAAACGGTTGAAAATTTCGGGAAGGATATTGGCCGGGATGCCCAGGCCGTAATCCTGAACTTCGATAGTGAGGCCGTCACTTTGCTGCGACAGGCGTACATCCACGCGGTCGCGGTCTTTTGAAAATTTTACCGCGTTGCTGATGAGGTTATCAATAACCCTGTGAAATTTTTCGTGATTGATTTGCGCGAAAACAGGGTTGGCCGAACTGCTGAATACCACGTTAACCTTATTGCTTTGCTGTAAGCGCCAATCGGCTACAATGCCGGTAAGCATCTGGTTAAGCTCGGTGTTGCGGGTTTCAAAAACGGCTATATTTTCATCGCGGGCGGCCTCCAGCAAATCATCAATAATGCTTCGGGCTTTGGCACACGATGCCTTCATCATGTTGATGTTGTCCTGCGTTTCCTCGTCTACCTCGTCAAGTTCCATCATCATCGCTATCGATTCAACAGCGGCTATCGGGTTGCGCAGATCATGGGCTACCATGCCCAATACCTGGTTTTTAAATTCGCCGGCCTTCTCAATCTCCGTGTTTTTTTCGCGAATCTCGATCACCTGTAAATAGTAATTGGCTTTATAGGTGAAAAAATACCTCGACGTAAAATAAAAAGCCGAAAGCAATATAGCCGAGATCAGTTGGTTATACAGCATATCGGTAGCCGGTGTCTGGCTGTAAAAAAGCAGCGAAGTGAAAAATACTTCTATTGCAACAAGTAATAGAACGGTTTCGTAATATTCAAAAACAAATATTACGCTGATAAGGCAAAGTGCTATCAGGTACAGCGTTAGTGCATTGCTCGGATCGGAAGTGGCTATAAAACTCGAGTACATGCCGCACACGATGATGTACAGCGCAAACAAAAATACCAGCAACGCCATGCCCGTAGTGCCTTTTTTTTGCTTTTTATAGTCAACAATAAAAAGGTTGCTCGCTATCAGGAATACCGGGGTTATGATGATGAATACCCAGTTGCTGAAGTTAAATTCCGGAAAATTTTGCGCTTTTGTGAGGCTTACCGGAAAAGCAAGGTAAAGCACCCGGATAACAACATTAAGCACAAGGAATATCATACTCGCCGCCCTTACCGCAATAAGGTTTTGGTAAGTATAATAATCCCGGTATTGGGCTCTGTACTTTACCGGAAGGCTGTTGAAAAAGAAACGGGCGTTCAATGATATTAATCTGGATTAAAACAAAATTATGAAAATATTTTCAAACTGTGTAACAGGGTTGTGACAAATTGAAATTGATAAGCCCATGACGCTAAATACAACCTAAGGGGGTATTTTTGCATGGCAAAACGACAATTTGCCGGGCCGCTTGTTCTGTTTAACAGGCCGTAAATTGCTAATAACCATGGCAAAGTGTCATTTCGGTTTAGTTTTAAATGACAATTTTTCACAATGACTGCTCTGGCCGATAATTTGACTAACACTGAGTACTATGAATTTTAACAACTTTACCATAAAAGCCCAGGAGGCGGTTCAAAAAGCCTCTGAAATTGCTGTTGGTAACCAACAGCAGGCCATCGAGACCGCACATCTGCTCAAAGGATTGCTGCTGGTTGATGAAAACGTAATTAGCTACTTATTAAAAAAATTAAACGTTAACCTTAACCGGTTAAACGATACGCTTGATGCGCAGATAGCATCGTTCCCTAAAGTGAGCGGGAGTAATGTTTACCTGTCGTCCGAAGCAAACTCGGCCCTGCAAAAAGCTACCGGCTACCTTAAAGAATTTAAGGATGAATTTGTTTCGGTAGAGCATATGTTGTTGGGTATCCTGGCGGCTGGCGGCCCGGTAAGCACGATGCTTAAAGACGCGGGCGTTAACGAAAAAGATCTGAAGAAAGCCATCATCGCTTTACGTGGTGATAATAAAGTAACCGACCAAAACGCCGAGGCGACATATAACGCCCTGAATAAATATGCCCGTAACCTGAATGAATATGCAGGCTCAGGCAAGCTGGATCCGGTTATCGGCCGTGATGATGAGATTCGCCGTGTTATCCAGATACTATCTCGCCGTACTAAAAACAACCCTATTTTGGTTGGTGAGCCCGGTGTTGGTAAAACTGCCATTGCCGAGGGTATCGCTTTCAGGATCATCAAAGGCGATGTGCCCGAAAGCCTGAAAACCAAAGTGGTTTACTCGTTGGATATGGGCGCTTTGATTGCCGGTGCCAAATACAAAGGCGAGTTTGAAGAGCGTTTGAAAGCTGTTGTAAAAGAAGTTACACAAAGCGATGGTGAGATCATCTTATTTATTGATGAGATCCACACGCTGGTAGGTGCCGGTGGGGGCGAGGGCGCTATGGATGCCGCCAATATCCTGAAACCAGCTTTGGCCCGTGGCGAGTTACGCTCGATAGGTGCTACCACCCTTAACGAGTATCAAAAATATTTAGAAAAAGATAAAGCGCTCGAACGCCGTTTCCAAAAAGTAATGGTTGAGGAGCCTGATGCTGCCGATGCTATTTCTATCCTTCGTGGTTTGAAAGAACGTTATGAAACCCACCACAAGGTGAGGATTAAAGATGAGGCTATCATAGCCTCGGTAGAAATGTCGCAGCGTTACATATCCGACAGGTTTTTACCCGATAAAGCTATCGACCTGATGGACGAAGCAGCCTCAAAGCTCCGTTTGGAAATGGATTCGGTACCCGAGGTGGTTGATGAGCTCGAGCGCCGCATTATGCAGCTGGAAATTGAGCGCGAGGCCATTAAACGTGAAAAAGACGACCGAAAGGTTGCCGAACTGAGCGAAGAAATTGCCAACCTGTCGCAGCAGCGCGATTCGTTACGTGCCAAATGGCAGGGCGAAAAAGACTTGGTTGACGGCATTAACGCCAAAGTTGAGCTGATAGAAAATTATAAACTGGAAGCCGAACAGGCCGAACGTGCAGGCGATTACGGCAAAGTAGCCGAATTGCGTTACGGTACCATAGTACAAACCCAGGCCGAGGTTGAAAAACTGAAAGCCGCCCTGTTGGAAAACCAGAGTGACAGCCGCATGCTGAAAGAGGAAGTTACCGCCGACGATATTGCGGGTGTGGTAAGCCGCTGGACAGGCATCCCGGTGAGCAAAATGATACAAAGTGAACGCGAAAAACTGCTTAACCTCGAGGCCGAACTGCACAAGCGTGTAGCTGGCCAGGAAGAAGCTATTGAAGCGATAAGTGATGCTATCCGCCGCAGCCGCGCGGGCTTGCAGGATAAACGCAGGCCAATAGGTTCGTTTATATTTTTAGGTACTACCGGTGTAGGTAAAACCGAACTGGCAAAGGCTTTGGCCGAGTACCTGTTTAACGATGAAGGCGCGTTGGTGCGGATAGACATGAGTGAATACCAGGAACGCCATGCTGTGTCAAGGCTGATAGGGGCGCCTCCGGGTTATGTGGGGTATGATGAAGGCGGGCAGTTAACCGAGGCAGTGAGAAGGAAGCCTTACAGCGTGGTACTACTGGATGAAATTGAGAAAGCCCATCCGGATGTGTTTAACATCCTGTTGCAGGTTTTGGATGATGGCCGTTTAACCGATAATAAAGGCCGGGTGGTGAACTTTAAAAATACCATCATCATCATGACCTCCAATATCGGCTCAAACATTATCCAGGAAAACTTCCAGAACCTGGAAGACGAGAACAGGGATGAACTGGTGGCCAAAACCAAAAATGAGTTGTTTAACCTGTTGAAGGTTACTATTCGTCCGGAGTTTTTGAACAGGATAGACGAGATCATCATGTTTACCCCGCTTAACCGCGATGAAATTCATGATATTGTGAAGCTGCAGTTTAAACAGGTACAGCAAACCCTGGCCGAAATGGGTATAACCATCGAAGCATCAGACGAAGCGTTGGATTGGCTGGCCCAGTTAGGTTATGATCCGCAGTTTGGTGCCCGTCCGCTAAAACGGGTGATCCAGAAAAAGATCCTGAACGAGCTGTCGAAACAGATCCTTGCCGGAACGGTGGATAAAGATCATACCATTAAAATCGATATGTTTGATAACCAGTTTGTGTTCCTTAACTCGGCTAAGGAAGCTGCCGAAGCAGCTAAGTAAGCTATAATAATAACCTAATATATAATGAAAAGAGCGGCCCACGGGCTGCTCTTTTTTTGTTAATACTCGGCCGTTGTTGGTTAGGTGAAATACGTACAATGTTGTCATGCCCCCGCCGTTATTGGCGACAACCACAACAACCGTGAAGCCGGACATTACCATCTGTTGCCTTTACTATACTGCCACATTCATGTCAGTGTTCCACTTTTAAAAACAGGGTGTTCCATTTTTTATTTTTTATTTTTATAAAAAACTGATTATCAGAAGTAAAGTGTTCCAATTTTATTTTTTGAATTTTTAACGGTTTTGCAATATCCTGATTATCAGGTGTTCCATTTTTTAACTTCACGCAAAGTGTTCCACCTTTAAAACTGGAACAGAGATTAAACACCCCCATCCAAGATATATCGGTTTAGCCATCTTTTCTTAATAATAAGTTAATAAAATAGCAACGCGCCGGTATCAACTTTTTTACATTTTTACCGTAAAATTAATATTATTAACTTATACATTAAAACCTAAAAGCACTATGTTAAAATTTACTAATCCACGGTTATGGATCTTGGCCGTGGCCGCAACAGGATTGATGGCGGGCTGCCAAAAAAACGGCGAAATTGCCGGTTTAAAAACCACAGAGCCAACTGCCACAACCAAAACCATCAAAACCTTAGCCGTATCCCTTACCCAAGGCTTTGAAGTGGGAGGAACCAGCCCAAAAACAGCTTATGATGTATCGCCAACAGGTTCATCAAGTGGTGATAACGTAACCCTGTCGGGCAATTCATGGAACATGTACGATGCCCTGATAGGCAATCTCGCTGCCGATCAACGTGCCGGTTCATGGAGCGCCCGCGTGCGTAACACCGGTAAAATTACCATGTTGTTTGATGTTACCACCGGTATCAGCACGGTATCTATTAAAAGCGCTACTTACAATGGTGATACCCCAAGTACCTGGGGCTTGTTCTATTCAACCAACGGCGGTTCATCATGGACGCAATCGGGCTCGGCTATCACCACTACCGCCAGCCTTGCAACTTCAACCTTTACCATTACCCAAACCGGTAATGTGCGTTTGGAGATCCGCAAGTTAAGCGGCGGCAGCAACCGTATCAATATTGATGATATTGCCATTGACGATAACGCAGGCGGCGGTACAGGCGGCGGCACTGTTATAGCAGGTAAAAAATTCCTTTTCGATGCCAGCCACCTTGAAAACGCAGGCAGTGCCGATTGGCAGATAGATGCCGATGGCACCGAGGCTGTACCAATCTACACCGGCGGTACTACTACAGAAACCAAGGCTCAACGTATCCCGACCCCTGCATACACCGGCATCACCAGCTCAACCTCCGAAACTTACTGGAAAGGTGCCTTATCGGCCTGGGCTGTTGAACTGGTAAAAAAAGGCGAACTGGTTGAAACCCTGCCTGTAGGTACAGGAATCACCTACGGCGGCGGCGGCGCGCAGGATTTGAGCAACTATGATGTGTTCATCGTTTGCGAACCTAACCGTTTATTTACCGCATCCGAAAAAACGGCATTAATGAACTTTGTAGCCAACGGCGGCGGCTTATTCATGATTGCCGACCATACCGCAGCTACCACAGCAGGTACCGATGCCAATGGTTACAACCCATCTGATCGCGATGGTGACGGCTACGATTCGCCACGTGTTTGGAATGATTTGATGACCAACAACGGCATCAACAACAGCAATCCGTTCGGTTTCAGCGTAAATTATGTTGATATCAGCGAAAGCCCATCAACCAATGTGTACACCGGTACTAATACCAACGCGCAGAAAGTATTGAACGGCGCGGCTGGTGCGGCTTCAAAAATGGCTTTCTACGATGGCTCTACTGCAACTTTAACCCCTGCTAATAATTCAAGCGTACAAGGTCTATTCTGGCGTAACAGCGCTACCAATGGTGGCAATGCTAATGCTATGGCTTTATTGGCAACTTATGGCTCAGGCCGTGTAGTGTGGATTGGTGATAGCTCGGATGCCGATGATGGCACAGGCGATACTGGTGATGGCTTGTTCAATGGCTGGTCGGGCGATGCACCGTCGGGCTTTACCTCACATTCTGCTTTCCATCTGAATGCTTCGTACTGGTTGGCTAAGGCACAATAAGTAAGATAATTTCTTTCAGAGAGTTTTTTCACAAGTTAGTTTTAAGTCCTGCTGTTTTTTAACAGCGGGACTTTTTTATTGATCCCAGCCAAAACAACCCCGCGGTTTTTGTAGTTATACATATCAGAGGGTGATCAGTGGGATTATCCAATTACCTTAAGCAAACATCACCATGAAAAATTATGAAACCTTAGTGGATTGCACTAACGACCTCCTGAAAAGGGGATATACAGAAAATTTAAGCCTTGATGGCGATACGATAAACGATAATGATAAAAATATTCAGATGACTGCTGACGACTTTGAAATAGATGAATTTTATCGTTTTGAAGGTCCCAGCAACCCTTCGGATATGTCTATCGTGTACGCCGTGTCATCAGATAAGTATAAGCTGAAAGGGGTTTTAGTAAACGCCTACGGTACCTATGCCGATGACAGCTCATCTGCCCTGGCTGCCAAGCTGCACCACGGCCAGGTAAGCCATAACCTGCACGGCGAAGACAGGCCTACGGCATAGCATAAGCCGGAAGGTGTGAGTATAAAGTTCTAAGTTAAAAGTCGGTAACAAATATCGCGGTAGGGACAGCCGGAATATTTGTTGCCGGCTTTTGGCTTTTATGAGCTTAATTCCTTCATCATTTTTCGCCCTGCAGTTTGTATAGCCGCCGTACCGTTACGCATTAAAAATTGTAGCTGAGCGGGTAATTCATCTGTTATCCAGGGGTATCGTTGCCTTAAATTGAGCAAAGCCCAACCTGCAAATACTTTAACCGCTATTTTAACTTTGGGGTTTATCATCCAATCAAAAAGCTGTTCAACAACAGGTTCAAGATCAAGGCTGTTTAGCTTTTGTTTTACCGGGGATGTATCTTTTTCCTCCGTGGCATGCATTAGTATTTTGGCGTAATGCCGTTGGCAGCCAGGGTTGGTAACCTCCGGGAAGCGTAAAATTAAATAGTCAAGGTTATCAGTAAAAACATCGGCATCCTTCAAAAACATATTTTCAAGTAGCCATGCGGCACGGAAGGCAAGGGGCTTATCCGGATGAAAGGTGATGTCGATCAGATCGCGCAGGTTGAACTGCTGCTCGGTTAAAATACGGCCGAGTTCAAGCACCTTAAGCTTGCCAATGGTGTTCGCTATTTTTTGTATAAGCTCGTCGTCGGTCATTTTAGGTAGCTTAAAAGTAAAAAAAACAGATTGGCTTATAGTAAAACGCCCGTTCATTTTTATAGGGCACATTCATTGTCGGCAAAAGTTATACATTTGCTATCCGTATTCATAATATTTAGAAGATACATGGTTAAATTCAACCGATTTACACTGGATAATGGCCTCCGGGTTATTGTTCATGAAGATAATACAACCCCTATGGCCGTGCTTAACATTCTGTATGATGTTGGCGCGCGCGACGAAGATCCTGAACAAACCGGCTTTGCCCATCTGTTCGAACACCTGATGTTTGGCGGATCAGTAAATATCCCCGTTTATGACGAGCCCTTGCAAAGGGTAGGGGGCGAAAACAACGCCTTTACCAGTAACGATATCACCAACTACTATATCACCCTGCCGGCTGCTAATATCGAAACCGCCTTTTGGCTGGAAAGCGACCGCATGCTCAGCCTCGCCTTTAGCGAAAAAAGCCTCGAGGTGCAGCGCAACGTAGTAATTGAAGAGTTTAAACAGCGCTACTTAAATCAGCCTTACGGCGATGTTTGGTTAAAGCTGCGCCCACTGGTTTATAAAAAGCATCCTTACCGCTGGGCCACCATCGGCAAAACCATTAAACATATCGAGGACGCGCAGATTGAAGATGTTAAAGCTTTCTTCAAAAAACATTACAACCCTCAAAATGCCATTATGGTTGTTGGGGGCAATGTAACCACTGCGCAGGTAGAAGAACTTGCCGAAAAATGGTTTGGCAGCATCCCGGCAGGCGAAAAATATACCCGTAACCTACCGCAGGAGCCGGAGCAAACCGAGGCCCGCCGTGAAACCGTGACCGCCAAAGTGCCGCTTAATGACGTGTACATCGCGTTCCAGATGGGGGCGAGACTTGACACGGATTATTATGCCGCTGAGATCGTTTCGGATGTATTGTCACGCGGTAATTCATCGCGCCTGTACAAGGCCCTGGTTAAAGAAAAACAAATCTTCAGCGAAGTGCATGCCTACATTACAGGCAGCCTTGATAAAGGCATGTTTGTGCTTGAAGGTAAACCACTGGAAGGTATCAGCATTGAACAGGCCGAAGCTGCCCTGTGGGAACAGGTTGAAAAACTAAAAGCTGAAGAGATCCCGGCCGACGAGTTGACCAAAGTTCAAAACAAAACCGAATCGACCATGATATTTGCCGAAATGTCGTTACTGGATAAAGCCATGAACCTGGCCCAGTACGAACTGCTTGGCGATGCCGATATGTTAAACGAGGAAACATCAAAATACCTGGGTGTAACTGCCGGACAGGTTAAAGCACAGGCTCAGAAACTGTTCAGGAAAGAAAATTCATCAACGCTGATTTATTTGGCAGAAAAGTAAATCGTCTGAATCAGAATTTACAGAATTTGAGAATTAGCAGAATAACGCATTTTAATTCTGAAAATTTTAAAATTCTGTAAATTCTGATTCGGACAAATTGTTATTAATATGATCAACAGAAAATTAGCTCCCGAATCGAGGGCTATCGAAAATATAAAACTCATCCACCCTGAGCATACCAAGCTTGGTAATGGCTGCAACCTGTTTTGCTTTAACTCGGGCGACCAGGAACTGGTGCGTATCGAATGGATTTTTGGCAACCTCACTTTTGATCCTGCCAAACCGCTGTTAAATATGGCGGTTAATACGATGCTTTCAGATGGTACAACATCGTTATCTGCATCTGAAATTGCTGATAAAATTGATTTTTACGGCGCGTTTTTGCAGGTTGATTACGGCTATGAAAACTCGCAGGTTACGTTGTATACTTTGAATAAGCATCTGCATAACACCTTGCCTGTAATTGCTGATATCCTTAACAATTCCATCTTCCCGCAAAAAGAACTGGAAACTTTTAAGCGTAACCAGCAGCAAAAGCTACAGGTTAGCGTGCAAAAAAATGATATTCTGGCACGCCGTGCTTTTAACCGGGCCGTATACGGTGCCACAATTTTTGGCTACGCCGCCGAAATGGCCGATTATCAAACCCTGCACCGCGATGATATGCTGGCCCATTACAAGCAAATGTACCAGCCGGCAAACTGTACCATCATTATTTCTGGTAAGATTGAACCGCAAACGCTTAGCTTGATAACCGATACTTTTGGCGATAGATGGGCAAATACCTCAGCGCAGGCTACAACCGGGCAAACAGCGTTTAAACCGGCACCAGAGTTGTTTTATTTTACCGAGCGACCGGATGCGCTACAATCGGCCATCAGAATTGGTATGCCTACAATTAACCGTAAGCATGAAGATTTTCAGTCGTTACAGGTTTTAAATACTGTTTTAGGTGGTTATTTTGGTTCGAGGCTAATGGCTAATATCCGCGAGGATAAAGGCTATACTTATGGCATAGGTTCGGGCCTGGCATCATTTAAACAAGGCGGTGCGTTCTTTTTAGCAACCGAAGTTGGTGCCGATGTGTGTAAAGCTGCCGTTGGCGAAATTGAAAAGGAAATAAACCTGCTTAAAACCGAACTGGTGCCCGAAGATGAACTATCATTAGTGCGCAACTATATGCTCGGCTCGACCTTGGGCAGCCTGGAAAATATTTTTTCGCATACTGATAAATTCAAAACCATCCATTTTGCCGGTTTGGATTATGATTATTATGATCGGTATACGGATACAGTGAAAAATATCACTTCGGAGAAATTGATAAAATTAGCCAACACTTACTTTAACTTCGATCAGTTTTATAAAGTGATTGTAGGAAAATATTAGCCCCACCCAACCCTCCCCGGAAGGGAGGGCTAAAATAAAAGTCTCCCCAACCGGGGGAGATTTAGAGGGGCTGGCAATTATCATCTCAAGGCAATTTTAAATAAATTCGAAATTCAAATTCTAAACTTCGAAATATTTTATTACCTTTGCCCGGCAAATAATAACTCCAAAATAATTATTTGCTATGCAGTTAGACCCATCAAAATTTGTTGCCGAAGGATTAACTTACGACGACGTTTTACTACTCCCGGCTTATTCAGAAGTTTTACCTCGCGAAGTAAACACCAGCACGTACTTAACTAAAAGCATCCGTTTAAACATCCCGATCCTTTCGGCTGCTATGGATACTGTTACCGAAGCTGAATTGGCTATAGCTATCGCGCAGGCGGGCGGTATAGGCATATTGCACAAAAACATGACCATCCAGGCCCAGGCCGACGAGGTACGTAAGGTAAAACGCTCGGAAAGCGGCATGATCCAGGATCCGGTTACTTTACGCGAAGACGCTTTACTGGCTGATGCTTTTCAATTGATGAAAGAGTTTAGCATTGGCGGTATCCCGGTTGTAGATGCAGAGTTAAACCTGAAAGGTATTATCACCAATCGCGATCTTCGCTTTCAGAAAGATATGACAGTACCGGTTAGCGAAGTGATGACCAAAACCAACCTGATCACAGCGCCTGAAGGTACTACACTAAGTGATGCTGCCAACATCCTGCAAAGCAATAAAATTGAGAAACTACCTGTTGTAAATAATGATGGGAAACTGGTAGGCCTCATTACCTATAAAGACATCCAGAAAGTTAAAAACTTCCCTAACGCCTGTAAAGACGAGTTTGGTCGTTTACGCGTTGGTGCCGCTGTTGGTGTAGCTGCAGATAATATTGACCGTGTTACAGCCCTTGTAAACGCCGGTGTAGATGTTGTTACTGTTGATACTGCTCACGGACACTCAAAAGGGGTTATTGATATGGTTAAAGCCGTTAAAAAACTTTATCCAAATCTGCAGGTAATTGCCGGTAATATAGCAACCGGCGATGCTGCTATAGCCCTTGCCGATGCCGGTGCCGATGCTGTTAAAGTTGGTATTGGTCCGGGTTCAATTTGTACTACTCGTATTATTGCCGGTGTAGGTGTACCGCAGTTATATGCTGTTTACGAGTGCGCTAAAGCCCTTGAAGGCCGCGGTATCCCGGTTATTGCCGATGGTGGTATTAAACAAACCGGCGATATTGTTAAAGCAATTGCTGCGGGTGCAAGTTCTATCATGGCAGGCTCGCTGTTTGCCGGTGTTGAAGAATCACCGGGCGAAACTATTATCTACGAAGGCCGTAAATTTAAATCGTACCGTGGTATGGGCTCGGTAGAGGCTATGGCTAAAGGTTCGAAAGATCGCTATTTTCAGGATGAAACCGATGTGGTAACCAAACTGGTACCCGAAGGTATAGTTGGCCGAGTACCATTTAAAGGCAGCATGGCCGAAGTAATTTTCCAATACATTGGTGGTTTACGGGCCGGTATGCACTACTGCGGTGCCGCCAATATCGAAGATTTGCAGAAAGCCAAATTTGTACGTATCACCGCTGCCGGTATGCGCGAAAGCCACCCGCACGATATTACCATTACTAAAGAAGCGCCGAATTATACAAGTCGCTAAGTAGTGATTAGAGGTTAGAGATTGGAGGTTGGGTGAAAAGCTTAATCTTCAATCTTTAACCTCTTTTTTCTTCTTAATCTCTAACCTCCAACCACTAATCTCTAAAATGAAATCCATCTGCATATTCTGCGGTGCCAACTATAACGGCGACCCTATACTACAACAAGCTATTGATCAACTGGCCGAAGTAATGGTGAGCCGCAATATAAGCCTGGTATACGGCGGCGGAAAAGTTGGTGTAATGGGTTTAATTGCCGATGCAGTTTTAAGCAGGGGCGGAAAAGCCATCGGTGTTATTCCTCAGTTTTTGATGGATAAAGAAGTTGGCCACACCGGCTTAACCGAATTGCATATTGTTGAAAACATGCACCAGCGCAAACAAATGATGAACGATCTGAGCGACGGGGTAATCACCCTGCCCGGTGGTTTAGGCACCCTCGAAGAGTTTTTTGAGGTGTTAACCTGGCTGCAGTTAGGCTTACATAATCACCCGGTAGGTTTGCTCAATGTTAATGGCTTTTACGATTTGCTGCTGCAGCAAATGGATGTAATGGTTGCACAACGCTTTATGAAAAAAGTAAACCGCGATCTGATCATCACCTCGGCGGATGCCATTGAATTGTTAAACCTGATGGATAATTTTAAACCCACCCGCGAAGAGGTTTGGTTTAAAGATAAAAGCCTTACGTAGCGAAAAGGGGGTTGCAGCTTTAAATACCACGCAAAAAAACTGCCCACTGCCCACTAAAAACTGCCCACTTATTTTTCCCCTCCTTTAGGGCCGTAAAAAATGGCCCAGGTGGCAAAATCTTCTGTAAAGTTTTCAAAGCGGTGCTCAGCATTGGCCGGTACAAGAATAACATCGCCCTGCTGAAAACTGATCCTGCTATCGTTTAGTATAAAGTCGCCGCTGCCATTAATAATTACATAAAGTTCATCCTGGTCGTGCGGGGTTTGAGGGTCGATATTGATCGGTTTATAGATCTCGACTGACATGCTGCCGTGTTCAATTACTTTTACAAACAGTTCGGTTTCTTTATCGCTTAAATTTTGAAGGGCTTTAATTACAGATGACTTCATAGGGTTATAGTAACGACTAATAAACAGTTTGAGTATCAAAGGCTATTATAAATAAAATGTTTTAAAGACAGTTGCTGATCTTAATTCCTGGTGGTTTTAATTGTTGATGCTCAAACTTTTTGTGTTAAAATAAAAAGAGGTAGTAATTTATTTTCCTCACAGGAAATTCTCTAAATTACCTGCACTATCTAAAACCAGTTATGAATATCGAATTTAATAAAAATGAAGATATTAATAAGCAGCTTGTTTATGAACTGAACACCCGGCTTAATAAAATATACCAGGGCGGAGGCGAAAAGGCCGCAGCCAAACAAAAGGAAAAAGGCAAAATGCTGGCCCGCGAACGGGTGGCATATCTAATTGATAAAGATAAACCCTGGCTTGAAATAGGCGCTTTTACAGCCGATGGCATGTATGCCGATCATGGCGGTTGCCCGTCGGGAGGTGTAATTTGCGGTATTGGCTATATAGTGGGCAGACAATGCGTAGTTGTGGCCAATGATGCTACTGTAAAAGCAGGTGCCTGGTTCCCGATAACCGCAAAAAAAAACCTCCGTGCTCAGGAGATAGCTATCGAAAACCGTTTGCCCATCATTTACCTGGTTGATTCGGCGGGCGTTTATCTGCCTTTGCAGGACGAGATTTTTCCCGATAAAGAACATTTTGGCCGCATATTTCGCAATAATGCTATCATGAGCAGTATGGGTATTGTGCAGATTGCAGCCATCATGGGTTCGTGCGTGGCTGGTGGTGCTTATTTACCTATTATGAGTGATGAAGCTATGATAGTAGAGGGCACGGGTTCGGTGTTCCTGGCAGGATCATACCTGGTAAAATCAGCCATTGGCGAGGATGTGGATAATGAAACCCTGGGCGGCGCCACCACGCATTGCGAAATCTCGGGCGTTACCGATTATAAGCAACCTAACGACCAGGCCGCGTTGGATTCGATCCGTAATATCATGAGCATGACCGGCGACTATACCAAAGCCGGATTCGACAGGATAGCACCCGCAGCTCCGAAACTAAATGAAAAAGAGATTTACGGCGTTTTACCCGACAACCGTGAAAAGGCTTATGATATGATGGAGATTATTTCACGCCTGCTGGATAATTCGGAGTTTGAACCCTATAAAGATGGATACGGGCAATCAATAATTTGCGGTCTCGGCCGCATTGATGGCTGGGCCGTAGGCATTGTAGCCAATCAGCGTAAAGTAATCAAATCAAAAAAAGGCGAAATGCAGTTTGGCGGCGTAATCTATTCCGATTCGGCCGATAAGGCCACTCGTTTTATCATGAACTGTAACCAAAAAAAGATCCCGCTGGTGTTTTTGCAGGATGTTACCGGCTTTATGGTAGGTAGCAGATCGGAACAGGGCGGTATTATTAAAGATGGCGCTAAAATGGTGAACGCGGTAGCCAACTCGGTAGTGCCCAAGTTTACCATAGTGGTAGGCAATAGCTACGGCGCGGGTAATTACGCCATGTGCGGCAAAGCTTATGATCCGAGGCTGATTTACGCCTGGCCATCGGCAAAAATAGCGGTAATGGGAGGGGGGCAGGCTGCTAAAACGCTGCTGCAAATCCAATCGGCGGGTTTGAAAGCTAAGGGCGAGGAAGTTGATAAAGCCAAAGAGGATGAGTTACTGAAGCAAATAACCGATAAATATAACGCCCAAACAACGCCGTACTATGCTGCTGCAAGGCTTTGGGTGGATGGTATTATTGATCCGCTCGAAACACGTAAAGTAATATCGATGGGGATTGAGGCAGCTAATCACGCACCTATCGAAAAGGCGTTTAATGTAGGGGTGATACAGACTTAGTTAGTGATTAGAGATTGGAGGTTAGAGATTAGTGTTTTGCCACTCCAACAATCTGCCGCGGGTTTAACGTAGCGTAACCCGTGGTATAAAATCACTTGAGTTTTCAACTCAAGTGATCTACAGAAAAACTTACGAAGTTTTTAAAACTTCGTAAGTTTAAACCAACAAGGCTTTTTATCCCCTATGCCGCTTATGTTTTTTCTTCGATGACGAAGAAGACGAAGAACTTTTCTTTTCAGATTTACTATTATCTGATGATTTCTTTTCCTCTGTTTTTGCCGGTTTATTATCATCAGCTTTAGAAGTGGTTGCGGTCGAATCTTTACTTAGCTGTTTAACGGTAAACTCGTTCCCGCGCAAGCCATACTCAAACTGCCGTTTAGCGCCTGATGGTTTGGCATCCTTACCGCTGCCATCATATATCGGGAACTCGCGCATCAGCTTGCCATCCCTGATGTAAAAGTTATCGCCCCCTCTATAGCCCTTACGCTGCGAGCTGCTTAGCTTCGGAAAATCAAGTTTGTTGGCTTTACTGTCGTTAAACTCAAATGCAGCTACCGACACATAATTCACGGTATCTTTTGATTTGGTTTGCACCAGGATCTCAGGGTTGCCATCGGCATCCATATCCGAGTTATATACATCAACAATAGCACCGTTTAAATCGCCGGTGGTGGTGGTATATTTTATCCCTGCCGAATCAGAGTGGAGGATCATAAACGCACCTGCTTCTTCCGATCCTCGTCCCCAGCTTAATATATCATAACTCTGGCCTGGTGATACTTCAATCAGCTTATGGTACCTGAAGGGAGCCATCAGTTCCGGCTTTTTAGGAGCCGTAGGTACTGTGGCCTGTTTTTTTTCCGGGCTGCCGCATCCTGCCGTTATCGCGCTTATCGCAAGCGCAAAAAGGTAAAACCTGTTGTTCATTTTTATCAAATATAAATCGGCTTAGTTAAATAATGTATCGGGTGTTAATTCGGCTTTGGTTTTTCCGGGCGCAGTGATAAATACTTTCAAAGTGTTTTGCCCGCTACCCTGGTCAAAATATTTTACGGTTATTTTGTGGTAGCCTTTTAGTAATGGCGCGGCACCCATTTGTTCGTTCATGGTATGTTTGCCATCGTTATCAACAACCGGCTGGTCATCTATCAATAATACCGAACCTCCGGCAGATGATGTAGAAAAGCCGTAGCTTCCATCGGCATCAACATTAATATAACCGGTGTATATCACACCATATTTGCCTTTGCTTTTACGCAAATCGGCAGTGTTGAATGTTTTGGTAACACCACTATCAGATGGCATAACACCAAGCTGCCCCGTGCTGGTAAATAAGCCAGGGTACACAACATATTTAACACCGGCTGCCGAACCTGAATAACTAACGGCAGGCATAGGCGCTTTATTATAAACCAGGGTGCGTGTAACATTACTGCGTTTGCCCGATGGTGTGATTACTATAGTTTGCAATTCACGATATTGATCGGCAGGGATTTGTAAATTTAATGGGATGGTATAGGTAAGATCAGTTTCGCGAGGCGTGTAACCGTCTATAGTGTAATAAACTTTAGCGCCCTCTACCGATGGTTTCAATACGGCATTCAAGGTGCTGCCTATCATAACGGTGTCCTTCGCGCCAATGGCGGTCGGCACGTGATAATCCAATCCTTCCTTATCTAACCATGCTAAATGGCCCGGCAGGCGGGTATCAGCAAAATCGCTATAGTTTTTATTGGCCAATGGCGACCAGGCAACTTCTGATAATGCTAACAAACGCGGCAGCAACATAAATTGCACTTTGGCATCAGTAGCAATATACTCTGTCCACAAATTGGCTTGTACACCTTTAATGTATTTTTGCTGTTCTGGCGATAATACCGATGGGGTAGGATCGTAGCTGTAAATTTTTGATAATGGCTCGTTGCCGCCAATGCTTAAAGGTTCCTGGCTGGGTTTGCCCTGGCCGTGATCGATATACAAACCGTGGCTCCCCGGGGTCATGATCACATCATGCTTTTGCTGGGCAGCGGCTATGCCGCCTTCTTCGCCACGCCAGCTCATAACAGTTGCGTTAGGGGCTAAACCACCTTCTAAAATTTCATCCCAGCCAATAATGCTGCGGCCTTTCGAGTTTAGGAATTTTTCTATTCGTTGTATAAAATAGCTCTGCAGGGCATGTTCATCTTTTAGTTTTAATTTTTTGATGAGCTGCTGGCAGTAGGCCGAACTTTTCCAGGCATCTTTAGGTGCCTCATCGCCGCCGATGTGGATATATTTACTTGGGAAAAGTTCCATTACTTCAGTTAGTACGTCCTGTAAAAAGGCAAACGTTTTTTCGTTAGGGCAGTAAATGTCTTTAAATACTCCCCAGGTTTCGGCCGGTTGATAAGTTTTTGACGGGTCGCAGCTTAGCTCCGGGTAAGCCGCCAAAGCAGCCTGTGAGTGGCCTGGCATTTCAATTTCGGGCACAATGGTAATAAATCTGTCTGATGCATATTTTACCACTTCGCGAATCTGATCCTGCGTATAAAAACCGCCGTAAGGTGTGCCATCAAACTGCTGTGGCGTACGGTCGCGGTAGCCGCCAATCAGGGTTTGGGCGCGCATGCTGCTGATCTGGGTTAACTTCGGATATTTTTTTATTTCGATGCGCCAACCCTGGTCTTCAGTAAGGTGCCAGTGAAAGGTATTCAGCTTATAAGCAGCCAGCAGATCGATATATTTTTTTACCATCTCTACCCCAAAAAAGTGCCTGCCAACATCAAGCATGGCACCGCGGTAACCAAAACGCGGATAATCTTCAATTTGTACACATGGCAGTTTAATAGTAGCGGCATGCTCAAGCGGCATTAATTGCAGCAGGGTTTGTACGCCATAAAATAAGCCAGAACCTTTGCCTGCAATAGTAACCTGTTGTGGGGTAATGGTTAAGCGATAACCTTCGGCAGGTAAGCCATCGGTTCCGGCAGAAGTTAAAGTAACTACATTGCTTGTTACATTAGCTTTAACCGCAACCTGCTTGTTGTAAGCCTGATTATTAGCCAGGTAATCTTTAAAAAACAATACTGCCTTGTTTGATGGCGTATCGGCCTGGATGGTTGTTTCCTGGCTCAAAACAAATTCGCCGGGAGCTTTTTTTAACGAAACCGGAGCTGGGATAATGCCCATATTCGGATCGGTGTTTTGCGCCTTAACCGTAGTTAAACCTACCGCAAGCAATGCCAGCAGCACTAAAGAGGATTTTTTTAACATAATTATCAATCAGGTTAGTACAGGCCCGTAAGATAAAAGATTTTAAAATTATATAAGAAGTTTGACCGTTGATTTTTATGATTTCGTTGATTTCGCTGATTTTTTGTCTGAACTCGAATTTGAGCGAATTAAAGAATTAGCAGAATGCTGAGCAAATTCCAAAAATTCTAATAATTCCCCAAAATTCGAGTTCAGACAAATATCCCTACAATCCCTTAATCCCATAAATCACGGTTCAGAAAAATCAGCGAAATCAACGTAATCATCCCTCATCAACGGTTCAGAAACAAAAAAGGCGATGATCACTCATCGCCTTTTTATATTATTGAAAAGGATAGAAACTAATCTCTAACCTCCAACCTCTAATCACTCAACTCAAGCCGTTACAACATGCTCTTTACCTGCTAAATAACGTTCAGCATCAATCGCTGCCATACAGCCGGTGCCTGCAGCGGTTACCGCCTGGCGGTAAATATGGTCCTGTGCATCGCCGGCGCAAAATACGCCTTCAACATTGGTTTCTGTCGATCCGGGGCGGGTAATGATATAGCCTGTTTCGTCCATATGTAACCAGCCTTTAAAAATATCGGTGTTTGGATGGTGACCGATAGCTACGAAGAAGCCGGTAACATCCAGATCGGTTTCGGTATTGGTTGCGTTGTTAATTACCTTAACACCGGTAACGCTTTGGCCGTCGCCTAAAATCTCTTTTGTCTCCGTATTGTAAAGTACCTCAATGTTTGGGGTATTCAACACGCGGTGAACCATTGCTTTTGAAGCACGGAACTCATCACGACGCACAATCATGTAAACTTTGCGGGCAAGTTTGGCAAGGTAGGTGGCCTCTTCGGCAGCGGTATCGCCGGCACCAACAATGGCTACATCCTGGCCTTTAAAAAAGAAGCCATCGCATACAGCGCAGGCCGATACGCCAAAGCCGCTGTATTTTTGTTCAGATTCAAGGCCAAGCCATTTTGCCGATGCGCCGGTTGAAATAATAACAGTATCGGCAGTGATGGTTTTTACATCATCAACCACTACTTTATGTGGAAGGCTTGTAAAATCAACCGCGCTTACGTAACCAAAACGGATATCGGTACCAAGGCGTTCGGCTTGTTTGCGGAAATCTTCCATCATTTCCGGTCCCATAATACCGGTAGGGTAGCCCGGAAAGTTTTCAACTTCGGTAGTTTGGGTAAGTTGCCCGCCGGCCAATAATCCGGTGTACATAACCGGTTTCAAATCAGCGCGTGAGGCATATATAGCGGCAGTGTAACCCGCCGGGCCCGACCCAATGATCAGGCATTTTACGTGTTCTGTTTCTTGAGACATTTTATTATAAATGAGCTGCGAATTTACGTTTTTGGGCCCGAAAAGCAAAGCCCCGATAGTCAACATAGTGACATCATTTACCGGCATTGGCAGCGAGCACCCGCATCACATTGCCACCCAATATTTTATCTATATCCTTTTGTGAATATCCTAATTTTAATAGCTCTCCGGTTACCTTGGGGTAATCGGCCACACTGTCCAGCCCGAGTGGATATGATTCTGCACCGTCAAAGTCCGAACCTATGCCTACATAATCAACACCAATCAATTTTACAATATAGTCAATATGTTTAATAAGCAGGCTCAGCGGTGGCCTGATCTTGTCTGATTCGGCCTTGTAAATAGCATTTAGCCTGATATTGGCCAGATCACCGTGATGATAAACTTTTATTAACGAGTCAAGCTCGGCCTGATGCCTGTGCAAAAATCGCATTACCCCGGGGGTATAAACGCTATCAACAAAACCGCTATAAAAATTTATGCAAACCACGCCACCATTTTTGGCCAGCGCCTTTAATTGTTCATCCTTTAAATTGCGGCGGTTAGGATCAAGGCTGTAAGCGCAGCTGTGCGAGGCTATTACCGGTTTGGTTGTAGTAGCAAGTACATCATAAAACGTGCGTTCGCCTACGTGCGATACATCAACCATTACGCCTAAATCATTAAGATGTTTCACTATCTGCCTGCCGTAATCAGTTAGCCCTAAATGTTTCAGGCTATCTTTTTTAGTCACTTCATCGCGGGCAGATGTAGCCCAGCTGGTGCTGTTGTTCCAGGTAAGAGTAAGGTAACGCATACCCCGTTTGGCCAGGCTGTCAATATAATCCATCCGGTCTTCAACCATGTGGCCGCCTTCTACGCCTATCAGCGCAGCTAATTTTTTATCGGCCACGGCTTTTTTTAGTTCTTTAGTATTCCGTACAAGTGTAATTTTATCCGGGTTGCGTTTGATGAGTGCATAAAGCGAATCAATTTCGCGGTTAGCAAAGGCAAAGGCTGTGCCCTTGCCATAATTTTCACCACACCATATGGAGAAGATCTGCGCATCTAAACCACCCTCCTTAGCACGTAAAAGATCAAAATTGCCTTCGCTCTGTGGTTTGCCCAGATCAACCCCTGTAATTAACTCGTTCGAAATAACATCATTATGCGTATCAATTAAAATAGCTTTTTGATGGATTAACTGCGCGTTTTGAGCATTCAGTTTCATTGCGAGCATCAGAAGAAAAAGGAATAATGATTTTTTCATTTCGGAAGATAACTAATCCTGACCGTTGATTCTTTATTTTTTGGGATTACGCCGATTGATTTTTGATTACACCGATTTTGACCGTTGGTAATATTTTGATTTCGGATTTCGGATGTTCGATTTAGGATTTTTTTGGTGAGAATTAGGGCAGGATTTCTCATTTCCCGAACTCGCGTTAAATAGTAATGTAGCGAATGATTGCTCCTCCAATTAACACTATGCCCAATATCAGTACTCCCCACGGAACAATTTTGGATAGTTTATCATTAAGTATAAATGTGGATGGTTTTTCAGGATCGTAAAAAACAGTTACACTTTCGCCTTCGGTAAATGCGCTTGGATTGCTGCCTAAAGTATGCTTTTTGGTGATCCACTCGCCGGTATTGGTTACATATCTTATCACTGGGTAGTATTGGCCGCCGTTACCGCGGGAATATGGCTCATATTCGATACTGAATACTGTACCTTCAACTTTAATCCCCGTTTTTAAAAGTCGCAGCCTTCTGTCGCGAAGTATAGCACCCATTATTGTCACCGCTGCGCCTATTACACCCGTTATTAAGGCTGAAATTGCAGGGTCGGCAGGTGTTTTGGAAGTTGTGAAGAGTAAAATAGCTGTGATCATGGTTGGGTCAACTAAATATTTTTGTTTCTGATTTGCCCTTGGCAGGAGGCCAAATATATTTATTAAACCGTATTTTAAGCAAGGCTTATTTCTGCTTTGGTTAAAGCACGGGTGCTATTTAATAAAAATTATTCACCACATTTGTAATCAGCACATACCTGTAAAATATGTATTTTTTATATCCGGCTTTTTTGTTTGCAATGTTTAGCCTGGCTATTCCTGTGGTAATCCATCTGTTTAATTTTCGCAAATACAAAAAGGTTTACTTCAGCAATGTGCAGTTTTTAAAGGAAGTGCAGGAACAACAGGCTTCGCGTCGTAACCTGAAAGAGCGGTTGATATTGGCAGCCAGGTTGCTGGCACTTACTTTTTTGGTACTGGCCTTTGCGCGGCCTTACATCCCCGGAGCACAAAATGCTAACCTTGGTAAGCAGCAGGTTATCAGTGTTTTTGTTGATAATTCATACTCTATGCAGGCGCTTAACCGCGAGGGTTCATTACTGGATGGAGCCAAAAGCCGAGCCAAGGAAATAGCATCGGCCTATAATATTAACGACAGGTTTCAATTGCTCACCCAGGATTTTGAAGGTAAACATCAACGCCTGCTTAACCGCGACGAATTTAACGACGCGGTGGATGCCGTGAAGATCAGTCCGCAAAGCCGCAGCTTGCAGCAGGTGGTTGGCCGGCAGCAAAGTTTGCTGGAAAGCCAGCCTGGTGCTTCAAAATCAATATTTATCATCTCTGATTTTCAAAAGAGCAACAATAACAAGCAGGTAAAGGTTGATAGTAGCATAGCGGTGAGTTTGGTGCAGCTTAAATCCGGCAGTTTGCCAAATGTAGCGGTAGATTCGGCCTGGTTGCTCAGCGCCGTGCACCGCCCCGGCGAAAGTGAAAAGCTGGTGGTAAGGTTGCACAACTATGCCGGCCAGCGTGCCGAAAAAATACCGCTCGGGGTTTTAATTAATGGTTCGCAAAAGGCTTTGGGCAGTTTCAGTATTGATGCCCGTGCGGTGCAAAACGATACTTTGGCATTTTCAGGTTTACAGGCAGGTTGGCAGAGGGGCGAGATCAGGTTGCAGGATAACCCGGTTACGTTTGATAACCAGTTTTATTTCAGCTTTAATGTAAAACAACAATTGCCCGTGTTGCTGCTTGACGGAGGTACAGCCAATCGGTACCTCAAAGCGGTTTTTGGCTCCGATGCATTTTTTGCCGCTCAGCGCGCTACAGATGGCTCTGTTGACTACGCGGCTTTAAACACTTATCCTTTGGTGGTTATCAGCGATGTTAAAAGCATAACCACCGGTTTGGGGCAGCAATTAAAAAATTATGTAAGCAAAGGCGGTTCGCTGGTGGTTTTTCCTGCAGCCGATGCCGATTTGGCAAATTACCGTTCATTTTTGCAATCGCTTAATGCGGGGTTCCCTGAAAAACTGGTAACTGCGGATGTAAAAGTTACAGCCATCAACAGGCAAAGCGAGGTGTTTAAAAACGTGTTCGAAAGCTTTCCGCAAAATCCGGATCTGCCGGTAGCAAAAAAGTATTATCACCTAAGTAAAGGTGCCGGAGGGGCCGAAAACCTGATGAGCCTTGCAACCGGCGAGCCTTTTTGGGGTGCATACAAAAATGGCAGAGGGAAGGTATACCTTGCTTCGGTACCACTTAACGAGGATTTCAGCAACTTGCCCCGGCATGCACTGTTTGTGCCGGTATTATTCAGGATGGCGTTACTGAGTGGTCATGATCAGCCTTTATTTTATACCCTTGGTGCCGATGAATCTGTAGAGATACCGCCTGTGCAAACCACCGAAAAACAATTGCTCAAGCTATCAAAAAATAATCAAACTATAATCCCCGATGTACGGCAGCAGGAGGGGAGTACCACCCTATATATATCCGATCAGTTACGCGAAACTGGGATTTATGCTTTGAAGAGACAGGACAGCACGCTGGCTGCGCTCGCGTTTAACGATAACCGGGCAGAATCAGACATGAGTTATTTTACGGCGGCCGACCTTGAGAAGCTGGTGCCCAATGCAAAGCCTTTGTTAACAGCAGGTAACGGATCATTAAAGAGCATTATAGCCGAATCAAATTTTGGCACACAATTATGGAAACTTTGTATAATTTTGGCCCTGATCTGCCTGCTTGCAGAAATATTGCTGATCAGGTTTTATAAGCCTGAAAAACAGGTTGTTGCTCAGGTTAGTTAGATCATTAAAAATCTATACATAAAGCGGTGCTAATGAATTTGCTTATCAAATCTGCCACTATTCTTGATCCCGGATCATCCTTTCATCAACAAGTTGCCGATATTTTAATTGAAGATGGTGTTATAACCCGCATTGCGGATGTTATTGATGCCGATGCCGAAGTGGTTGATGCCGAAGGCAAATATGTATCGCCCGGCTTTTTCGATTTGAACTGTAATATTGGCGAACTTGGCCTGGAAACTAAAGAAGACCTGGCTTCCGGTACAGCGGCAGCCGCAGCCGGTGGTTACACAGGTGTGGCGCTGATGCCCAACACGCAGCCACCGGTGCACTCAAAAGCCGAAGTTGAATACCTGCGTAACCGCGCAAAAGGAAATTTAGTCGATGTTTATCCTTTGGGTACCATATCGCAAAAGCGCGAGGGTAAAGACCTTGCCGAAATGTATGATATGTACCAAAGCGGCGCCAAAGCCTTTACCGACGGAAGCCGCCCTGTACAGGATGCCGGTTTAATGGAACGCGCCTTATTATACGCCCAGGGCTTTGATGCTCTGGTGATTTCCTACCCGGAGGATACTGCCATTGCAGGTAAGGCAAAGGTAAACGAGGGTGAGATCAGCACATTGCTGGGCATGAAAGGCATCCCGTCATTAGCCGAAGAACTGATGGTAGCCCGGGATCTTTACCTGGCCGAGTATACCGTTTCGAGGATCCACTTCACCACCATATCAACATCCCGTTCTGTCGATCTGATCCGTGAGGCAAAACGCAAGGGAATAGAGGTAACCTGCGATGTTGCAGCCCATCATTTGGTACTTACTGATGAGGCGCTTTTAGGCTTCGATAGTTTATATAAGGTAAAACCGCCCCTGCGTACTGCCGATGATGTTACCGCTTTATTAAAAGGTTTGAAGGACGGCACCATTGATGCCATCGTATCGCAACATACCCCGCACGAAATTGAATTTAAGGATGTGGAGTTCGAAGTTGCCGAATATGGTGTGATTGGCTTACAGACAACTTTGGCGCTCGCATTAAAAGCGGGCTTGCCGGTTGAGTTGATAGTAGAGAAACTGGCCATCAATCCGCGTGAAATTTTAGGGGTTGAAGTGCCGGTAATTGCCGAAGGCGAAACTGCTAATCTTGTACTTTTTGATACCACAGCAGAGTGGGAGTACAATGCCGCTGCTAATCGGTCAAAATCGGTTAACTCGCCTTTTATGAGGCAAACACTTAAAGGAAAGGTGCTGCTCACCTACAATAACAAACAAATATCTAAATAACATAACCTATGATCGATCCAAAAATTGAAAATGCCTTTATAGCTGCACTTGAGGCTTTCTCCAAATACAACAGCTTTGATGCTACTGAGCTAACCGACGAGTTTGCCGATGTTTTTGCATCCGACGAGGATTTTTTAAGCAAGGTAGATTTACTTGACGAAGTGTTTGATGAAAACCCGCAGATAGAAGGCCTTCGTGAAGTGTTTTTTGATTTGCTGATGATCAACTTTTTCAGCGCCGATGTCAAAAAGCTGGAAGAAGACTACCTGGATACGCCCGAATGGGAAAGTATTGAGGAGGAAACGCTTGATCGTGGTACCGAACTGCTTAACCTGCTGCTATACCTTAACGAGTGCGAGGACGAAGATATAGAACCCGAACTGGAAGACTATTTAAAGGAGTTTTTACTTGTTGATGAGGATGAGTTTCAGGATGAGTACCGCATTTATGAGCCGATAATAGCCAACCAGATTTTGATGGAAAGTCCGGTAGCCGAGATTGCTAAAGTAGCGAAAGGTTTGCCTGCCGATTCGGAGTTGAAAGAGTTGTTTTACCCTGTAATGTGCTTTTTCCAGAACATCGACCCAAGCGATGACGAGATTAAAGAGGTAGCCGCCAATTCTGATAATCAGGAATTTGATATAGCGGTATTACAAATTTTAGTGAATTTTCAATAACCTTAATGAGCGCAGAATTAGATAAAACTATAAAAATACAGGGACTTATCAGGGGCCTGATATTAGGTGCGGTGTTAACGGCGGTAAGCATCATTTATTTTTATTTTATGGTAAATATGGCAAAATCGGCTGTTTCAATAACAGTTGGTTCAATGCTGTTTACTTACGTATTGCCAATAGTTATTGCTGCGTTGCTATGCGTTAACCTGCGTACAAAAATTGGTGGCTTCTGGACAATGAGGCAAGCCGGAACCGGCATCTTCATTATGTTTTTTGTATCCTATTTAATTATGTTTATTGTAAGGGATCAGCTTTTTGCAAAGGTTATTGAGCCTGATATGGTTCAAAAAACCGAAACCGCTATGATAAATGCCTTAAATAGTTTAAAAGACAGTACCACAAAACCCGAAGAGAAAAAGCAGGCCGATATCAAGATTGCCGAAATGAAAAAAACATTTGAAGCAGGCAGAACAATCACCATAGGGCAACAAATTCAATCGTTAGGCGTCAGCATTATATTTTTATTTGTTTTATCCATCATTTTTGCGGCTTTTTTTAAGCGGGAACCATTAAGCGCTGCTCCTGGCAATTAAACCCCGTTCAGATAAATTATAACAAACAGGCTTTTCATTCGGAGGGCCTGTTTGTTTTATATGGCGATAATATCCGCTTAAATAAAACTTTAGGTTTTAAAGAATTTGGTTAATTTTAACTGAAACTTAATAACCTAATTACCATGGAAGTAAAAAAAGCGAGTCCCTCGCAGCCGGCTCTTAAATGGGCTTTGATTAACCTGATAGCTTCAATAGTGATCACCTATGCTTTTCAGTTTTTAAATGTTGATCAAAACTCATCAGCAAAATACCTGAGTTTTCTGCCGTTTATTATTTTCCTGCTTTTAACCCAAAAGGAATTTAAGGGACAACTTGGTGGATATCTTACCTACGGTGAGGGCTTTTTATCAGGCTTTTTGTATTCCATTTTTACAGGAGTTTTCATCGCAATATTCACCTATGTGTATTATGCCATTTTAAGCCCCGAAATGGTTAGTAAAATAATGGAGTCGTCGCGTGCGCAGATGGAAGCCAAGGGAAACATGACCCAGGAACAGATTGATACCGGCATGGGCATTGCAACTAAGTACTTTGCTGTTTTTGCCACGGTAGGCGTTGTTTTTTCGTACGCTATTTTTGGCGCTATTGTTAGCCTTATTTCGGCAGCGGTGTTCAAAAACGAGCGCTCACCATTTGACGTTCCGGATAACTACGATGCGCCTACGCCTTCAGATCCGACGGTATAAACTCAATAAAAAGATTAGTAAAACACTAAAAACACAACAGGCCTTCCAAATGGAAAGGCCTGTTGTGTTTTATATGGAATTTCAGTTAGGTGGAGGCAAAAAAACTAATCTCCAACCTCTAATCACCAGTCTCTACTTCTTAGTTACTATCCGCACAATATCATTGCCGAATACAAATACCATGAGGCAAACCAGTATTACGAAGCCCACAATCTGTGCACGCTCAAGGAATTTATCGCTTAGCGGTTTACCCTTAATCATCTCGATGATCAGGAATACTGCATGTCCGCCATCAAGCGCCGGGATAGGCAACAGGTTCATGAGTGCTAACACCATCGAGAGGAAGCCTACCAACGTCCAGAAGTGTACCCAATCAATTGTGCCGCCAAACAGGTTGGCAATTGCTATAGGGCCGCTTACAGCTTTGCGCGGGTTAACATCGCCCTGGGCAATTTTTCCAATGCCCTTGGCATTATCTCTGAAAGTGCTCCATGCTTTTGCTGTTGCGATAGGGAAGGATTCGAAGAAGCCGTATTTTACTGTCCTGATATCGGCAAAATCATTTCTTGAACGGTAAAAGCCTAATTTACCATCGGCAGTAACCGAGGCTTTTAGCGTTACGGGTACATGGTTGCGTTTTACGCCAAGTTCAATCTGTTTGCCTTTGTTGGCTGCCAGCTGGGCCTGCAACTCATCCCAAAAAATAATCGGGTGATTGTTGGCCATAACAATGCTGTCGCCTTTTTTGAGGCCAGCTTTTACCGCGTTACTGCCAGGTTCGAGCGAATCAACTGCAAATTTGGTACGCGGCAAACGACTGATGAAACCTTCAATATCATGATCGTCGAGATCATTCAATATCGTTTTCGGGATGCTGATCTGTAAGGTTTGCGCTCCGCGCTGGATAGTGAATACCGTATTATCAAGCAAAACATTGGGGCTGGTTAAATCGTCAAAACGCACAAATGGCTTGCCGTTTATTGCGGTAACCTTATCGCCAACCTGTAAGCCTATTTTTTTACCTACGGCACCGGGTACTATGCCGTATTTGGCGCTGGAGTTAGGAATGTAGCTGTCACCAAAACGGATGGTTAATACCCAGAATATCAGGATGCCCAGTATAATGTTTACCGTAACACCGCCAAGCATTACAATTAAACGCTGCCAGGCCGGTTTTGAACGAAACTCCCATGGCTGCGGCGGGCCGGCCATTTGTTCGGTATCCATCGATTCATCTATCATACCGGCAATTTTTACATAACCGCCCAAGGGCAGCCAGCCAATGCCGTACTCAACACCTTTATATGTAAATTTAAACAGGCTTATATTCCAGGCATCAAAAAACAGGTAGAACTTCTCTACCTTAATGCCAAAGGCCCGCGCTGCCAGGAAGTGCCCCAGCTCGTGCAGAATTACTAAAATTGAAAGGCCCAGTATCAGCTGGCCCACCATAATCACTATACTCATTATCTGTTGTTATCTTTTAAAATTGTAATGCTTTTGAAGGTAATTGTTCTATATAATTTTGGGCAAAGATGCGTGTTTCTTTATCAGTATTCAAATAATCGGCAAGAGTAGGGCTGGCAATAAAATTTATTTGCTGCATACACTCTTCAATAACGCTGCTCATAGTTAAAAAGCCGATCTTACGGTTTAAAAAGCCCGCCACTGCTACTTCGTTTGCTGCATTAATGATGCAAGGCATGTTGCCGCCCTGCCTGAGGGCGGCATAAGCTAAACTAAGATTACGGAAAGTATCGGTATCCGGTTTTTCGAATGTTAGATTAGGATAATCCATAAAACTAAACCGTTTAAAATTGGTTTGGATTCTTTCGGGATAAGTGAGTGCATATTGAATAGGCAGCTTCATATCGGGCAAACCTAACTGTGCCTTGATCGATCCATCCCTGAATTGTACCAGCGAGTGAATGATGGATTGCGGATGCACGATCACTTCAATCTGATCCACTTCAACATCAAAAAGCCATTTGGCTTCAATAACTTCCAGCCCTTTATTCATCAAGGAGGCCGAATCGATGGTGATTTTAGCGCCCATTACCCAGTTAGGATGTTTTAATGCATCCTCGCGGGTTACATTCGCCAAAAAATCAAGGCTGCGGCCGCGGAAGGGGCCTCCAGAGGCTGTGATGATCAGCTTTTCGATCGCTTTATACTCTTCACCCACAAGGCATTGAAAGATAGCCGAATGTTCAGAATCAACCGGTAAAATGCTGATGCCGTGTTGTTTGGCAAGCGCGGTGATGATATCGCCGGCAACCACCAGAGTTTCTTTGTTGGCAAGAGCGATGTTTTTACCTGCTTTAATAGCCGATATCGTCGGCTCCAACCCGGCAAAACCCACCATGGCAGTAAGCACCACCGCTATATCGGGATGTGTAACGGTATCAATAATAGCCTGGTGACCGGCGAGCACCTGTATGGGTAAATGGGCTAAAGCTTCCTTTACCTGCTGGTATTTGCTTTGATCACATATAATGGCATACTCGGGCACAAACTCGATAGCCTGGGTAATCAGTAAATCGGCGTTTGAATGCGCGGTGAGCATAAATGCCCGAAATAAATTACTGTTCCACCTGATTACATCAATCGTTTGCGTGCCAATGCTGCCTGTTGAGCCAAGGATGGCTATGTTTTTTATTTGCGGCATTATTTATAATTTAAGGCATCTGGATTTGACGCTGCGTGAACATCATAACCTGGAAAATTAATAATATCGTTTAAAAAGGCTTTATCCTCTATCAATGCCATCTTTCTATCTGACAACAAGATTATCGGGATATGAAAGCGGTCTTTCTGATTGCAGCTTAATTTTCTAAGTATTTTATTACTGAAATGTTGTTCGTGAAACTCCTTTATTTGATTATTTGAAAACTTTTGCAAACGGCCTTCTCTTGTTAACTTATCAATTATAAACAACATATTGTTGTTTTTGTTACTTCCTCCTAATGATGCAGTATATTCTCCAAGAATTTTAGGTGAAATAACCAAGTACGCATCGTCATCCGTTCCACTAAATGTATTTAACCATTGTATTAATTCCTTGTAAGCATCAGATGGAGGGTTTGTAAAACGAATAGCTGCATTATTATCAATAAAGATGTCCTTCTTCATGGGAATTTATTCTTCATTGTTAATTGCGTTAAGTGCTATGTCCATAGTATCCATGAGATATGTTTTGAAAAATTCTTCTGGAGCATTTTCAATAGCGCCATTTTTTTGAAATTTTATTTCATGGATTTCTGTATCATTTGTCTTATTAATAAGATAATATACTTTTACTTTATCCGTCGAGATTTTGTTATTTACTATATTAAGTCGAAGCCTATTTAAAAAATATTCACTATGAGTTTCTATGAAATAGCTTTTTTTTCTACTATTTATTTGTTCGATTATGTAGTCGCAAAAATCTGCTTGAACAGAGGGGTGTAAATGAGTTTCTGGTTGAGCAATAAATAAGGAACTTCCCTCACCCTTATCTATGTCTGAAATGATAATAGGCAAAAACTGGCTTACTCCAAAACCAACATCACTCATAGATGAAAATGGACTATGCTTTTGAGGTTTTATCTGAATTTCATATCTCCCACCGGTCAATCTATTAGCTTTAATGTCTTCAGCGATACCTAAACTTTTAGTGATTTCTTTTAATTCATCAAGTTTTTTATCGTTTATACTATCCCACAATATGATAATATCACTAAAATTCTCTCCAGCAGGTCCAACTTTAATTTCAGATTTCGAGTTTTCGTAATAAGTACGCTCTGGGCCGTTTCTGAGAGATCCAATAAAAGATGTTTTTTTAGTGATATTGTCTAAACCAAAGTGGGAGAGAGCTATTAACTGAAAAACTTGGTACGGTATTTTAGTTAATAGAGAAAATGTAAGCGCTTCATTTTCCAGATTTTCGAAAAAACCTTCGTACTGCCAGCTTTTTTCTATCTTTTCATTAAATGTATCTAAATTGAAATCTTTCCTTTTGCCGTAAGTTGTAAGATATAAATTTCGTGTTTTTTCGAAATTACTACCTTTTGATTCAGCAGATTTTTCTGCTTTTAATAGATTGTCTAATTGAGGATCGTAAGCTATCTTTACCTGAAAGCCTTTATTCCCTTGTGGAGTCGCTGTCAGTTTTAAGCAGTCACTTAAAATTGAAATACTATCCATTTTAGGTAGTCTCCGAAGTTTGTCAAAACTCCAAACAGTTGTAGTTTTAAATGACATGCCAATGAGCTCCAATGTATAGGCCAAAGTTAAGTCTTTGGAAGTGTCTCTATTATTTATAATATCTGCATAGTCGCCAAGATTTACATAGTCTCCGTTTATTGATAACTCAAACCTAAAGATATCCGACTGTAAGATTGAAAGAATTGAATTCGTTAACGCGCTTTTACCACTGCTGTTAGCGCCTGTTAATATTGTTAAATCGCCTATGTCAATTTGGGCTTCTTTAAACCCTTTGAAGTTTTTAAGTTCTATGCTTTCAAACATATAATTATTTTAGGGTTAAATATTCTTTCAATCCCTCAGCTATCTTCCTGTCGTTAGATAACCTTGGTACTTTATTTTGCCCGCCAAGCTTACCTTCCGAACGCATGTAATTGATAAATGCATCTTTTTGCAGGCTTTGGATAACCAAAGGTTGTAAAATGTTACCTTCTATGAGGTCAAAATAGTAAATATTTTTTTTCTGCAGGGCCTCGTCTACTTTAAGTGCAAATGAACGGAGATCAGCAGGGGCCGAGCCGAATTCTATAAACCACTCATGGTAAGGTAATTGCCCAGCCTCCGGGTTAACCTGCGGTGCTACGGTAAATTCAACCACATCCACGCCTTCCTGTTTGGCAACGCTCATCAGCGCATGCTCCACCTCTTCGCCGATAACATGTTCGCCAAAGGCTGAGATATAATGCTTTATACGGCCTGTAACTACTATGCGATACGGATCTTTCGAAACAAATTTAATGGTATCGCCCAAACTATATCCCCATAAACCGGCGCTGGTATTCAGGATGATGGCGTAATTTTTATCCAGCTCAACATCCTTGATATTGATACGGGTTGGGTTTTCGTTAAAAAACTCGTCTGATGGGATAAATTCATAAAAGATGCCCGAATCAACCAATAACAAAAGCCCTTTTTCTTTCTGCGAATCCTGGAAAGCTATAAAACCTTCGGATGCGGGATAAGTTTCTATCGAATCGATTTTAAACCCGATACTTTCTTCCATACGTGTTCTGTACGGCTCATAGTTTACACCGCCGTATACATACAGTTTAAAGTTAGGAAAGATCTCGTTAATCTTTTTGCCACCGGCTTTGGCCGATAACCTGTCGAAATACATCTGGCACCAGGGCGGGATGCCGCTAATGAGTCGCATATCTTCATTAAAAGTTTCCTCAACTATGGCATCAACTTTCTGCTCCCAATCTTCAATGCAATTGGTTTCGTAGCTGGGCAACCTGTTTTTTTGCAGATAGCCGGGTACGTGATGGGCTACAATGCCTGACAATCTGCCAGTTGAAATTCCGTGTTTTTCGGCCAGGATAGGGCTGCCTTGTAAAAATATCATTTTGCCGTCTACAAAATCGGCCTTGCCTGTTTCATGAATATAGCTTAGCAGGGCATTACGGGCGGCCTTGATATGCTCGGGCATGCTTTCTTTTGAGATGGGGATATATTTTACTCCTGATGTAGTGCCCGATGTTTTAGCCAGGTAAGCAGGTTTACCGGGCCATAATACGTTTTCTTCACCGTTAACTACGCGATCGATATATGGGCGCAGATCTTCATAATCATGAACGGGTACCAGGCGCTTAAAATCATCGTAGTTATTGATTGCGGCAAACTGATGATCTTTACCGAAAGCGGTATTTTTTGCAGCATCAATTATATCGCTGAAGTTTTTTTGCTGCAGGGTTACGGCGTTTTTGCGCAGGTAGTTCAATTGCCTGTTAACACGGGCGGCGAAGAGTTTGCTTAATGCTGATTTCAGGCCCATTATCAATCGGTTTCTGATAGGTCGTCGTCTACATCAAGATGACTGTAAACCAGTTTGCGGTAGGTAACCATAATGATTACCTGTATAAACGGAAATGTTAAAATAAACCAGCAGTAAAATGCCAGCCTGAAAACAAAGCTGTCGTTATCTTCATCAAACCCAAGGAAGCCGATAAAGGCAATAACAGGGATTAATACAATAACCAGTATTAAAATGATAATGGCAAAAATGCCGAGGGTTTTAAAAAAATTGTCTTTCGTAATTTCGAAACTCTGACGTAATGATTCGATAGGCGAGGAGTCATCGTCTACTATAAAACAAATGCAAAAAATACTGCGGAGGCTTACGTAAAGAATAAGCAGTAACTCAACTATTTCAAAAAGGCGATCGAAACCGATACTGCGTTTTCCAAGCACGTATAAAAAAACAAGCAGGGCAACAAAAAAACCTGTTAAAATGCCGATAACAACAAAGTTGAAGGTCATTTTAAATGTTGGCAGGATATCTTTAAACTCAAACTCATAATACTGGCGGTCCATAAGTGTTAATATGAGTTTATAAAAGCTAAGGCCGATAAAGCATTGCACTATCAGTTGAATAACGATGAATACCATTTGCGTCACCGCGCTATCATCAAGCACGATGAATGTTTTTAAAAACTCAACAAACTCGTTAATAAACAAGGATATAATTGAGTAAACCACCAATGGGACAAAATTTTTCTTTAAAATATTCCATGCGGTTTTAATGGTTTCCGCTACAGAAAAAGGGTGGTACATATTGCTTATGATCTACTTAAAACTTTCCGCTTCCAAAAATCCTGTATAAATCCTAACCCGTAGGCAATAAGTTGAGTGAAGGCAGCTATAATGCTCAAAAATGCGATTTTTAAAGATTTATTTTTCCCCAGCGAGTGAAAAAATATCAACAAAGTGAAAATGGCTAAAATAATATTACCCAATTGTGCTATTGGCCATCTAAATATGTTACATATAATAGTGATGATAACACCAATGGTAAATGCAGCCGGGAAGAAATGCACCAGCTTCAGCTCGGCCGGGAAAAATTTAGAGATGTTGATCCTTGCCCTGCCAAAAAAGTGCAGCTGTTTATAAAACTGGTAAAAATTGGTGCGGCGCTTATGGTAAACAATAGCATCGGGTATCAAACCTATTTTAAAGCCGGATGAATGGATGCGGATACTGTACTCAATATCTTCGCCCAAACGGGTTATGATAAAGCCGCCAACCTTTTCCCAAACCTGCCGCGAAACACCCATGTTAAAACTACGCGGATGAAACCGGCCGATGCCCTTTTTATTACCGCGGATGCCGCCGGTAGTAAAAGGCGATGTCATGGAGTAGCTGATGGCTTTTTGCGTGGGTGTAAACGAATCATGCGCGCCATCAGGCCCGCCGTAAGCATCCAGGTAATTGGCAGCCAATGAATCATTAACAATTTGCAGGTAAGCAGGGGGGATGAGGCAATCAGAATCGAAAATAATAAAGTAATCGCCTTTAGCACGCTCAAAACCAAAGTTGCGGGTAAAACCCTGGCCCTCGTTTGGCTTTTTAAAGTACCGAAGGTTTAGCTGATCCTTAAAAGTATTAACTATAGCTTCGGCATCATTTACAGAACCATCCTCAATCACCAAAACCTCAAAATCCCGGTAAGTTTGCAGGCAGAGGCTTTCCAGCAGTTCTTTAATCTCCTGCGGGCGGTTATATAAGGGAATGATGATGGAAAAAAACATGTATGTAGATGTGCAGATTTCAAATGTGCAAATTTGCAGATGATTTTACAGATGTGCGATGGATTTGTTTTTATTTTATCCAATCATCTGCACATCTAAAATCTGCATATCTGCACATTTAATTAAATTGTTTCCTCAATTTGATAATGGTTGCGTTCGCTGGCGCTGCGCGATACAAGCTCGGCAACAAAACCGGTTAAAAATAGCTGCGAACCCAAAATAATGGCTACCAGGGCTATATAAAATAGCGGACTGGTGGTTACATCCCTGTATTTAAGGCCATGGGCTATATTATAAAGCTTTTCCCAAATTATCCATATCGCCATTACCAAGCCGGTAAAAAAGCTTAGCGTACCCATGCTCCCAAAAAAGTGCATAGGGCGTTTGCCAAATTTGCCTACAAAGAATATCGAAAGCAGATCGAGAAAGCCATTTATAAAGCGGCTTAAACCGAATTTGGTTTTACCGTATTTACGTGGGCGGTGCTCAACAATCTGCTCGTCAATTTTGGTGAAGCCTGCCCATTTGGCAATAACCGGTATATAACGGTGCATCTCGCCATAAACCTCAATGTTTTTAACCACGGTGCCGCGGTAGGCTTTTAAGCCGCAATTAAAATCGTGCAGGTTATGAATACCGCTCATGCGGCGGGTAGCTGCATTGAACAGTTTAGTTGGGATGGTTTTGCTAAGCGGATCGTGCCTTTTGGCTTTCCAGCCCGATATCAGGTCGAGTTTTTCTTCGGTTATGCGGCGGTAAAGTTCAGGGATTTCGTCTGGGCTATCCTGCAGGTCGGCATCCATAGTTATTACCACTTCGCCTTTTGAAGCTATAAAGCCGGTATTCAGCGCGGCCGATTTGCCGTAGTTACGCCTGAATTTGATGCCTTTTATAAAAGGGTTGGCCGTTTGCAGCTGTTTAATCATGTCCCATGATCCGTCTTTGCTGCCATCGTCAACCAAAATAATCTCGTAAGTGAAGTGGTTTTCGTCCATTACCCGGCTAATCCACACGGTTAATTCGGGTAACGATTCTACTTCATCGTAAAGTGGTACTACAACTGATATGTCCATTTATAAGGATATGATAAGGGCCAATAGGTGCTCCAGATCAACCGCAAAAATATAAAAAATAGGGATGATAATGAACCTTGTTTTTTTGTTTGCAGGTTGTTGCATCAACTGTTAAAAAAAGTTAATTTGATATTTATTCAACGTTTATAAATTGATATTTGTATACGATGTATCGTATCAGTTACGTTTGGTGTTAAATATATTTTAATATCTTTCCCTCACAATTAATTAATTATAAATGAAGTTTTACAAAACCGCGCTCGCGGCATTGTTAGGTTTTTGCAGCATAAATGCGTTGGCTCAAAACGCAGATCAGCCTGTACCGAAATATGATCAGCACAAAGTTTTTAACCCCATGTTTTATCCCGAGCGTGGCGGCGAATACCGTTTAGCCAATGGCGCCCCCGGCCCAAAATACTGGCAAAACCGGGCCGATTATAAACTGGATGTTACACTTGATACCGCAAAACATAGGATAGAGGGTACTACATTAATTACTTATACCAATAATAGCCCGGATGCACTGGGCTTTTTATGGCTGCAGGTTGATCAGAACATTTATAAGGAAGATTCGCGGTCGGAAGCCACAAGCAACGTGTCGGGTGGGCGTTTTGCCAATAAATCGTACACCAAAGGGGCCGAAATAAAATCGGTTTATGTGATTAACAAAGGGAAACAGTTAAAGGCCGATTACCTGGTTACCGATACCCGCATGCAAATCAGGCTTAAAGATTCGCTGAAGGCAGGCGGCAATAAACTGCAGATAAAAATTGAATATGCTTTTGATGTGCCCGAATATGGTACCGACAGGATGGGCCGCATGCCAACAAAAAATGGCTGGATTTATGAAATTGCCCAATGGTACCCCCGCATGGAAGTTTATGATGATGTAAGCGGCTGGAATACCATCCCATACCTTGGCGCAAGCGAGTTTTATCTCGAGTACGGCAACTTTGATTATACCGTTACAGCGCCGGCCAGTTTAGTTGTAGCAGGTTCGGGCGAGTTGCTTAACCCTAATGAGGTGTTATCAACTACCAGCATAAACCGTTTGGCCGAAGCGCGTAAAAGCGATAAAACCGTTACCATCAAAGATTCGACAGATATTTTAAAGAACAACGATTACCCTAAAAAGCCTATGCTAACCTGGCATTTTCTATGCAAAAACGCCCGCGATGTGGCCTGGGCTGCATCAAAAGCTTTTATATGGGACGCGGCGCGAATTAATTTACCGAGCGGTAAAAAAGCCCTGGCTCAATCGGTTTACCCGATTGAAGCTAAAGGGAACGATTCGTACGGCCGATCTACCGAGTATGTAAAAGCAGCTATCGAGTTGTATAGCGAAAAATGGTTTGAATACACTTACCCGGTAGCAACCAATGTGGCCGGTACAGTGGGAGGGATGGAGTATCCCGGGATTGTATTTTGCGGATCGAATAACCAGAATGGCGGTTTATGGGAGGTTACCAACCACGAGTTTGGCCATAATTGGTTCCCGATGATCGTTGGTTCGAATGAACGTAAATATGCCTGGATGGATGAGGGTTTCAATACTTTTATCAATAACGTTGATACCAAAGTGTTTAATAAAGGCGAGTACTACGAAAAGCCAGACCAGCAAAAAGGAGCACCCGTGATGTTTGGTGCCAATGCCGAGGCGATCATGAACACGCCCGATGTGTTGCAGGAAGATTATTTGGGCTATGCTGCCTACGAGAAGCCGGCATTAGGCTTAACCATTTTGCGCGAACAGATACTGGGCGAAGACCGTTTTGATTACGCCTTTAAAACTTATATTAAACGCTGGGCCTTTAAACACCCCACGCCATGGGATTTTTTCCATACCATGGATAATGCGGCCGGCGAAGATTTAAGCTGGTTTTGGAACGAGTGGTTTTTCACTACCTGGAAACTTGACCAGGGTATAAAGGATATTACCTATCCGGATAACGATGCCTCTAAAGGAGCTTTTATCACCATCGAAAATCTTGAAGAGCTGGCATTGCCTGTTACAGTCACCATAAAAGAAGAAAATGGTAAACAAGGCACGGTAAAACTACCGGCCGAGATCTGGCAGCGGGGCGATACCTGGACATTCCCTTATAAATCGACTTCGAAAATTGCCTATGTTACTATTGACCCGGATCATCTGCTGCCTGATATCAATCCCGAAAATAACTCGTACAGCGGTTTGAGTATTCCACAGGGAACAACTGCAGGCACAGTGATCAAAGCATATCTTGAAGCCATTGGTGGTGCCGATAAGCTGAAGAATATACATGATCTGCAAACTTCGGCCTCGGGCACCATACAGGGCTCGGAAGTGCAGATCATTACCCGTTATAAAATGCCTGATAAGTTTTTCCAGGAGGCCTCTGTACCATCCTACAATAACCTTGTTGTAGCACATTTATCAGTAAACGGCGATAGTATTAAGGTTAAGCAAATAAACAAGGATGTACAACTTGACGAAAACGGCAAAAAACTATTAAGATTAAAAAGCCGGCCATTCCCTGAGCTTGATTATGAAAAGATAAGCCAGAACATGGTACTACAACCTGTGCTGCGTGTTGTAAACGGCGAACTTGCTTACGAGGTTGATGTAACTATTGGTGCCGATATGCATATCCGTAATTACTACAGCCAAAAAACGGGCCTCAAACTAAAACAAACTATCGACGGCGGAACTGATGCTTCTGTTGAATATGGAAACTACGAGGGGATAAACGGTGGTGTTAAAATTCCGTTCACTATAAAAACTACGCTGGTAGGGCAACCTATCGAATTTAAGGTGAAGGAGACGGCGGTAAATTCGAATCCGGCAAACGAATCGTTTAAATAGGCGATTTGGCGACCTAATTAAAAAGTGATAGCGGGTTTGGCGGCTGTCACTTTTTATAAGATATTCGCATTTTATATATTGAATGATGCCTAATCCTGCTTACAAAAAACAATTCTTTTTGATGATCGTGATACTGTGGCTTAGCAAAAGTGCTAATGCCCAGGTAGAAGTGGATACGATTATTTCTTATATGAAATATGACAGAACCTCAGCGGCTGCGTTTCAGGCTATCCCGGTTAAAGATACAGCCGGCGCCGATTTTATACGAATGATAACGGTGCCCGATTCAAATATAAATTCAAGTTTATACCAGGTTTACGATTATTATTTGAATGGTACCTTAAAGTTTAGAGGTGGTTCAACAACCAGTTCATTTCAAATTCAATTAGACGGCGCTTTTGTTGAGTTTTATCCCGATGGTCATAAAAAGCGAATGGCTGCTTATAAATATGGCAGGTTAAACGGGAGAATAGTTGAATATTATCCGGATGGTAAAGTCTATTTAACGGGGAGTTACGACATAGACGGTTTAAAGGTGGATAGTTGTAATGATTTAGCCGGAAAATCAACTGTTGAAAAAGGATTGGGTAAACAAACGTTGTATAATGATAATTTTAAGATTATTGGAGGCGGCGCATTATTAAACGGAAGAAGAGATGGTGTATGGAAATCGGTACTGAATGATTCTGTTGCCTATGAAATAACATATGCTAAGGGCAAACTTGTTTCCGGGATAGGATATGATACTAAAACCGGCGCAAAATATCCGTTTTCACAAATTCAAACATTGCCCGATTTTAAAGGCGGACTTGAAGCTTTTGCAAAATATATAGAAAAACAGCTTCACTATCCGAGTGCTGCCAAACAAAACAATATCCAGGGAAGAGTGATACTTGAATTTGTTGTAGATAAAAACGGCTCGGTAAGGGATATAAAAGTGGTAAGAGGCATTGGATACGGATGCGATGAAGCAGCCGTACAGGTACTTAGAGAATGCCCCCGATGGACTCCTGGTACCTACTATGGCTTACCTGTTAATATAAGGTACTCTGTACCGGTAAATTTTTCCTTTAACCGCCGTTAATAGTTAGTTTAATCCTAAAACCTTACTTGTCCTCTCGCGGGTGGCCTCGCTCAAAGCCTCGTTGTTAGCTAACGATTCACCATACGATGGTATCATCTGCTTCAGTTTTTGCTGCCAGGTATCGGTTTTAATGTGGTTTTTAAAGCAACGTTCAATTAACTGGATCATAATAGGTACCGATGTTGATGCGCCCGGAGATGCACCTAATAATGCCGAAATACTTCCATCGGCGCTGTTTACCACCTCGGTACCAAATTCAAGCACGCCGGTATGTTTTGGGTCTTTTTTAATTACCTGTACGCGTTGTCCGGCTATGTCCAGATCCCAGTCTTCGGCTTTGGCATTAGGCATGTAATCTTTTAAAGCATTCAGCCTGTCGGCAGGCGATTGCATTACCTGCTGAATGAGGTATTTGGTTAAAGGCCAGTTATCGCGTCCTACGGCCAGTAAGGGCAGTATATTGTTCAGTTTTATTGATGTAAAAAGGTCAAGCAGGGAGCCTTTTTTCAAAAAGCGGGTCGAGAAACCTGCATAAGGCCCAAAAAGGAGCGCGCGTTTGCCATCAATCATCCTGGTATCCAGGTGCGGCACCGACATTGGCGGCGAGCCTACCGAGGCTTTACCATACACCTTAGCTTCGTGTTGTTTAACAATTTCGGGCTTATTGCATACCAGCCATTGGCCGCTTACCGGAAAACCGCCAAAACCTTTACTTTCGGCAATGCCCGATTTTTGCAGCAAATGCAATGCACCGCCGCCTGCGCCAACAAATACAAATTTGGCGTTCAGGGTTCTTTTGGTTCCGGTCGATTTATCTTTTACCGTTACTTTCCAGCCGCCATCAGCATTGCGTTTTAAATTCTTAACATCATGATTAAGATTTACCGTTACGCCCGGTTTTTTGTTCATTTCGCCAATAAGCGCACTGGTAAGGCTGCCAAAGTTTACATCCGTGCCGAGATCCATAAAAGTAGCTGATACCTTTTCGGCGGGGTCGCGACCTTCCATCACCAACGGAATCCATTTTTTGATCTGTTCCTGGTTGTCCGAATATTCCATCCCTTTAAACAGGTGATGTTTTACCAGTGCTTCCTGCCGTTTCCTGAGATACTCAACATTTGCTTCGCCCCAAACAAAGCTCATGTGAGGAACCTTGCGGATAAAACTTTGCGGATCGCCCAAACTACCTTGCTCCACAAGGTATGCCCAAAACTCTTTGCTGGTTTCAAACTGTTCGGCAATTTTTATGGCTTTTTTTATTTCGATGCTTCCATCCGGTAATTGCGGCGTATAATTTAACTCGCAAAAGGCAGAGTGACCTGTGCCGGCATTATTCATCGGGGCCGAACTTTCGGCTGCAATAACATCCAGTCGTTCAAAAAGTTCAATCGTCAAATCGGGCTGAAGCTCTTTGAGCATTACACCAAGGGTGGCGCTCATAATACCTGCGCCGATTAAAACCACGTCGATTGTTGAATTTGAAGCTGTACTGTTGTTAGTCATCTTTGTAAAATGTCCGCACAGGCAAATGCCGGCGGTATTATTTGTTACAGGTATATAACCCTGATTTTGAAAAATTGTTATGTGGTTTAAAGCCTGCCCTTAGCTAAGAGACGAGGTGAAATTAAATCAGGCAATTTTAAGAAATTTTTATAGAATAACTGTCCTTTACCTGTCCTATAAATGCAATAAATAATGTGTTTAAATTGTTTAAAGCTATTTTTTAAGCAAAGCAAAAAATGTATCAAAAAGCACTGCCACACAAAATGCTTTAAATATTGTATATACCTAATAACCAAATTATAGATCTATGAAAGCGTTTAAGCCCTACATCGCCGCCTTTATTTTATTGTGTGCAGTAACGGCCTGTAAACAACCAAAACCACAACCCATATCAAACGATGTTTCAAAAACCGCGGTTGCTGTGGCTGGTAAAACAGATAGCGTGATCAATAATCCGGGAAAAAAATACGGCAATGCAACAGTGGCCGAACCCTGTGTAAAATGCCTTTTGCAAGTAATACAGGATAGCAAAAGTTATAAAGAGAACACGGTAAATATAGCCGCCGCAAACATAAATTATACCATTAACTGGGTTAAAGCCTCAGCTCCCGCCCTATCGGCCGATTCAAGCCGTAGTGCCAACGGGATTAGGATTGATGTAAAAAAGGATGAAGATGGTGAGGATACCCGGCTATGTTCATACCTGTACAATAATACCAGCGGCACCATGTACCTGCTTAACGGCGAAAATAAATACGAACATGAAATATCGGGGATAACACCAGCTATCCTGAAAAAAATTCGTAACGCCTGCTATTGGGGTGTAGCGTCGGCTAAGTAGCTTCCAGTTTCCAATTTGCAGTAGGCAGTTTGTAGTTGGCAGGAAAACAGTAGCAGTTGGCAATGGCACAGTAACAGAAAAAGCGATGAGATGATCATCGCTTTTTTAGTTTATTATCTACAGCGCAAACTGCAAACTAAAAACTGCCAACTGATTAAGTAGTATACCCCAGTATTTTCAATACCTGTTTACTATTCTGCTCTTCGCCAAACACCTCGAAGTTGAAAGTCTCGTCGCGGTTACGGCGGATGATTACGTGTTTAGGCGATGGCAGCAGGCAGTGGTGAATACCTCCGTAGCCGCTCAGTACTTCCTGGTAAGCGCCGGTGTTAAAGAAGCCCAGGTACTGTACTTTACGGGTTTTAGGCATAAACACGCTGTTCATGTGTGCTTCCTGGTTATAGTAGTCCTGCCCGTCGCAGGTAATACCGCCAAGGTTTACGCGCTCATATTCCGAATCCCAGTTGTTAACAGGTAGCAGGATGTATTTTTGATTCAGGGCCCAAACATCGGGCAGGTTGGTAATGAACGAGCCATCCAGCATCAGCCAGCGTTCGCGATCATTTTGTTGTTTACGGCCTAATACTTTGTACAGGATGCCCGATGCTTCGGCAACGGTGTATTTACCAAACTCGGTAATAATATCCGGTTCCATGGTATCGTTTTCGGCACAGATCTCTTTGATACGGCTCACAATTTCGTTAATCATGTACTCGTAATCAAAATCAAAAACCAGCGAGTCTTTAAAAGGCATACCGCCACCGATATCCAGCGTATCCAGATGTGGATTCACTTTTTTGAATTTACAGTAAAGCGTTACGTATTTTTCAAGCTCGTTCCAGTAATATGGAGTATCCGAAATACCCGAGTTAATGAAGAAATGCAGCAGCTTAACCTGGAAGTTAGGATTATCCTCAATTTTATTGTGGTAAAAATCAATCACATCCTCCATACGCACACCTAAACGTGAGGTATAAAATTGCGAATCGGGCTGCTCTTCTGCCGCTATCCGGATGCCGAGGTTGCATGGGGTGTCCATCTCAATCTCGTCATCATAAAGGTTAAACTCTTCCTTATTGTCCAGCACCGGGATAATGTTTTTAAAACCATCGTGCAGCATATCAATGATATATTGCTTGTACTGGAAAGTTTTAAAACCATTGCATATTACGGTGATGTCTTTGGTAACGGCACCTTTTTTTTCCAAAGCATCAATCATCGGCATATCAAATGCTGATGATGTTTCGAGGTGGATCTCATTTTTAAGCGCCTCTTCAACAATATGCCTGAAGTGCGAGCTCTTGGTGCAATAACAGTACTTATAAGTACCTCGGTAGTTGTTTTTGATGATGGCCTGCTGAAACAAAAGCTTGGCCTGCTGGATCTTTTTCGAAATTAAAGGCAAATAAGTGAAGCGTAGGGGGGTGCCGTACGTTTCAATCATCTCCATTAAATTCAGATCCTGAAAATATAGTTCATCTTCGATGATCTCAAAACCATCCTGGGGGAAACCAACACTTAAGTCAAGAAATTCCTGGTAACTCTGCATCCGTAAAAAATTTGGGGCAAAAATGTAATTTTTAAACGGAATTTCCGGCTATTTGTTAGTATTAAATTTATCGGTAAAATGTAATGTTTTTGATGGGTTTGATGTTGTAGGTTCCCGAACTCCGTTTAGTATTCCTGTTCTTGTGTTAAGTATTTGATTGTTAGATTTTTATGGAGGTGTATTTTCTTGTTAAGTTATTGTTAATTAATCAATAATCAGGCAGGTAAATGCACTTCGGCCATCATACACCTCGCGCTTCCGCCTCCGTTGGTTTCAATGGTATTGATATCTGCATAAACCAATTTGCCAAATTGCTCAAGTTTTAGGCGCTGTGCATCATTTAATGCATTAAAGGCATTGGCCGACATCACCACCAGTATTTCGCCGGCTTTGTTTTTCACTTCAAGCATATTGCCTGCAAAGTTGCTCATCTGTTCAAATGATATTTCGATGATCTCTTTACCGGATGATTTAAGGCTATCAATAACTGTTAATCTCTCGTGCGGATTGGGGACGCTATCCAGGCAAATCACTGCAAAGCCACTACCCACGCACATCAATACATTGGTATGGTAAATGGCCTGGCCTTTTTCATCGGCGGCATCAAAACTTACAGCGGTATAACCGGCCTGTTCACAAAAAAGTTGCAGCACTTCCTTATCAGTACGGGGCGAGAGGCAGGCGTAGGCTATTTTATTATCACGATCAAGCACCATGCTTCCGGTCCCTTCCAGAAATTTATGTTCGGCTTCAAAACGGCTCAGATCAATTACATGAGCTACTTTAAATTTGTCTTCCAAATCAGTAATAATATCCTCGCGGCGCTCCAAACGGCGGTTTTCGGCCTGCATTGGGTACAGAAATACGTTGCCATCTGCATGAAAGGAAACCCAATTGTTCGGAAATATCGAATCAGGCGTATAAGGCTCCGTTGTATCCTCAATAACGGTTACATCCACGCCATTGTGCCTTAAAATATTAACCATTCCGTTAAACTCTTTTAAAGCTTTTTCCTGCACCCCGTTTTTATCCGCATTGCGGTTTTGAAAAGCGTTGCTCCCGGCAGTCTCTTCGTTAAACCCGAAGTTTACCGGGCTTATCATTAGTATGTGTGATGTTGATTGGCTCATGTTTTTGGTCATTATGTCTGAACGGGGATTTGGGGGGATTTATTTGATTTATAAGATTTTGCTTGGACAATCTGAAAAATAAATCCAGTTAATCCCCAAAAATCCCCCCAAATCCCGGTTCAGATATTTAAAGTACCTTATCCCTAAGTAGCGGCATACTCATACAATGAAAACCACCCCGCGCGCGCGAAAGTTCGGCCGATGGCATCAGGATAAGGGTGTCTTTCATATTCTGCGGGTTAAGTTCGTTGTTTTCAAATTTTTGGAGCAGATCTGTTACCCTTATCACGTTAAAACCGGCCTCTTTAAACGCCTCGGCGGTTTTGTCGTTGCGGTCATAGCCTACAACAACACCCTCTTTAAGGGCCAGCAGGTTGCAGGAGTCGGTCCATTGTTCGCGTGCATCAAAGGGGAAAGTGTTATTGCCTGAGTAAATGAATTTTGTTTTGGTGCCGCTTTTCAGGTCGTTTTCGCTGATATCGGCCAGCAGGTCTTCAATGCATGCAAATACTCTTGGCTTTTCGTCCTTTTCAAACTGAACAATTTCGGCACGCTCTTTTGTTTTCTTGTCGATGAACCAGGATATCGGCTCACGCTCTTCAAGCGGAGCCTCGGCAACAGCCAGCGAGCGCAGCAGCACCCAGGTATCGCGTTTTACCTGTGTGAAAACGGTATCAATATGCATATAATCGCGCTTGTGCGGAATTTTTACGATGGTTACTTTTTTCACCACGTTATTATCAAATAGCAATCTAATTGCCTCGTTTGCTCCGCTTATCGATGTGCGTTCACTGCAACCTATCAGTAAATGATCAGGGCTTACCATCATCACGTCGCCGCCCTCTAAGGTAGTTCGGCCTTCCAGGTCTTCGCCGGGGCGTAAAAAATGTTGCGGGGTTTCGGGGATTTCAAGAATGTTATCCCGGTAAGCCGCAAACAAAGGATGATTGAAAAATATATAACGCATCAGCAACGTTTCGCGGAAACGGGCCTTTTTTGCAGGTTTATTAAGCAGGATATGATTATTAACGGTTATCCCAAGATCGCGCGAAAAAATAAGATTGGGGATAGGAGCGAAGATCATCTCGGTTGCACTCAATGATCCTGAGATGAAAATTTTAGCAAGCTCAACAGGAGGCGTGTCTATCAGTTGCTGCTGCAGGCGGTAGTTACAGCTTTCAATGGCGCAAACAGAGGCTACCAGCTTTTTGCGGATATCGGATTGTTGTAAAATATCGGCCAGCAGGGTTTGAATCTCTATTACTTTACCTGAAGCATGAAATCCCGGGCTATCGGGTTTAAAAAAAGCGCGGCGGGTTTCTGTTGCGTCAACCTTATTTTTTTTGCCTTTTATTTTATCAGGGTCAAGGAAGTAAAGCAACAGTTTTACGTAATGGTCGTACTCGTTTTTGCGCATGGTATCCAGGTGCACAATATCTTCAAAAAGCCAGTCCTGGGCTTTGGAGGGTACTACTTTACCCAGTCCGCTATCCGGACTGTGGATCAGCAGGGAACGTAGGGTGCCAAATTCGGAAGTTACATCTATCTTAAAATCGTTACCTTCAAGTATCATAAAACAATATCGTTTGATGCAAATCTATCAGAAATAAGGCAACAAAACACGGGCACGAAAAAAATGCCGTCGCTGATGCAGCTATGTTGCGTTATTTAACCAATGGTTATTGTAGCAAACCTGTGGTTATTATAATTGTCTGCGGCAATAACCTTACTCCTTTTATTTGTGTAATAAGGCTGTTTGTAGTTTTTTAATGCTATCTTGATGGTTGTAATTTATTGATAATTATGGCCTTACCTGCGCAAACCCAATTTTTTCCTCTTCACCCATTACTGGAGCCGTATGTTTCGGTATTGGTATTAACCGAATTGAAAGTGACCGAAACCGGCGGATACATTGATATCTTCCCGGTTGGTTACGGCGTGCTTTCGTTTATTATGGACGATACGCTGCCCTCGTTTTTGGATATAGATAAAAGCTTGCCAAAATTTAGCCTTACCGGGCAATTAACCCGTTATTACCGGCACTACTTTACGCCCGGCAATTACCGCTTTTTTTCGGCCATCCTTAAACCTTACGGAGCCTACCGCTTACTTGATACACGGCAGGATGCCATAGTTGATAATTTTATAGCGATACAAGATATTATTGCCGATGGAGTGGCCGAGTTTTGCGACCACATGCAGACACTATCTGATCAGCCAGAAGCCGGGATGCGCCTTTTGGAGCAATGGCTTTTGCATCGTTTGGAGGTGCCGGTAAAACAGGTTAAACTGAACGAAATTATTGCAGCATGCCGCATAATTGATGCGGCCGACGGTGTTAAACCTATTAAAGAAATTTGCACGGAAACAGGTATCTCCAAAAGTTCGCTCGAGCGGCATTTTCTCGAAAAAATAGGGCTTACACCCAAAATGTACAGCCGCATTATCCGGTTTAATAAAGTATATCAGACCCTTAAGTTTGGTACCTACAACAACTGGCAGGATGTGGTGTATAAATTTAATTTTTACGACCAGGCGCATTTCATCAACGATTTTAAAAGTTTCTTCAACTACACGCCCTCCGAAATACATAAAAGCAGGCTGAACAGCGAGGGTGTACTGGGCAGTGCGGGTTAAACGTAAACAGCCATAGTGTTTTTACGCTACGCGCGATAGTTGTTTTACGCAATTGGTTTAACTTCAATAATTTGGGGCTTTTTTCCAATGAAGTGGTGGTGGTGGTTTGTTACATTCGTGTTACATAACCTTACGCACTATTACATGAAGCAATTTTTACCACTATTGCTGTTTGTGCTGTTACCTGCAAGTATTATAACAGCGCAAACCCGGCAGCAAAACGCAGGCAAATTTTCGTTATCAGCAGGCCTCCGGTTTGAGGAAAACAAGGGGCAGGTGCTGGATGATAAAGGGCAAACCCGTAACGACATTCTGTACACCCTTAAAGACAACGATGTTACGTTGTTTTTTACCCGTACAGGTATAACTTACCAATGGCGGCAGGTTGAGGGCAGCAAACAAGCTCCTGTTAACAACTCGCCAGGCAAAAAAAGTCCGCTTGTTTTACTCAAACCCGATCATGAGAAACGGCGCGTAAAGGTGGCGCTAAGAGATATGCGGTGGCTGAATACCGGTACAGATGTTACGGTACTGGCCGAAGATGCCTATAGCGACGTAGTTAACCGTTACTCGGCAAGCGGCGTTGTTGAGAATATTAAAAGCTACCATAAACTCATCTATAAAAACCTCTATCCTAACACCGACATCGTATATTATATAAAAGATGGCAAACTGGAATACGATGTTGTGCTGCACAAAGGGGCAGAACTTGGCAATGTAAAATTCACCTATTCGGGCAAACAAAAAGTTAAGCTTGCCGGCGGAAAAATAGTACTTAAAAACGAGGTTGGTTCTCTTACCGAGCATGAGCCAATTGCTTACTCGGGTACCGAAGCTTTAAATATCAGGTACCGGCTTAAAGATAACGTCATCGGTTTTGAAGCGGTAGACGGCAGTTCGCTAAAAGGGAGTGAGCTGCTGATAGACCCCACAATTACCTGGGGCACTTACCTTGGTGGTGGTAATGACGATGCAGGCGTAGGCACAGCCACCGATGCGCTGGGTAATGTTTACCTGGCGGGATATACCTCAAGTACACAGAATATTGCTTCGGCAGGTGGTTATCAAAGCGGGGGCGGCGACCCGGGCGGCTTTAATTATGATGCTTTTTTGGTGAAGTTTGACAGCAATGGCAACAGGCTTTGGGCTACTTATTACGGCGGAGCCAACAGCGATTACGGATCGGCCGTATGTACCGATAACGCCAATAATGTGTTTTTGGTGGGTTACACCCGCAGCAGCGCAGGTATAGCTTCGGCCGAAAGCGTTGCGCAAGGCACGCTTGCCGGCGATTATGATGCCTTTGTGGTTAAATTTTCAAGTACCGGTGCCCGTATCTGGGGTACTTACTTTGGCGGCCCCGTTAACGATAACGGCTATATAAGCGGCGATGACCTGGCTACCTGCGCGGCCACCAATGCCGATGGGGATATTTTTGTAGGCGGTTATACCTGGAGCAAAAAGTTTCCGATAAAATCAAGCACTTATCAAAAAGATTATGCCGGCGGCCGGTACGATGCTTTTATTTTCGGCCTTAACAGCGGTGGCGCACCCAAATTTTCAACCTATTACGGCGGTAAAAGCGATGATATCATTAACGGCATAGCCGCAAAAGGCACACGTGTGTATATCTGCGGTAATACCAACAGCAGCAATAAAATAGCGTCGTCAGGCACACACCAGGGCGGCTATTCGGGGCCTGCCGATGGCACCGGTTATGACGATGCCTTTTTAACGGCATTCAGTACCGGCGGTGCTTTTGAATGGGGCACCTACTATGGCGGCAGCGGAGATGAGGCGGCAAGGGCCGTAGCTACCGATGCTGATGGTAATATTTATGTGGGCGGTTTTACCAACAGTTCGTCAAATATTGCCTTAAACGGTTTCCAGAACACCGGCTACTCAAGCAATGTGTTGGTGGATAGGGATGGCTTTTTGGCCAAGTTTACCAATACCGGTTCGTTAATATGGGGTACCTATTATGGCGGGAGCCCGGTTGATGAGGTTAACGCAGTTGCTGTTGATGGTTCGAACAATGTTTACATAGGCGGTTACACCAAAAGTTTTGTTGCCGGGCAGATAGCTAAAGATGGTTTCAAAGACAACATCTCGGCAGGGAACGATGGTTTTGTAGCCAAGTTTAACGCAGCCGGAGCAAGGCTGTGGGGTTCGTACCTCGGCGGCTCGGACGAAGATATTGTAAAGGGGCTGGCAACATCGGGCAATTACCTTTATATTGCCGGCAGCACCACCAGCACATCCGGTATAGCCTCTGGCGGTTTTCAATATATGCCCGGCGGCGGTATAAACGATGGCTTTTTGCTGAAGATAGAAGGCAGTAGTAACCCGCCTGTTGATCCGGTTACGCCTAAAAACTCATCCAACATCGTATTCAGTAACGCGGCATCAGACAAGGTTACCCTAACCTGGACAAACGGTACCGGTACCGCCCGCATTGTTGAGGCCCGAACTGCCGATGATGTTTTCCCTAATCCCGCCAATGCATCCATCTATCCCAATAATAACGTTTACGGTTTAGGTTTCCCGATAGATGCCGATACCCGGGTTGTTTACCGCGGAACCGGAAATACGGTAACCGTAACCGGCTTAACTGCAAATACAAAGTATTATTTTAAAGTTTTTGATTACACTGGGGCCTTCGAGCCCCAGGTAGTATATCTTACAGAAAACACCACCGGAAACCCCGCCAGCACCACCATCGGTAAAACAGATCAAACCATCACCTTTGCAGGCCCGGTGATTAAAACTTATGGCGATGCCGATTTTGATCCGGCTATGGCGTCATCAGGCCTTGCCGTTACTTATAGCAGCAGTAACACCTCGGTAGTCAGTCTTATTGCCGGTAAATTACATATTACGGGTACAGGTACGGCTAATATTACGGCATCGCAGGCAGGTAATGGTACCTACGGGGCGGCTACACCGGTAACACAACAGATAATAGTTAACAAGGCCGTATTAACAGCCCGGGCGCTTGATGCAGCAAAAACTTATGGCAGTGTCAATCCCGATTTGCTGCCCGGTATTGGCGGTTTTGTAAATGGTGAAAGTACAAACGTGCTTATCAGTTACCCAACGCTTAGTACCACGGCAACTATTTCTTCGCCGGTTGGTGCTTATCCTATAAATATAACCGGAGGCGAGACCCGCAATTACACTTTCAATTATATCAACGGCACCTTAACGGTAAACAAAGCTACATTAAGGGTAACAGCTGATGATAAATCGAGAGAAGAAAATACGCCCAACCCCGCTTTAACAGTAAGTTATAATGGTTTTGTTAACGGCGATCTTGCTACTAACCTCACCACGGCCCCAACCGCCACAACAACGGCTACGGTTAGCAGCCCGGTTGGCTACTATCCGATAGTACCGGCCGGCGGCGTATCCGGAAATTATAACTTTATTTATACCAATGGCCGTTTGGAGGTTTTTGCGGGGCTGCCGGCGCAAACCATCTATTTTCCGCCATTCGATCCTCACTTTATCAATGAAGCAAATTTTTATATCGAAGCTAATGTAAGTTCGGGTTTAAGGTTAACTTTTACCAGCAGCAACCCGGCGGTGGCCACCATTGTAAACAACAACCAGATTCATGTTGTGGGTTTGGGCTCTACCGTTATAACTGCCTCGCAGCCGGGCAATGCTTCATACAGGCCCGCAGTTGATGTGATGCAAACGCTTAACATTGGCAAGGTTGATCAGGTTATCTTTTTTTCAAGCATGGGAAAGAAAAACTACGGCACGCCCGATTTCGATCCTTCAATAACCACATCATCTGGTTTGCCGGTAGTTTTAACCAGCGATAATTTAAGTGTGGCCACCATAGTTAGCGGTAAAATTCATATTGTAGGGGTGGGTAACGCCAATATTACAGCCTCACAAGCGGGTAACGATATTTTCAACCCGGCGGTAAGTGTAACCCGCTTACTGGCGGTAAACAGCGCCTCGCAATTCATCACCTTCAACCAGATCGATCCAAAACTAACCACCGATGCCGATTTCGACCCCGGGGCAACAGCAAGCTCTGGTTTAACCGTTACCTATGCCAGCAGCAACCTGGCAGTGGCTACTATTGTTGGTGGAAAGGTGCATATAGTTGGACCCGGTAGCACAACAATCACAGCCACCCAAACAGGCGATAGTCATTATGCTGCCTCGCAGCCCGTTAGCAGGCAACTTTTGGTAACCGAGGTGCTTTCGCAAACCATCAGCTTTAACGCCTTCGGCACCAAATACTTCGGCGATGCCGATTTTGATGCCAACGCCACCTCAAGCGCGGGCCTGCCGGTAACTTTAACCAGCGACAATACCGATGTGGCAACTATAATTGGCGGCCGTATTCATATTGTAAACGCCGGTATTGCTAATATAACGGCCACTCAGCCAGGCGCGCTCACTGTAACACCGGCTGATCCTGTTACCCGCACATTAACGGTTAAACAACAGGTACAAACAATTACTTTCGTACCGCTCACAACAAAATACTATAGTACTATTGATTTTGAGCCGGGAGCAACCGCCAGTTCTGGCTTGCCGGTAAGTTACACCAGCAGTAACGAGGCCGTAGCTACAATTGTTAGCGGTAAGATTCATATTGTTGGCCTGGGCGCAACTATCATTACCGCCATGCAGGATGGTAATGCCAACATAGCTGCAGCGGCCCAGGTTAGCCAAAACCTTACTGTAATAAAGGACAAGCAGATCATCAACTTCCCCACAATAACCAAACGGCGTTTTGGCTTACCCGATTTTTCGGCACGTGCAACATCCAACCTTGGTTTGCCGGTAACATTGGTAAGCAGTAATGAAGCGGTAGCCAAGGTGATAGGGGGGAATATTCATATCGTATCTGTAGGTAATACCAACATCACGGCATCGCAGCCCGGTAACGAAACTGCGTCGGCAGCTGTAAGCGTAACAAGGTTGTTTACCGTGCTGAAAGCAAATCAAACCATCACTTTCCCGGTAATCGCTCCGAAAGCTACCACCGCGGTTGATTTTGATCCCTTGGCTACCGCCAGCTCGGGCCTGCAGGTAACCTATTCCAGTAAAAACACCAGCATAGCAACCATTGTTAATGGCAAAGTACATATTCTACGGGCCGGTAGGGTAACAATAACTGCATCGCAGGCGGGTAGCGCAAATTATGCCGCCGCGCCGAATGTGAACCGCTCATTGATCATCCGGAGCCAGGCTACCCAGGTTATTACCTTCCCTAACCTGGCCGTCAAAGAGTTTGGCGATGCTGATTTTTTACCCAATGCCATGGCCAGTTCAGGCTTACCGGTAACTTATACCAGTAGTAATCCAGCCATAGCAACCATCGTTGATGGTAAAGTGCATATAGTTGGTGTAGGCAGTGTGGTAATTATTGCCTCACAGCCGGGCAATGAAGCTGTTGCCGCCGCCGCCCAGGTATCACGAACTTTAAGGGTTAGGCAGGGAAGTCAAACCATTACTTTCGCTAATCTTGCCGAAAAGCTTGCAACAGATGCCGATTTCGATCCTGGCGCGACTGCCAGTTCGGGTTTGCCGGTTAGTTACACAACTGATAACGCCGGTGTTGCAACCATAGTTGATGGCAAGGTACATATTGTTCGTGCCGGCATAGTTAAAATTATAGCTTCGCAAGCGGGTAATGTTAATTTCAGGCCAGCCGCCACCGTAAGCCGGCGGTTAATTGTTAATGGCTTAACTCAAACCATTACGTTTAACCCTTTGGTTGGGAAATTTGTTAACGATCCCGATTTTGCGCTTACGGCAACAAGTTCGTCGGGCTTACCGGTAAGCTATACCAGCGGCAACTTAGGAATAGCCCAGATTGTAGAAGGAAATAAAGTGCACATCAACGGTGCCGGTACGGTAACTATCACAGCATCGCAACCGGGTAACGCCACTATAGCCGCAGCCGTAAATGTTGAACGTACGCTAACCGTAAGCAAAATAAATCAAACTATCACTTTTGATGATATAGGCAGCGTGAGTGTAGGCATGCCGTACACCCTGCACGCCACATCAACATCGGGCTTGCCGGTAATATTCATCACATCCGACGAAACAACGGCAACCATTAGCGGTACAACCTTAACCGGCTTGCGAAGAGGCCGTGTAATTATAACTGCCACACAGCCCGGAAATGAGAACTTTCTTGCCGCCCCCAGGGTATCAAAAGAAGTAATGATAACCCAGGACCTGGCCATTGTTCCAAACAACCTGCTCACCCCCAACGGCGACGGCCGCAATGATTTGTGGATTGTAGAAAATATCGAGGTTTACCCGCGCAACACCATCACCATATTTGACAGGGCCGGGCGTACAGTTTACCATGCCAGTGGCTACCGCAATGATTGGGACGGCACCTCGGCAGGCGGCCCGCTAAGGCAGGATGCCTACTTCTATGTGATCGATCTGGGTAACGGTGCATCACCTGTTAGGGGGAGTGTAACCATTTTAAGGTAAGTTTTGATTATACCATCTTAAGTAAAACAATAATGAACAATCATATATCCTCAATAAAAAAACTGCTTGTATGTCTGCCAGTGCTGGTGGTATTTATGGTGCAAATGGCAGCGGCACAGGTTACTCCATTAGGCAGCCAATATTATTTAAACCGTTACCTCGGCAATCCGGCCTTTGCGGGTTTAACAAACGGGTTTACCGGCAACCTTGCTTACCGTTCGCAATTTAACAAAACCGATGGCAGCCCGGTTACCCAGGCCCTCACCGCCGAATATGGCTTTAATAACAGGGTAGGGGTAGGCATCAATGCTTATAATGATAAAGCAGGATTGCTTAAACGTACCCGCGTTATGGGCACTTACGCCTATCATTTGCCTTTGAGCGAAAAAACTCAGCAGTTAAGCTTCGGCCTTTCTATCGGCATCAACAGCGAGCGTTTAAATGAGCAGGATGTAAGGGGCGATGTAACCGACCCGTTGATTGCCCAGCTAAACAATCAGCCGGTACATGTTGACGGCGATTTTGGGATGGCTTATACCGATGGCAAGTTAACCCTGCAGGGTGCTATCCCCAACCTGCGCAATTTTTTTAAGAAAGACGTGATCAATACAGCCGATTGGTCGACTTTTTATACGGCGATAAGCTATAAAATTGATATCGGCGATGAGTTGGAACCAATGAGCCTTGAACCGCTGGCTGCGTTACGGGGAATAAAAGATCATTCGTCGGTTTTGGATATTGGGGCTAACCTGGCCATATTGAATGATCAGTTATACCTGAGCGGACTGTACCATACTTCAAAAAATGCCACTTTCGGGTTTGGTATCAACCTCAAAAAATATCACTCGGCTGTTTTGCTGCAGTATGTTACCAATACGGCGGGGATGTCGGCTTATAGCAACAGTATTTTTCAGGTAGGGTTGAGGTTGAAGTTGAGTAATGACGATTAGGATTTTCTTTTACGCGGAGGTGTAGGGTAGCTATTAAGATGCTCTAAAAAGCTTTTTACCCCGAACGTCATTGCGAGGCACGAAGCAATCCCAAACTATACAGGGCGGACCTGCTAATCGGGGATTGCTTCGTGCCTCGCAATGACGTTTATGGAGATTGCCATTTTCATTTAATGGTTTTCAAACATTTTCTTAGCGTCCTTGCGCCTTTGCGTGCTTAAAATCACAACCTTGCAAATCCTCTCCGCAATCGATTGTAACTAATTTGTGAGGTTAATACTTTTTTAATCTTTTATTAAGTTAGGCAGGTAATTTCAGCTAACCAATTAATCCGTTTTAATACTATCTGCTTAATTATGATTTTTAAACGTTTACTGCCTTTACCGGCCTTGTGCCTGTTTTTATTTTCAGCTTTACAAGGCTTTGCACAATCCCCCTTAAATAAAAAGCTCGATCAATATAATGTAACCTGGGATACCCCCGGCCCAACATCGGCCCAATCCATGCCGTTAGGTAATGGCGATATCGGCCTCAACGTTTGGTTCGAAAAAAATGGCGACCTGCTGTTTTATATCAGCAAAACCGATGCCTGGGGCGAACCAGACGCCGAAAAGGACGACTGGATGAAGCAGGGCGGCGTGCTGATGAAATTAGGTGCAGTAAGGATTTCTGTAAATCCCAATCCGCTTAATACAGGCGGCAAATTCAAACAGGTTTTAAAACTTCAAAACGGCGAGATCTGGGCGCAGGTAGGTGAGGGGAGTTCGGCTGTTCAATACAGAATTTGGGTGGATGCCAATCATCCTGTTATCCGGGTTGAAACAAAAAGCGCCGGGAAGGCAATCGTTGGCATTAAACTGGAAAATTGGCGTGCGGGTAAAACAGATACGGTACTGGCAGATAGAAAAGGTAGCATCGCCTGGTATCACCATAACCCGGCCACAAGCGATCCGCATTTGGCAAACCTCACCTTCGGCGCAATTATAAAAGGGAATGGCTTAGCGAATAAGGACGAGGCAAGTTTGCAAACTCCGGGAAGTGTTACATCGCAGGTTATTTCTATCTATCCATTAACGAGTATTGCAGGCAGCGGAAACCAATGGTTTAATAAGCTGGAAGCGCAGGTTAAAAACATCGAAAAACTCAACCTTGAACAAACCCGCCTTGCACATCAAAAATGGTGGCAGCAATTCTGGAACAGGAGCAGCATATTTGTAAGTGGCGATGAACTGGCTCAAAAAGTTACGGAGGGTTATATTTTACAGCGATTTGTTACCGCTTGCGCGGGGAGGGGCGCTTATCCCATTAAGTTCAACGGTTCAATTTTCGTGATCGATAATCCCGCTAAAAACGTTAATGCCGATTACCGGTCGTGGGGAGGCCAATACTGGTTCCAGAATACACGCCCCATGTACTGGCCACGTTTAATGGCCGGCGATTTTGATATGATGCTGCCCCTGTTTAGGATGTATGCTAATATTTTGCCTGCCAATGCCAAACAGGTACAAGGTTTTTATAAACACGGAGGGGCCTACTTTGCCGAGACGGCACCCTTTTGGGGCGGCCTGAGTTATATGAGCCCTGAGGTAAAACAGAACTACACCAACCATTACTTTACGCCGATATTGGAACTGAGCATGATGATGCTTGACTATTATGAATACACCGGCGATGCTGATTTTGCCAGGAAAACTTTGCTACCCGTTGCGTCTGCGGGCTTACATTTTTTTGATGAGCATTTTAAACGCGACAGCACAGGCAAATTATTGCTTGATCCGGATAACGCGATAGAAATGTTTTGGAAGGTACACAACCCTGCACCCGATATTGCCGGTTTGCATGCGGTTTTAAGCCGGATGATCAAACTGCCTAAAAACATAATCAGCGATGACCAGAAAGAAAAATGGCAGCGATTTTATAACGAGTTGCCGCCGTTGCCGAAAGCGGAGCATGATGGAAAAACTGTATTGCTGCCTTACACCGGCCCGCAAACTGCCAAATCATTCAACAGCGAAAACCCCGAGTTGTATGCTATTTACCCTTTCAGAGTTTATGGTTTAGATAAACCTGATTTGGATGTAGCCGTAAATACGTTTAACGCACGCAAACAACGGGCTAAAGGCTGCTGGGTTCAGGATCCCATCCAGGCAGCTTTAATTGGCGATGCCGAAGTAGCTAAAGATTATACCAGCTTCGCGCTCACACGTAAAGATCCGGCTTTAAAATTCCCGGCATTTTGGGACAGGGGAAATGATTATATGCCCGATGAAGACAACGGCGGAAACGGAGAGAATGGTTTACAGCTGATGCTGATGCAATCGGAAGGGAAAAAGATTATGCTGTTACCAGCCTGGCCTAAAGGATGGGATGCCGATTTTAAATTGAATGCCCCCTACAAAACCACGGTTGAGGGTAAAGTGGTTAATGGTAAACTTACCGGTTTAAAAGTTACCCCGGCAAGCCGCATGGCCGATGTGGTAGACCTGAGCTTAAAAAAATAATCCCATGAAAAATATCATCAACATATTGATAGCCCTTTGTTTGGTATTGCCGGCAAAGGCTGTTAAACGAATAACCTGTATAGGTGCAAGTATAACTTATGGCGCTACGTTGCCCAATCCGGCAACGCAATCGTACCCGGCGCAGCTTCAAAAGCTCTTGGGCAATGGCTATGAGGTAAGCAACTTTGGTGTAAGCAGCGCCACGCTTTTGCGCAGAGGCGACCTATCGTATTGGAGTACAGATGCCTATCAAAAAGCATTAAAAAGTAATCCGGATATGGTGTTTATTGATTTGGGCGGCAACGATGCCAAGGCGGTAAACCGTGTACATCTGGATGAGTATGAAAAAGACTATCACGATCTGATCCGCTCATTCGCTCAACTGCCCTCGCACCCGCGCATCGTTTTGTTGCTGCCCATCCCTTCGTTTCAAAAGGACACCAACCAGATCTACGATAAAGTGATCGTGAACAGCATCATACCCAAATTACGAAATGTTGCTTATGATGAGCATCTTGAGCTAATTGATCTTCACTCGCTGTTTGTAAACCATGAAGATTGGATGCCCGATAAAATCCACCCCAATTTGGAAGGCACCGCGGTTACCGCCAAAAGATTGTATGATGTTGTTGTGCAGCAGCGTGATATTGCCTTCAACGTCTTCGACAAAATGAACCAGCAAATAAAGGAAAGTAATTTTTACGGCTACCCCTGTGCCGAATTTACTTTCGATGGCCGCGACAGTAAAGTTGTAAAACCTAAATGGGCGGCTAAAGGCCATCCATGGGTATGGCGGGCTCGTTTCTGGGGGCATGAGCCGCAAACCGATATTGCCCTGTTAGAGCGCGGTTTCCATATCGTATACTGCGATGTTGCCGAACTGTTAGGCAATAACGAAGCCATTGGTTATTGGAACGATTTTTACAAAATGCTTACCGGTGCAGGTCTGGGTAAGAAAGCCGTATTAGAAGGGATGAGCAGGGGTGGTATTTACATGTACAACTGGGCGGCGGTTAACCCCAACAAAGTATCGGCGACTTACGCTGATAACGCCTTGCTCGACCTGAAATATTGGCCCGATTCGGCTACCCTCAAAAAAGATTTCAATTTGAACAGGGCTTCGGATATCGGCTCGCTAAAAGTAAGCCCGATAGATCAGGTGGAACAAATTGTAAAAGGTGGCTTCCCGATGCTACACCTTTCGGCTGATGATGACGAAGCTGTTGACCCTTCAAAAAATACATTGCTGTTTGAACAAAAAGTGAATGCGCTGGGCGGGTCTATAACCGTAATTCACAAGCCCGGTTTTAAGCATCACCCGCATAGTTTACCTAACCCAACACCCATTGTTGATTTTATTTTGAACGCTACGGGCTATGCTATACCCGCTCCAAATTAATATGAAATTGTTACAGTACACTAAGTAATAGCTTACTAACTTATTGACGCTTAAATGCCTGCGTTTTGTTTGGTTTATGGCTAATGGTTGATGGTTTTTAGCCGGTTAAATTTTACTATCACCGGCGAATCATCAACTAATTAAAATCTTTGAAATTGAACGGTATTTGTTGTAATTTTAGCCAATAACGCCAATTAAAAACAACGTTTTAGGCCTGAATTATAAATACAGCGCGGTACATATTTGTAATGCCTGAGGTGTACTTATCAACATGAGATTTTTTTTATCCGGGATAATAGCGGTTATTTTATTGAATTGCCTGTTCATGTCTCCTTGTCGTGCGCAATCGTACGGTCTGGGGTTTTACAGCCATGAGGTGGTGCAGGATAAGCGGACTGGCTTGGAGCTTAATCTCAACAATCTTGCACAGAGGGATAAATTCGAACTATCATTCGATGTTACTTTTTTACCCAACCGGGCTATTTATTTCGGCTACATTTTAAGGCTGATAGGGGACGAAAACCAAAACATCGACCTTGTTTATGACAACCAGGCCAATACCAAACATTTTAAGATCATAGTTGGCGAGCGCCTGTCCAAAATTTCTTTCAACATAGATGAAAAGCAGCTTTTTGAACGTTGGAATAAACTGAGGATTATTATTGATTATAAAGGCGATAAGATCACGGTTATTTCGGGTAAGGATCAGATGAGCGAAACCGGCATCCACTTAAAACGAAGTGCCAATTATAAACTATTATTCGGTGCCAACTCATCGCGCCAGTTTCAAACTACCGATGTGCCGCCTTTTAAACTGCGGGATATCAATGCATCACAAAATGATAAACTGATAGCCAACTGGCCACTGAGCGAATGGCAGGGCAATGTTGCCAACGAAACCGTAAATCAAAACAACGGTACGGTAAACAACCCGCTCTGGATCAAAGCCCGCCACCGTAATTGGCAGCTGGAAAAGGAATTTAATGTTCCCGGTGACGCGAGCACGGCATTCGACGCAGCCAACGAAGATGTATTTGTGATCACTGCCGATTCGTTGGTTACTTATTCGGTTAATAAAACTCCGCAATTAAAAAGCACTGCCTACGCCTCGGGCAGGCAGTTGTTGGTACCCGGTGATCAGGCCTTGTACGCCAATAACAGGCTGTATTACCTGTATATGGACCAAACAGCCATGGGTACTTATGATTTTACTACCGGTAAATGGGATAAAGGCTATCATAATTTTGCTACCAATAACGGGCATATCAATAAATTTTACTCTAAAGCAGATAGTTCGGTTTATACCATAGGCGGTTACGGGCAGCTGGTTTATAAGGATAGCGTACGCAGGTACAACATTAACAACCAACGCTGGGAAAAGATCAAATACAAAGGCGATACTTTTACGCCGCGTTACCTGGCGGGTTTGGGTGCCAACGCCAATGGCGATACCGTTTACGTTATCGGTGGTTATGGCAGCGCGTCGGGGCAGCAAATTGTTAATCCGCGCAATTTGTACGATATGGTTCGGTACACAGTGAAGGACAAGACTTTTAAAAAACTATTCAGTATCGATGTAAAGAACGAGGATTTTGTATTCGCCAACTCCTTGGTTATCGACTCCAAAAGCAAAAGTTATTATGGCCTGATCTTTCCTCAACATAAATTCAACTCCAGTTTACAGTTGATTACCGGTTCGCTCGATAAGCCGTCGTATCACATGGTGGGCGATACCATTCCGTTTTTGTTTCATGACGTGAATGCGTATGCTGATTTGTACTATCTGCCGCATAGCGGCAAGTTTTTGGCGGTTACCTTGTTTAAGGAGAATGACCATACCAGGGTGAGGGTATACTCGCTGCTTAGTCCGCCCGAGCCGGTAGCCGAGAGCCTGCTTGAAGCTGCGGGCATTAAACCTGTGTTTTGGATAGGAGGAGCCTGCGTTATTTTATTGAGTGTAGGTGTTTTTATAGTATATAAACGACGTAAAAAAACTAATGTACTTCCTTTACCTCAGGCTCCGGTAGAAATTGCTGAACCGGTTACAACTACGGCCAATCAGCCCGAACCGTTGCCAGTTGCCGCTGAAGAACCTGTAGAAAGCAGGCTGCACCCCAACAAAAACGCCATATTTTTATTTGGCGACCTGCAGTTGTTTACGCCCGACGGTAACGAGATCACCAAATATTTTACGCCTTTGTTAAAAGAACTATTTTTGGTGATACTGATGTATTCGGTAAAGTTTGACAGGGGGGTGAGTTCTGAAAAACTGAATGAGATATTGTGGTTTGATAAATCAGAAAAGAGCGCGCGTAATAATCGCTCGGTAAACATCGCCAAGCTAAAATCGCTGTTGGATAAAATGGGCCATTGCCATCTATCAAAAGATACGGGCTACTGGAAAATTGAAATTGATTATAACGAGATTCAGGTAGATTATCATAATTACCTCAATATCGTATCTAACAAAAGCAAACTCAATAAACAAAAGATCATTCAGCTTACGCATATCACCCAGCGGGGCAATTTCCTGTCGAATATTGAGTACGAATGGCTGGATGCTTTTAAATCGGAAGTATCTAACGAGATCACCGATTCGTACATCCAGTTTGCAAATTCCATCAAAGTTGCCGATGATCCCGAGTTTTTGATCAAGCTTGCCAATGATATCTTCTATTTCGACCCGGTTAACGAAGAGGCTATGATCATTAAATGCAAGGCGCTGGCCCATATCGGCAAGCACTCATTGGCTAAAAATACCTTCGAAAGTTTTAATAAAGAGTACAAGGCTATTTACGGCGAAGCCTTTGAGCGCGATTTTCATTCAATTCTTGAATAAAATCTGTTACAATTGATATTTATTGGGTTAATTAATCAATTTTTAATGATTAATTAAGTTGTAAGGGCAATTTTGGGGCTGTTACCGGTTAATCGTATCGCATAACAGGAGGCGCCTACGGAGCCAAAAAAATGATTAAATTTTCGCTATAAACATGGTACTCCTATGGAGTTAATAAACCGCAAGTAAAACTCCGTAGGAGTACCATGTTTGTAGACCTACAAATTAGAAAATTTTTGGCTCCGTAGGTGCCTCCTGAAAACATGCATTAAAACGATTTTTCTGGAAATACACCAATTAATTAACCCCTGTTGCTTGTATTTTTACATCGACAGAAAAAACGATTTATCAATATAAAATAACACTCATGCCAAGCCCATTCCCTCGGTTGTTGAAACCGCTGTTTTTATCCACGGTAATCAGTATCAGTAGTTTTTGCACGGCGGTATACGCCCAAACTAAAGATGAAGGCAACCTGCAATACATCGATCCGCATATTGGCAACGTTGGCGCACTGTTGGAGCCCACCCGGCCAACTGCGCATCTACCTAACCAGATGATTAGGATGCTGCCTGTACGAAGCGACTATATCGACGATCAGATCTCCAGCTTTCCGCTCAATGTTGTATCGCACCGTTTGGGAGAGGTGTTTTCTGTTAAGCCGGACAATAAACAGCTAACCGCTGCCTCGTGGGATGAACGGATGGCTTATGATCATGACCTGGAAGTTACCCGCCCTTGGTATTACTCAACGTATCTGATCGATAAAGATATCACCGTAGAGTTTACCCCCGGTAAAAAAGTAGGCGACTATAAATTTTCGTTCCCCGCTAAAAGCGCTTCAAAAAGCATTTTGTTCGGGTTGTACAACGATGGCGTAGCCAATTTTACTTTTACAAGCGGAAACGAGCTAACTGGTTTTGAAACTTATCATGATGATATCAAGGTATATGTATACGGCCGGTTCAACGCCAAAGGGACTCCTGGGATTGTAAAAGATAAGGCCCTCGTTCAGCAGGCATCTGTAGATGGAAAAGATCTGAAATCTTACATCACTTTCGCCGCCGATGCGCCTGATGTGATCGAATTTAAATACGCCATCTCGTACGTAAGCCCTCAACAGGCCAAACAAAACTTTAATGATGAATTTGGCAGCGCCGGTTTCGAGATTTTAAAAACCGCAGGTAAAGCTACCTGGGCCAAAGTTGTGGGCCAGATTGAGACTGAAGGCGGTACCGAGGCCCAACGCCGCTCGTTTTACACCGCTTTGTATCGTTGCAACGAACGTATGGTTGATATTAACGAAGGCGGTCATTACTACAGCGGCTACGATAAAAAGATTCACGACAGTAACCGTCCGTTTTATGTAGATGATTGGGTTTGGGATACCTACCTGGCGCTGCACCCATTGCGTACGATATTAAACCCGAAATTGGAATCGGATATGCTGAATTCGTACGTTAACGAATATGAGCAAAGCGGATGGATGCCCACCTTCCCGGTATTGTTTGGCGATAATCCATGTATGAATGGTTTCCACTCAACAGTGATGTTTCTGGATGATTATCGCAAAGGCATCCGCGGTTTTGATATAAACAAAGCCTACGAAGGCGTACTGAAAAACGCGAACGAAGCCACCATGCTGCCATGGGAGAACGGCCCGAAATGCGAACTGGATGATTTTTATCATGAAAAAGGTTATTTCCCGGCCCTGAAAAAAGGCGAAAAGGAAACCGTAAGCCTTGTGCATGGCTTTGAAAAACGCCAGGCTGTAGCCGTAACCCTTGGCGGTGCTTATGATGACTGGGCGGTTGGCCAGTTAGCAGGAGAGTTGAAGAAAACTAACGATGAGCAAACCTTTGCCAAACGCGCCCTCAACTATAAAAATCTTTGGAATAATGATAAGCAAATGTTTATCCCCAAAGATAAAGACGGTAACTGGATAGATATCGACCCTAAGTTTGATGGTGGTTTAGGCGGTCGCGAATTTTACGATGAAAACAACGGTTGGACTTACCTGTGGCAGGTGCAGCACGATATCCCTGGTCTCGCCGGTTTGATGGGCGGTCAGGATAAATTCCAGGCTCGGTTGGATCAGCTGTTCCGCGAAAGCCTTGACAGGAGTAAATACCAGTTTTGGGCTAAGTTTCCGGATGCAACGGGTTTGGTGGGCCAGTTTTCGATGGGTAACGAGCCGAGTTTCCATATCCCGTACCTGTACAACTTTGCAGGTGCTCCATGGAAAACCCAAAAACGCGTGAGGTTTTTACTGGACGTGTGGTACAAGGATAACATCTTCGGTATCCCGGGTGATGAAGATGGCGGGGGGATGTCGGCCTTTGTGGTGTTCTCTTCTATGGGTTTTTATCCTATTACTCCTGGCAAGCCTGTTTATACTATTGGTAGCCCTGTGTTTAGCAAGGTTACTATCAACCTGCAAAACGGTAAGCAGTTTAAGCTGGTAGCTAACAACTGTTCGGTAGTGAACAAGTATATACAAAGCGCTAAGTTTAACGGGCAGGTGCTTAACAAGCCGTTGTTTACGCATGAGCAATTAATGGCTGGCGGCACATTGGAATTGGATATGGGACCGAAGCCGAATAAAAGCTGGGGGATTTAACATTCCTCATTATGTCATTGCGAGGTGCGAAGCAATCGCGAACTGTACAGAGCGGACCTGCTAATCGGGGATTGCTTCGTACCTCGCAATGACGTTTTCTAAGAGCTATCTAAGCAATAAAATTAACACATATTAAAATTCTATCCTGATGAAAAAACACGTTTTTAGCATCTTGCTGCTACTGCTATGCGCCATTGCGAACGCGCAACTGAAGCACAGCAAAACATCAGCCTTTAAAAGCTACAAAGGTTTGGTAATGGCAGGTTACCAGGGCTGGTTCAATGCACCCGGCGACGGCGGCAACCGCTGGTGGAACCACTATGTATCGCACGGCAAATTTGAACCGGGCTTTACCAATATCGATATCTGGCCCGATGTAAGCGAATATCCCAAAACCTACAAAACACCATTTAAACTGGCCGACGGCAGCGATGCTTACCTGTACAGTTCGTACGATGCCTCATCAACCGAAACCCATTTTAAATGGATGCAGCAATACGGCGTTGATGGTGTTTTTGTACAGCGTTTTATTGGCGATGTGCAGCGTGGCGCAGGCAAACATCATAACGATGTGGTGCTTGGTAACGCGCTCAAATACGCGCAAAAATATCACAGGGCGATCACGGTGATGTATGACCTTTCGGGCATGAACGCAGGCGGCGACTCGTTGGTGATTAAAGATTGGAAACACCTGATTGATAGCCTGAAGGTAACCAACCGGGGCAATAACCAAACCTGGCTTTACCATAACGGCAAGCCGCTGGTGGCAGTTTGGGGCATCGGTTTTAACGATCATCGTTGCTACGGCTTAACCGAAGGCGAAAAGATCATCGATTTTTTAAAGAACGACCCGGTTTATGGTGGCTGCGCCATACTGTTGGGCGTACCAACCTACTGGCGCGATTTTGGTAACGATACCGAGAATGATCCGCACCTGCACGATCTGATAAAGAAAGTAGACATTGTGCACCCCTGGTTTGTGGGCCGTTTTAATGAAGATGCCTATCCTGCATTTCAGCACCGCATTGCCGAGGACATAGCCTGGTGCAAAAGCAATAATATTGATTATGTGCCAACGGTATTCCCCGGTTTTAGCTGGCATAACATGAACCCACGGGCAAAGCAAAACCAGATTCCGCGCAACCGGGGCCATTTTTACTGGAAACAGATCAACGGAGCTATCAACAGCGGTGCCGAAATGCTGTATGTGGCCATGTTTGATGAGGTTGACGAGGGTACTGCCATCCTCAAAGCATCAAAAAATCCTCCTGTTGGTTTAAGCACATTTGTTACTTACGAAGATGATATCCCTAATGATTATTACCTGTATTTAACCGGATATGCTGCCAAGATGCTGCGTAAGCAGGTGCCATTAACAGCCGATATGCCGCCGCCGGTAAAAAAGTAGAGGGGTTATTAAATTTATTTGCATTAATGACGATTGAGCCCGGTTTTTTAATGTTTTATTAATGAGTTATTATTTCACTGCGCATAGTTTTAGCTTCTGATAAACCGGGCCGGATTTATGAATCCACACAAACAATCGCTTGTGCCGGTAACAATTAACCTTGCCAATTATAAATTTTATGAAGCGAAAGAACGCCTTTGTATCGGTTCTTTTAGTAACTACTTTTTGTTCGTTTAATACCCCTAAACCCATTGTTAAGCTCCCGTACAAGGATGCTTCGTTACCGGTTGAAAAACGTGTTGCTGATTTGCTTGGCCGCATGACCACAACCGAAAAAATCCGTCAGCTGGATATGTACTGGGGAAAGGAGGTGGCCAATATGCAGGGGCACGAAGCCGCCTCGATTTCGGATAGTGCCCGGATTTATATCGGTACGGAGGGTATTGGCTCTGTACATGACTTGTACCCGCTTACTGCCGAAGTAAGTAATGATATCCAACGTTACGCGGTCGAAAAAACGCGATTGGGTATCCCGGTACTTTTTATTGAAGAAGGCCTGCACGGTTACGAGGGACTGGGTAGTACCACCTTTCCAAGCCCGATGGCGCTGGCCGGTGCCTGGGACACTACCAATGTGCATAAAGCCGGGCGTGTTATAGGTACAGAGATGCGGGCGCATGGTGTAAACATGGTATTAGGCCCGGTACTCTGTTTGCCACGTGATCCTCGCTGGGGACGTGTTGAAGAAACTTATGGAGAAGATCGGTTCCTATCGGCGGCTAACGGCGTTGCTATGGTAAAAGGTTTGCAAGGGAATAAATTGAGCGACCATAATGCGGTTTTATCCGAGCCAAAGCATTTTGCGGTGCATGGCATCCCGGAGGCCGGTAGTAATATGGCCCCGGTTAATATGGGCGAGAGGGAAGCACGATCATCGTTTTTATATGTGTTTGAAAAGGCCGTTAAAGAAGGTAAAGCCATGGGTATGATGGCGGCCTACAGCGAGATAGATGGTATCCCTTGTGTAGATAATAAATGGTTGCTGAAAGATGTACTACGCGGCGAATGGGGTTTTAAAGGTTTTGTATTGTCGGATTTAGGCGCGATGAAAATGTCGCTCATCAACCATAATACAGCTACCGATGTATCCGATGCATTAGCCCAATCATTTACTGCCGGTATGGATATGCAGTTTTATGATTTTCCGCACGTACCGTTTGAAAAGGCTATGAACAAAGCACTGGCAGATAAAAAGCTTTCGATGGCCGATCTGAACCGGGCGGTATCAAACGTATTGCGGGTGAAATTTATGTTAGGCTTGTTCGATCATCCTTATATAGATACCGATCTGCTACAGAAAGTAAACCAGACCGAAGAGAGTCGCAAGGTTGCCCTGAAACTGGCACAGGAAGGCATCAGTTTGCTGAAAAATGAAAACAATGTATTACCGCTCGGGCCAAATGTGCATTCGGTAGCAGTTGTCGGGCCGCTGGCCGAAAGCACATACCTGGGTGGTTATGCCAACAAACAGGGTAAGGGCGTAGCGATTTTGGATGCTTTAAAGCAAAAATCAGGGAATGATCTGGATATTAAGTTTGAACCAGGTTATACGGGTGATACATCAGCGGTAAAGCAATCTGAAAATTTAGAAAAAGCAATCTCTATGGTTAATCAATCCGATGTTGCCGTCGTGGTTTTAGGCGAGGACATCAACGAAGTAGGAGAGGGTAAAGATCGCGCCAACCTCGACCTGAATAAACAGCAAAGCCGCCTTATTGAGGCTGTTTATAAAACCGGTAAACCCACAGTTGTGGTTTTATTTAACGGTAGGCCGTTATGTATTAACTGGGTTGCCAAAAAAATTCCCGCTATTGTTGAATCATGGTTTTTAGGCGAAACCGGCGGTTTGGCTATTGCTGATGTATTGCTGGGTAAAGTGAATCCATCCGGTAAATTGCCGATGAGTTTCCCGCGTTCGGTAGGGCAGATTCCTTATTATTATGATCATAAACCAACTTCAAGACATGTTTATGTTGATCAGGATACATCGGCTTTGTTCCCTTTCGGTCATGGATTGAGTTATACCAAGTTTGAATATTCTGATTTGAAGATAGCGCAGAAACAAATCCCGCTGAATGGTTCGGTAGACGTAAGTGTCACCATTAAAAATATTGGTAAAGTGGAAGGGGAAGAAGTAGCCCAGCTTTACTTGCGCGATGTTATCGCCAGTGTAACTACACCGGTAAAATCCCTGAAAGGTTTTAAAAGGATAAACCTTAAACCGGGAGAGAGCGGTACAGCGCAATTCAAGATAGATAATAAAGAACTGATGCTCTGGAACAGGCAGATGAAGCAAGTTGTTGAACCCGGAGAGTTTAAGGTGATGGTAGGCAGTTCATCTGAAGATATCAGGTTAAAAGGAAGTTTTTATGTGAAATAATCTGAATCAGAATTTACAGAATTTTAGGATTAACAGAATCTAATCAATCGGCATTTTGAAAATTCTCAAATTCTGTAAATTCTGATTCAGACAATATTCCGGGACATACCCAAACATGGATCCGGTGTTTAGTTGATGATTACCATTGATATTTGGTAACGGGTGCGTCGGGGGTGAGATATCGGCGCACCTTTTTTTTCTTTAGAAGTTGTTTGAAAATACAAAAGATTCATTGCCGTTGGTTTTAACCAACGGTGTAAAAAGCTGAAAAGTCCTGGCTTTAGCCCAACTATGCGAGTGGTATTGCGGCTAAAGCCCTTTTGTGGTGTATAATTATTCCGTTGGTTAAAACCAACGGCAATGAAGTTGTTAACAATAACAGATAACGAGTATTGTGTAGTTACATCTGCTCCAAAAATCCCAGCAAAGCAATAGCCACACCCGCCAGTACAGCTATCATCTTCCGCATATTAAAGCGATGATCAGCACTCGATTCAAACAAAATCGTAGTAGAAATATGTAAAAATATCCCGATAACCACACCCATTATCCGGTTAAAATAATGTTGAAGGTTACCGATATTGCCATTACTTAGCGCGTTGCTGAAAAAATACCCGGCGGGGGCCATCAGCGCAAATATGGCCACAAAAAATATGGTTTTGTTTTTGCCTTGTTTGTTGGTGAGCAAAACGGTGGCTAATGCAAAAGAGGCAGGGATATGATGCAGCGCGATGCCATACACCAGTTGATCCTGATTGCCCTGTGCAAGCGGCATGCCTTCTAAAAAGGCGTGGAGGCACAGGCTGGCCATAATACCTATCGGGAAAACAGCCAGATCATGCGGATGTTTGTGCATGTGGCCATGCTCAATCCCGTCCGAAAATTGTTCCAGTACAATCTGGAACAGGAAACCGATCAGTATAAATACACCTACGTAGTTATCATTACCATGATAAGCATCCGGTATCAGGTGCAAAACGGTGATACCGAACAGGTAAGCGCCACTAAAGGATAGTACCAGTTTAAGGGTTTTATGGTTATCGCCTTTAAACAAAAAAACAGAAGTGCCGCCAAAAAAGGCCGCGAAAAAAAGCAGAAGTATTTTCCAGTATCCCATTAAAAGGAAGGTTGTAGTTTTTTAAATAATAACGAAAACAGCCAGCCTACCAAGCCCCCATAAATAGCGCCGCAAAGTACATCAATAGGGAAATGCACGCCTACATAAACCTGGGCAAAGCAAATGCTTGCCGCCCACAAAATCCCCAAAAGCCAGATCCATTTCCATTTACGACCGAATACAAAACACAAAAACATAGCTATCGCAAAATGATCGGTAGCGTGGGTTGATGGGAGGCTGTACCCGCTTCCGCAGGGCACACGGCTGATATCGGTTGCCGAAACAATCGGATCGCGGCACGGGCGGAGGCGTTGGATGTTGTGTTTCATGAGCACACCGCTGGTAAAATCGGCAACGCCTACTGAGGCTATTAAAAGCAAAATAATAACGAGGCCTTTTTTCTTATATTTCCATAAGCAGAAAGCTATAATGAAAACGTAAAGCGGGATCCATGTTTTGGGTTCGCGCAAAATGGGCATTATCCAATCGAAAAAAACGTTGGATAAGTCGTGGTTTAAAAAATAGAATAAATGCCTGTCAAGGTTTAATAAAAAGTCGGGCATTGTTGCTTGCTATAGGTGTTTGTTTGCTGTAATCGCCAAAGGTATTAAATAGCGTAAAAAATCCTTCAAATTTTAATACTTAGCCCTGCGGTTATGTCGTTAATAACCAAAATAATGCTAAATAATGACAATTAAGCGGTAATTGCAGCCTATTAAAAGCAACAGATTAACCGTAGCCTTGCATACAGGCAATTGCGTAATTGCGTAAAACAACACTATTTATTTAAGGTATAGCTTATATTTTTTATTTTTACCTCACCAAAAACAGCTCATTTTGACATTAATAAAATCTATTTCGGGTATACGCGGCACCATAGGTGGTGCTGTTGGCGATGGTTTAACACCGCTTGATATTGTAAAGTTCACTTCGGCCTATGGTTCATGGGCGGTTAAAAAATCGGGGATCAAAAAAATTGTGGTTGGCCGTGATGCCCGTCTTTCGGGCCAGATGGTGAACAACCTTGTAATTGGTACATTGCAGGGTTTGGGTATCGATGTAATCGATCTTGGCCTGTCAACAACGCCAACTGTTGAGGTTGCCGTTACCGGCGAACAAGCCGCGGGCGGTATTATCCTTACTGCCAGCCACAATCCTAAACAATGGAACGCCCTTAAATTGTTAAATGCTGCCGGTGAATTTATAAGCGATGCCGATGGTAAGGAGGTTTTAACCATTGCCGAATACAGCGATTTTAATTATGCCGATGTAAATGATTTGGGTAAAGTAATCCACGATGATAGCTGGCTGCAAAAACATATCGATTTGATTTTGGCTCTGCCATTGGTGGATGTTGAAGCCATAAAGGCCGCCGATTTTAAAGTAGTGATTGATTGCGTAAACTCAACTGGCGGTATTTATGTACCTGCTTTGCTGAAAGCGCTTGGTGTTGAAACCGTTCACGAATTATATTGCGAGCCCGATGGCAACTTCCCGCACAATCCGGAGCCGCTGCCTGAAAACCTGATCGCTTTATCAAAAGAAGTGCTTACTAAGCGTGCAGACCTTGGTATTGCTGTTGATCCGGATGTTGACCGACTTTGCTTTGTTTGCGAGGATGGCAATATGTTTGGCGAAGAGTATACGCTGGTTGCCGTTGCAGATTATGTACTGAAAAACAACGTAGGCAATACGGTATCAAACCTGTCGTCAACCCGTGCATTGCGCGATGTTACCGAAAAGGCAGGCGGCGAATACCACGCAGCCGCGGTAGGAGAGGTGAATGTGGTTAACCAGATGAAAGCCGTTAACGCGGTGATTGGTGGCGAGGGTAACGGTGGGGTTATCTATCCTAAATTACATTACGGCCGTGACGCTTTGGTGGGTATCGCCTTGTTTTTAACCCATCTGGCTAAGTACGGTAAATCGGTTTCGAGCCTGCGCGCGTCATATCCGGGTTATTTTATTTCGAAAAACAAGATCACTTTAACGCCCGAAATGGATATAGATGCCCTTTTGAGCAAGGTGGAAGAAAAATATATCAAACAGCCGCACTCCACAATTGACGGTCTGAAAATAGAATTTGATAAAGAATGGGTACATTTGCGTAGGTCAAACACCGAACCCATTATCAGGATCTACTCCGAAGGCAATTCTGAAACAGTGGCAAACGGACTGGCCAATAAGATCATCACTGATATTAAAGAGATCTTACAACTGAAGGGTTAAATTTTCCGGCATTAAAAATAACGGGCAACCGGCGATAAATTTCGTTGGTTGCCTGGCCATATATTATTGCCGGGTTTGTGTTTTGAAGTTTACTGATCCATTAATTTATAAATTTTAACAACTAATGCGCGTTTATTTTGATAATGCCGCCACTACACCGCTCGATCCTGAAGTGATGAAGGAGATGTACAAGGTTATGGAGAACCAATTTGGTAACCCATCATCAATACATGCCCACGGAAGGGAGGCCCGCACCCTCATCGAGCGTTCGCGTAAAACCATCGCCGGTTTGCTGCACACCTCGCCCGCCGAAATCTTTTTTACATCAAGCGGAACCGAGGCCGATAATACCGCCATCAGGTGTGGTATTATCGATCACAACATTACCCATGCCATTACCAGCCCTATAGAGCATCACGCAGTGCTCCATACGCTGGAAGCCATGGAAAAAGCAGGTTTAATTAAACTGAGCCTTGTAAACATCGATAGCAAGGGCGCGGTTGATTATGATCACCTCGAAACTTTATTGAAAGAAAACGAACGCAGTTTTGTTTCAATAATGCACGCCAATAACGAGATAGGCACACTATCGGATATGGAACGCATTGGTGATTTGTGCGAGGCGTACAATGCTATTTACCATTGCGATACCGTGCAAACTATGGGGCATTATCAGCACGATTTGAGCAAGTTGAAAGCTCATTTCCTGGTATGCGCAGGCCATAAACTACACGGACCAAAAGGCGTAGGCTTTTTGCATATCAACCATAAAATAAAGATAAAACCTTTTATTTATGGCGGCGCACAGGAACGCAATATGCGCGGCGGTACCGAAAATATTTACGGCATAGTAGGTTTAGCCAAAGCGCTCGAAATGGCTTATGGCGAAATGGAGCAACACCAAAATCATATCCAGGGCTTAAAAACGTACATGATGGAGCAGTTAATCGCTAATGTGCCTGGTGTAGGCTTTAACGGCGAAACCGATCCTGATAAAAGTTTATATACTGTACTTAACGTAGCCTTCCCCGAAATGGAAATGAGCGATATGCTGTTGTTTAACCTGGATATCGCAGGCATTTCGGCTTCGGGCGGCAGCGCCTGCAGCTCGGGTAGCGATATTGGTTCGCATGTGTTAACGGCTATCGGTGCAAGCTCATCAAGGCCTTCGGTGCGTTTCTCGTTCTCGAAGTATAACACTAAGGAAGAGGTGGATTTTGTGGTGGCTAAAGTTCGTGAACTTTGCGCTGTGAATGTGTAAGTATTTGTGTGAGCTAATAAATAAAAAAGCCTTAAGAATGAGTTTCTTAAGGCTTTTTATTTAAAGTAGATATCAACCTAATTAACCACTTTAAAATCGGTAACAAGTTTTTCATCAGCCGAATTGCTGCCCAACACCAATTGGTAATTACCCGGATAAAGCTTCCATTTATGAGTATTCAAATCCCATTTTTGTAAATCCTGCAAAGGTATTTTTAAGGTAACTAAACCTTCTGTATCCTGATTTAAGCTTATACGCTTAAAGCTTTTTAGTTCTTTAAGCGGCATCCGGTCAACAGCCGGGTATTTGATATAGGCCTGTACCACTTCATCTCCCTTAAACTTACCGGTATTTTTTATGTTTACATTTACCGTCAATGTATCAGCCTTTTTATAGGCAGCTTTTAACTTGCCATCCAGTTTATAAGCAAAAGAGGTATAGCTCAATCCAAAACCAAAGGGATATTGCACAGGGCCGTTATAGTAGCGATAGGTGCGGCCTTTCATGTTATAGTCGCTGTAATCTGGCAGATTACTCATATCCTTATAAAAAGTAACCGGCAGGTGACCGGATGGCGAAACATCTCCAAAAACAATATCGGCCAATGCATTGCCGCCCTGTTCGCCCGGGTACCAGGCAAATATAATGGCATCGGCATAAGGCTCTATGGCTGATACATCAATATCGCTGCCTGCTGTAATAACAGCTATAAGTGGTTTGTTCCTTACGTTTTTACGCAGCTCTTTCATAAAGGCAATCTCGCTGGCCGGCAGGCTCAATGTTTTTTTGTCGCCGCCGCTTTCGGCCAGGAAGGCATCGCCGGCTTCGCCTTCCAAAACAGGAGAGAGGCCTATCACGGCAATAGTAGCATCGGCATTGCCTGCAGCCCAGGTGCCGCCAAAGTGGGTGGTGTCTTTATAATCACAGCCCAGATCATACTCAACCCGGGTGCCCTTATCAACCGCGGCGGTAATGCCTTCAACAAAATTGATCACTTTACTGCTGGTACCGTGATAGTTGGCTATCATGGCATCAAGCGATGCAGCGTTTGGCCCAAGTACCATAATGCTCGAATAATTAGCTTTTTTAAGCGGCAAAACATTATTGTTGTTTTTTAACAGCACCATGCTTTGCTGTGCAACCTTGCGGGCCAACGCCAAATGGGCTTCATTGTGCACGCTGTCGGCACCATAACCGTGGTAGGGGTTAGCTGCCGGATCATCGTAAAAACCCAGTTTAAATTCGGTACGCAAAAGAGCGCCAAGGGCCTGGTCAACCTCCTTTTCGGTTAGCAAACCTTTTTTAATAGCGTTGAGCCCGTCGTTTTGCAATATTGTCGAACAGTCAAGGTCAACTCCAGCTTTAATAGCGGCTGCAGCCACTTCTACGGCAGATGGCAAGGCTTTATGTTGGGTGTAAACATTATCAAGGGCACCACAATCGGTAACAACGTGGCCGTTAAAGCCCCATTCTTTACGCAGAATATCGGTAAGCAAAACTTTATTAATAGAGTTGGGTACACCATTAATGGCATTATAAGCACTCATTACCGATTCAACATGGTTTTTAACCAGTTCGTGAAAAGCGTAAAGGTAGGTTTCGCGCAGATCTTTTTCGTCAACCCGGGCATCAAATTTATCGCGTGTGGCTTCGGGCCCGCTGTGCACGGCAAAATGTTTTGCTGTGGCTGATGCTTTGAGGTATTTCGGATCATCGCCCTGCAAACCTTTTACAAAGGCCGAACCCATGCGGCCGGTTAAAAACGGGTCTTCTCCATAAGTTTCCTGCCCGCGCCCCCAGCGCGGGTCGCGGAAGATGTTGATGTTTGGGGTCCAGAAGGTGAGCCCCATGTATTGGAGGTGCCTGTCTTGCGCAATGGCAAGGTTATATTTGGCACGGGCTTCGGTAGATATCGCGGTAGACACCTGTTTCAGTAAGTCATCATTAAATGTAGCCGCCATGCCTATGGCCTGCGGAAATATGGTGGCTTCGCCGGCACGGGCAACACCATGCAAGGCTTCGTTCCACCAGTTATACGCCGGGATGCCCAGGCGCGGCACTGCCTGGCTGCGGTAGCCTAATAATGAAATTTTTTCTTCGATGGTTAATTTGGATAACAGATCGTTTACACGTTTGTCAATCGATTGCGAAGCATCTTTGTAAATAGGAGTCTGAGCTTTTACTACAGAAAAATTTAGCAATATAACAGGTACTGCCAAACAGCATAGGAGTTTGTGTTTTATGGTAGAAGCCATTTTTAGGTGATTTATTAATTGGTTTTAAAGTTAGTATTTATTCACTAAGAATAAGTTTTGGGAGCGTATCGGTTTTTATAATGATCTTTAAAAAACTGAGCATTGGATATATTTTAATTGATTTTTTAAAAAGATAAGCCTACTTTTTTTATTTTTTTAAGATGATTGAATAGGTGTATTGTGTTGAATTTAAGTACAATACGAGTACTTTTGGTGTGGGTGAGAACGAACCAGGTTATCAGATGCAGAAAAACTGTGTAATATATCTGTGCTTTTAATGCTAAAATGTTTTTGCAGTTTTTATTTTTGACTATTCATCCAATCCAAATAAATGACAACAACCCGTAAGGCAGGCCGTTCTGCACTGTTTAAATTTTCGTTAGCGTTATCAATCCTTAGTTCAGGCTTTTACCAGGATGCAAAAGCCCAAACCACTTATGAGTTAAACCAGGGATGGAAATGCGTATCCATGAATAGCGTAAAGGATAATGGCACGGCTATTTCGCAGCCTGGTTATGATATCGGTACCTGGAACCATGCTACAGTGCCGGGTACGGTGCTTACAACACAGGTGGCCAACAAGCAGGTGCCCGATCCTTTTTACGGCATGAACAATGAAAAAATACCTGATATATATAAGGTGGGCCGCGACTATTATACTTACTGGTTTGTTAAAGATTTTAAAGAAGCCGCACCAATCGGCAGCAATCAAACTTATCTTAACTTCCGCGGCGTTAACTACAGTTGCGATGTGTTCCTGAATGGGCACAAGCTCAATAGCAAGCTGCACAAAGGCATGTTTCTGCGCCAAAGCTATAACATTACCAAATTGCTCAATAAAAATGATAATAACCGTTTAGCGGTTATTGTTTATCCGCCCGACGTGGTAGGTAACCCCAACGGCGGCCAGGGCGGCGACGGTACCATTGCCCGCGGCGTGGGCATTCAATACACAGCGGGCTGGGACTGGATCCAACCCATCCGCGACCGTAATACCGGCATCTGGGATAAGGTAATCATTGAACATACCGGTGCTGTTGTTATTAAAGATCCTCATGTGGTTACGCTGGTTCCTGGTATTCGTAAACCTGAAGGAGCGCAGGCGCCTGCAATTGTGCAGGTATCTGCCGGGTTGGAAAACGCTACCGGCACCCCTGTTAGCGGAACTTTACAGTATAATTTGGATGGTAGGCTGGTATCGCAGGCGGTTACGTTGAAAGCCAATTCGAAACAGGAGGTGAAACTGGCCGATTACAGCCTGAAAAATCCTAAACTCTGGTGGCCAAACGGCTACGGCCCGCAAAATTTATACAAGCTTAATTTACAATTTGTGGCAGGCAGTAAAGTATCCGACCAGAAAACTATTGAAGTTGGTGTACGCCAGATCACTACCGAGTGGAACGCTAAAACCGAAAGCCGCCAGGTTAATATTAACGGACAGAAGATATTTATTAAAGGGGGCAACTGGATCATTTCTGATCAGATGCTGCGCTTTAGCGATGCCCGTTACGATGCCGAGGTGCGTTTCCACAGGGATATGAACCTGAACCTGATCCGCGTTTGGGGCGGTGCATTGATTGAGCGCCCCGAGTTTTACGAAGCCTGCGATAAATATGGTATGCTGGTTTTTCAGGATATGTGGGGATCGGGCGATTGCAACGGCCGCTGGACTGACCCAATGAAGCTGGACGACCAATGGACACGCCGCAAATACCCTGATGATCATGATCTGTATTTAAAGTCGATAGAAGACCAGGTTAAACTGGTACGTAACTTCCCCTCGCTGGCTATCTGGTGCGGTGGCAACGAGATTACTCCGCCTGAGGATATTTTCGCAGCCCTGCGCGATACCATTATGCCTAAGCTGGATAATACCCGCTGGTTTATCCCTTACTCAAACTCTGAAGAAATGTCGCGCAATGTACAGGGGGGCAATGGCGATGGTCCTTACGGTATACAACCGCTTACCACTTTCTGGGATTACAGAACCTATCCATTCAACTCGGAAGTTGGTTCGGTTGGTGTAAGCGATTATGAATCGTTAAAACGCTTTATTCCGGCCGAAAACATGGTTGTGCCAAAATATGATGCCTCAACCGGCAAAACAACAACCGATCCGGTTTGGGATTATCACAAATACATTGGTTATGATGGCTTTATCGATAAATATGGCAAAGCCAAAAATGTGGAAGATTTTGCTACTAAAGCCCAATTGGTAAACTATGATCAATATCGCGGCCTGATGGAAGGTTTCAGCTCGCACATGTGGGATTGGTATACCGGCACCATTATCTGGAAAACTCAAAACCCGTGGACAGCCATGCGAGGCCAGATGTATGATTATTACCTTGATCCTAACGCCTGCTTATACGGTTTACACAACGGCAGCGAACCATTGCACATTATGTATAACCAAAGCGATGGTATGGTGATGGTGGCCAATAACACTTTTAAAACCTACAGCAATATGCTGCTTGTGGTTAAAACGTATGATATGGATGGCAAAGAGAAGGTGTTAACCAAAGTTTTTGCAGATGTTACGCCAACTACCATCAAAAAATACCTGTCGCTTAAGCATGGAATTGACAGGGATGCCAAGGACAAAGGTTTGTTTTTATGCCTGCAATTGCTGAGATCAGAAAATGAAGTGATCAGCGAGAATATTTACTGGCTGCCCGATGCTGATGGTAATTTCAGCGGCTTGCAAAAAATGCCTAAAGGTGATTTAACCGCGACAGCTAAATATATCAAAGGCGACAAGGTTGAAGTTACACTGAATAATCCGGGCAGCGTTCCGTTGGCGTTCTTTAACCGTTTATCATTGGTTAATGCTGATACCAAACAGCGTATCCTTCCGGCATTTTACAGCGATAACTATGTAACCGTATTGCCGGGCCAAACCAAAAAAGTTGTAATCGACCATAATCCGGATGCTGATAAAAACCTTGCCGTAACCATTGGCGGCTGGAACGTTGCTGAAAGAACCATAGCTATCGACAAGTAAAAAAACATTATGAAAGTTATTTCAAAGTATTTGTTGGCAGCGGTGTTTATGTTTACCTGCGCGGGTGGTGTTTATGCTCAGGAAACAGCAGCAAAGTTCCCGCTGATCCCTTATCCTGCGCATTCAACAGCAGGAGAGGGGAAGTTTACCATCAGCCCGAAAACGGCCATCGTAACATCCAATGCTTTTAATACCGAAGCTTATGCTTTGAAGGAGTTATTGCGCGCAGGTTTAGGTAAACCTGTAGTAGTAAGCAAGATTAAAAAAGCACATGCCATTAACCTGGTTTATGATGCCACCATAACCGCGCCTGAAGCTTACCATATGAATGTTAGTAAAGACGAGGTAGTGATCCGCGCTAAAGATCCGGCTGGTGTGTTTCATGCTGTAGAGACTATTCGCCAGTTACTGCCCGTGGATATAGAGGCAGGCGTTGTGCAAAAGCAATTATCGCTGCCTGTGGTAGTTATTGAAGATGCACCTGCTTACAGCTGGCGTGGTATGCACCTTGATGTATCAAGGCATTTCTTTTCGGTAAGCTATCTTAAAAAGTATATCGACAGGATGGCTTTGTACAAGATGAACAAGCTACACCTGCATTTAACCGATGATCAGGGCTGGCGTATCGAGATCAAAAAACACCCTTTGCTTACCGAAGCCGGTGCATGGCGCACTTTCAATAACCAGGATTCGGCCTGTATGAAAAAGGCTAAGGATAATCCGGATTTTGTTATCGATAAAACACACATCGTACAAAAAAACGGTAAAACCATGTACGGTGGGTTTTATACCCAAGCCGAGATGAAAGGTGTGGTAGCGTATGCCGCCGCCCGCCATATTGATATCGTGCCGGAGATTGATATGCCCGGTCACATGATGGCCGCCATCAATTCATACCCGTTTTTAACCTGCGATGGTGAAAATAAATGGGGCGAGTTGTTTACCAAGCCTATCTGCCCATGTAACGAAAGCACTTTTGAGTTTGCCGAGAATGTGTTTACAGAGATCATGCAGATCTTCCCGTCAAAATACATCCACATCGGCGGAGACGAGGTTGATCGTACCAACTGGGGTAAATCTGATGCCTGCAAAGCTTTAATGGCTAAAGAGGGAATTAAAGATCTGGCCGGTTTGCACAGCTATTTCATTAACCGGATGGAGAAATTTTTCAACTCCAAAGGCCGTAAACTGATTGGCTGGGATGAGGTGATTGAGGGCGGCATCAGCCCTACTGCTATCATTATGTACTGGCGTACCTGGGTACCCGATGCCCCGGTTAAAGCGGTGAAAAACGGTAACACCGTGATCATGACACCCGGCGAACCGCTGTACTTTGATAACCAGCCCGATCAGTATTCTATCAATCGCGTATATCATTTTAACCCGGTGCCTAAAGTTTTAAATGCCGAAGAGGCCAAGTCGATCATTGGTGCGCAGGCCAACTTATGGTCGGAAATGATCCCTTCCGAAAAACGTGCCGATTATATGGTGATGCCAAGGATGACCGCCCTGGCCGAAATGCTTTGGACACATAAGGAGGGTGAATATGATTCGTATCTGCAGCGTTTAACCCAGCAATTCAAGAGGATGGACGCCATGAATATCAACTACCGTTTGCCCGATTTGCCAAACCTGCTTAATGAGTACGTGTTTACCGATGAAGGCAAGCTAAGTATTATGTCTCCGTTGCCAACTTTAACCATCCGTTATACAACAGATGGCACGTTGCCAACTACCCAATCGCCGGTATTGCCATCACCGTTATCCATCAAAAAATCTGAACTGGTAAGGGTTGCAGCTTTTACACCTGGCGGTACCCGTGGCGATGTTTACAACCTGAACTATACCCAACAGCAATTGCTTGGCCCGGTAAAAATTGCTCCGCCTAAACCGGGATTAGCCGCTACTTACTATAAAGCATTTTTCAAAAAAACTGCTTTAATGCAAAACGCCAAAGTGGATAGTACTTTCAGTACCGATAAAATTGAAGTACCTGCCACGGTTAAAGCGCCATCATTCGGTATCACTTACAAAGGTTACATTGATGTACCGGCCGATGGCATTTACAGCTTTTACCTAACCTGCGATGACGGCGGAGTGCTTTACATTGGCAACAAAACGGTTGTTGATAATGATGGCAACCACTCGGCACAGGAACGCAGCGGGCAGGTAGCTTTAAAAATGGGCGCACATCCTTTTAAGCTTGACTTTATTGAAGGTGGAGGCGGCTTTAAGTTGCTGCTGAAATACAGCGTAAATGGTTCGGCTCCGCAGGATGTGCCATCGTCATGGTTTAAAAACTAATATCTGCATATGAAAAAGTTTACAGGCATTGCCTCGTTGTTACTTACGGCCGGTTTAAACGGCTTTAGCCAAACGGCGCCGAAACCATACGGTGCGCTGCCCACGCAGGGCCAGCTTAACTGGCAGGAAACCGGGATGTATTGCATTATTCACTACGGTGTTGATACTTATACCGATAAGGAGTGGGGTTTTGGTGATGAAGACCCGAAGATATTTAACCCGTCGCAATTTAGCGCTTTACAAATAGTAGCTGCCGCCAAAGCCGGTGGTTTTAAAGGTGTAGTAGTGGTGGCTAAACACCACGATGGTTTTTGCCTTTGGCCAACCAAAACCACCGAACATAACATCAGCAAAAGCCCTTACAAAAACGGCAAAGGCGATATTTTAAAAGAATACCGCGAAGCCTGCGATAAATTGGGTATGAAACTGGGCGTATATTGCTCGCCATGGGACAGGAATAATCCCAATTACGGTACTGAAGAGTATGTGAAGATTTACCGCGAACAATTAAAAGAATTGTACACCAATTACGGTCCGCTGTTTATTTCATGGCACGATGGTGCCAATGGCGGCGATGGCTACTACGGCGGCAAACGCGAAGTGCGTAAAATTGACCGTTCAACTTATTACGGTTGGGATACTACATGGGGCATCACCCGTAAGTTGCAACCCAACGCGGTATTATTTGGCGATGTTGGCCCCGATGTGCGCTGGGTAGGCAACGAAGAGGGCCACGCCGGCGAAACCTGCTGGGCAACATACACACCGCATGCACCCGATGAAGGTAAAATCCCCGCCAACGGTTATGTAAAAGATTGGGAAGGTACCGAGGGTACCCGCAACGGCAAGTACTGGATGCCTGCCGAATGCGATGTGTCGCTTCGCCCGGGATGGTTTTACCATAAAACACAGGATGAAGGCGTAAAATCGCCTTACACCCTGCTCGATCTGTATTACAAAAGCGTGGGCCGCGGCGCCGCGCTTGATCTGGGTTTATCGCCCGATCCTCGTGGTATTGTTAATGAGATAGATGTTAAATCGCTAACGGAATTTGGTAACCTGCTTAAGCAAACGTTCGCGGTTAATTTGGCTAAGGGTGCCACTTTAACGGCAAGTAATGTGCGTGGTGGTAATAAGGCTAAATTCGGTCCGCAGTTTTTGGTGGATGATAACAGGTATAGCTATTGGGCTACGGATGATAAGGTAACAACGCCGGAGTTAACTATCGATCTGCATGCGCCGAAAACTTTCAACGTAATCCGCCTGAGGGAAAATATCAAATTAGGCCAGCGTATTGAAGCTGTTGAGGTGGATGCCTATGTAAGTGGTAAATGGGAGCAGATAGGTGCTGCTACCAGCATTGGCGGCAACAGGCTGATCCGTTTATCGCAAAATGTTACGGCGAGCAAACTGCGGTTGAGGATCACCAAATCTCCGGTAGCAATTGCTTTGAGCGATTTCGGTATTTACAAAGAGCCGGTACACCTTACCGCTCCAAAAATTTCCCGCGATAAAAACGGTGAAGTATCTATCAGTACTGAAGCACCTGTAAGCGCAATTCGTTATACTTTGGATGGGCATGAACCTACCACAAGTTCACCGGTTTACAGCAAACCGTTTAGGCTGAAAGAAGGAGGCATAGTAAAAGCCCGCGCCTTTGAAGGCAAAAGCCAGCAAAGCGAAAGTTCATATGCTTCTTTTGGTTATTCCAAAGCGGAGTGGAAAGTATTGGATGCTAACGCCGCAACTGAAGACTGGGGCAAGGCCGAAAACGCTTTCGATGAGAACACTCGTAGCATTTACAACACGCTTAAAAAAGATGACACGCAATTCCCGCAGCAAATAAGCGTTGATATGGGCAGGGAGCAAAAAATAAAAGCGTTCGGCTATTTGCCAAGGCAGGATAAACAGGCCGATGGTATTGTTGATAGCTATACATTCTATACCAGCAATGACGGTAAAACATGGGAAAAGGTAGCTTCGGGAGAGTTCTCGAACATTAAATCCAACCCTATTGAGCAACCTGTAGTATTGAAACAGGAAATAAGCGCCAGATATTTTAAGTTTGAGGCGCAGCACGTTATCGCCGGAAACGGAATTACCGTGGCCGAATTAAGCGTATATTAATAATCTATTAAGTATCGGGGTTTACTTTGCTGGCATTATAAACCCCGATCATCATCTAAAATAAATAATGAAAAAACAACTTGTTTTGGCCGGTTTGCTGGCCCTTGTTAATTTAAGTTCGCAGGCGCAGCGGCACAGGTCGCAGCCTATGCAAAAAGCCGGTTTAACCCAATATGTCGATCCTTATATCGGTACCGGTTTCCATGGTCACGTTTTTGTTGGTGCCAGCGTACCTTTTGGTGCCGTGCAGTTAGGCCCAACCAATATTTCTGAAGGCTGGGACTGGTGCTCTGGCTACCATATTTCCGATTCTACCATTATCGGCTTCCAGCATACCCACCTAAGCGGTACAGGTATCGGCGATCTGGGCGATATCTCCTTTATGCCAACCACCGGCGCTATCAACGTTTACAAAGGCAGCAATAAAGATTTGAAAAGCGGTTATGTATCGCTGTTTAGCCATAAAGACGAGGTTGTAAAACCCGGCTATTACAAAGTAAAACTTAAAAAGTACGATATCGGCGTAGAGCTAACCGCCAGCACCCGCGTAGGTATGCATAAGTACACTTTCCCGGCCTCGAACAACTCGCACATCCTCATTGATTTGCAAGAGGGGATAGGCTGGGACAAGCCGGTGGAAACCTACATTAAGCAGGTTGATAAAAACACCATTTGCGGTTACCGGTTTTCTGAAGGTTGGGCGAGTGATCAGCGCATTTATTTTACCGCTGTGTTCTCCAAGCCAATCAAAAACTTTACGGTTTACGATAGTACAGCCAGCGTAAAAGTTACCGAACTTAAAGGCGTAAAAGTGAAAGGTGTGATCAGCTTTGCTACCACCAAAGGCGAGGTGGTTTACGCCAAAGTAGGTATCTCGCCGGTAAGTGCAGAAAATGCCATGCTGAATATCAAAGCTGAAATACCCGGTTGGGATTTTAACAAAGTAGTTGCCGATGCCGATGCTTCATGGAATAAACAGCTGAGCAAAATCACCATTAAAGCCGATTCATTATCACAAATGAAAAAGTTTTATACCGCCCTGTATCATACCATGATAGCGCCATCTATTTTTAACGATGTAAACGGCGAATATTGGGGAACTGATAAAAAAGTACACAAAAACGAGGGTTTTAATAACGTAACCACTTTTTCGCTATGGGATACTTATCGTTCAAACAACCCGCTGTCAACCATTATCCACCCGGAGCATGTGAACGATATGATCAACTCGATGCTGGCCATTTACCAGCAGCAGGGTAGCCTGCCGGTCTGGCACTTAATGGCTAACGAAACCAATTGTATGGTGGGCTACAGCGCCGTACCGGTTGTTGCCGATGCTTTGCTTAAAGGCTATAAAGGCTTTGATGCCAACTTAGCCTACGAGGCTATGAAAACCACCGCCATGGGCGATGAACGCGGCATTAAATACGTTAAAAAATACGGCTACATTCCTGCCGATAGCAGCCGCGAATCGGTATCGATGGGCCTGGAATATGCCATTGACGATTGGAGCCTTGCACAGGTAGCCAAAAAATTAGGCAAAACTGAAGATTACGCTTACTTCAGCAAACGCGGTGCTTACTATAAAAATTACTACGATGCAAAATCGGGCTTTATGCGTGGTCGTTTATCGCAGGATGCCTGGCGTACACCTTACAGTCCGTTTATCTCCATCCACGAAACCGGCGACTTTACCGAGGGCAACGGCTGGCAGTACACCTTCCTTGTTCCGCAGGATGTGGAAGGTTTGATTGATATGCTGGGCGGCGTTGATAAATTCAATACCAAACTCGATTCGTTGTTTATTGCCGAGGGCGATATGGGTAAATTCAAATCGCCGGATGTATCTGGTTTGATTGGCCAGTACGCGCACGGTAATGAGCCAAGTCACCCAATGAGTTACTACTATGCATACTCAGGCAAGCCATGGAAAACTGCTGAAAAGGTGAGGTTTATCCTGGATGATTTTTATACTGATAAACCGGATGGTATTATCGGTAACGAGGATGTTGGGCAGATGTCGGCCTGGTACGTATTGTCGGCTGTTGGCTTTTATCCGGTTAACCCGGCTAACGGCCTGTATGTTTTTGGCAGCCCGGTGGTTAATGAGGCTACTTTGCAATTGCAGGGAAATAAGAAATTCCATGTAGTAGTTAAAAACAATGGGCCTAAGAATAAATACATCCAGGCCATGACGCTTAATGGCGCTAACTATACCAAAACTTATATTAAACATACAGATGTAATGGCCGGTGGCGAGCTGGTTATTACTATGGGCGATAAGCCAGGTACGGTTTGGGGTGTTGGTGAAGCTAATAAGGCTGTTTCGGTGTTGAAGTAAGATAATAATATCATTTTACCGCACATTCAAGAGTCCACGCTTGAACGCACAGAACCGGGAGCGTCCACGCTCCCGGTTCTGTGTTTAATAGAAGCCTGGTTCAGGTTTAGCGATAGCGTAACCTGGACCTATATTTGCGGAAGCATTCTGCTTCCATAGCCCGACATTAAATACATGGCACTTTCATTAAACGGGTGATCGAATGTTATAAAGTTAAGCTGAAAGCTTAACCCAGTTTAGGACGAAGTTACGCTGTCGCTAAACTTCGACCAGAATGTGCGTCCACGCTCCCGGTTCTGTGCTTAAGGCCTTGTCGAAGTTTAGCAGGTATTGTATCGTAAGTGTGGACGCTTACTTTCCGGATAGTTCGAGCGTGGACGCTCAAACTTGCATTTTTAAAACTTTATCCTCCCTCGGCATGTTATCCCTACATGAACCGTCTCCTCAAAAAGCTCGAAAAAATTGGCCGCGACCCGAAGATCACCGCAAGGGCCGTTGGCTTGCGTTATGTATCTGATTCATCACCGGGTTATACCCGCAAAAAATCGGGCAAGGGTTGGAGTTATTATGATGCCGATGGTGCGTTGGTGAAAGATAACGAACTCATCACCCGCTTCAATAAACTGGTGATACCTCCTGCATATACCAACGTATGGATCTCTCCCTACGAAAACGGTCACCTGCAATTTACGGGTACTGATGCCGCCGGGCGAAAACAATACCGCTACCATTCATGCTGGAACCAGATCCGCAATCAATCCAAATACCACCGCATGCAAAACTTTGCAGAGCATCTGCCGGCCATCCGTGAGCAGGTAGACAAAGACCTGGCCAGGCATAGCCTTGATCATGAAAAAGTGGTGGCCCTGGTGGTGAGGCTAATGGAACTAACCAGTATCCGGGTAGGTAATGAATCGTACAAAAAGCTATATGGATCATTTGGTTTAACTACGTTGCAAAACCGGCATGTTAAGGTAGAGGGCTCAACCCTCAGGTTTGAGTTTAAAGGCAAAAAAGGCGTGTTTCATAAAGTTTCTTTGCAGAGCCGCAAGTTGGCCAGGCTGGTAAAACAATGCCGTGATATCCCCGGAAAAGAACTTTTTCAATATTACAATGCCGATGGCACAAGATGCAGCATAGGCTCGGGCGATATCAACACTTATCTGCATGAAATAACCGGCGAAGATTTTACGGCAAAAGATTTCCGTACCTGGGCCGGCAGCGTGAGTGCCTTGTATGCATTTAAAGAGGCTGGGGAGTTTAGCACCGTTAGCGAGTGCAAAAAGAAAATAGTAAGTGTGCTGGATGAGGTAGCTATAAACCTTGGGAACACGCGTACAGTTTGTAAAAAGTACTACGTGCACCCATCGGTTATAAAAAGTTATGAGGAGGGCACCATTTTTAAATATATCAGCGGCCTTGATGAACGCGAAGATGTAAAGGCCGCCGAATTGAATGTTGCCGAGAAAGCTTTGATCAACCTGCTGGAAACGGAAAAACTGGCCGAAGCCAGTTAGCTGGTTGAGTATGTTTTACGGGTTGATTAGCAAGACAGTATAAAGAACTTTTTTAACTAAAACCAATCTCAGAAAAACCCATACGCAAATCAACCAATTACTTTTTACGTGTATCAATTACAACTACGCCGTCTTTAGCTTTATCGCCGTATTTCTTTGTGGCATCGTCGCCTTTTAATATCGAAATGCTTTCTATTTTATCGGTGTCGAGTTTCTTCATGGCGTCAACCGTACTGGTTTTACCATCAATTACAAATAACGGTTCTTTGCCATTATCCGTAGTGATGCTAAGACCGTTAACTTTGATCACCTTTGTATCTGATTTTTTTCCGCGACCGGTTACAAATACATCTCCGTTTGAGGATGCAGCGTCACCATCGCTAACAATTGTCCAGGCCTGGGCAGATGTAGCCGGCTTGCCCTTTGTTGCTTTAACTGTTATTGTACCGTTGCTGCTTCCGGTTCCGGTTGATGTACTGGTAACGCTTTTTACTACAAAAACTTTTGCAGGCTTTACATGAAAGTTATCGTCTGGGGCGATAACAGCCACATCGTTATCATCATCATCACGTACCACTGCGTCGCCGCTTACATTGGCAGTAACCACTTTTCGGATAACAATATCCCTGGCAACCGCTTTTTCAAGCTCTTCTTTATTACTCGCATCTTTAGTAATTACGTAAGCAACTTTTACCGGCTTATCGTCATCCACTTTGGCAAACTTGCGGGCCTGGCTGCCGGTAAGCATGTACATGTTTTCGATATTGGTTGGGTCGAGGTTTTTGCCGGTTGATACTTTACCATTCACCACAAACACGAGCGAATCTTTTTTAAAGTCTCTTACAATAAGCTTTAGTTTTTTGTTGGTATCGTTTTTGGCCGGCTGCGGAGTTAAGGCAATAGCAGTAAGCGGACTAAGACTAATCTGTGGCGCAATAACGGGCGCAAGGGCAACCACAGATTTAACAGTTTTTGCTTTTTTTGATACTTTGGGTGCTTTGGCGATTTTTGGGGCAGGATCGCCAACCTCGTCGGGGTTGATGTTAATGATCCTGGCCAGGGGCTGCACTGCGGCGGCAAGGCTAATGCGTACAGGTTTGGCAAAATCAGCTTTCGAAATGCTGAATACCAGTAAAAGTGCCATCACAGCCGGTACTACAAATGCGTAGCGGGTGAGGTTAAGTTTCGACGATCTTTTCGCGTTCATCATGATTATCCGTTTTTTTATTGTTGAAATATTGAAATGGTTTACTATTCCGGGTTGAGCTTTGTTAAAGCTCACGTTTACCAAACTGTATTGGTAAGTTTTACTGTCGATGCCGTTTTTCAGGATCTTTCGGTCGGTTATAAATTCGATATTTTCACGCACCGCCTTTTTAATGAGCCAGATACCGGGGTTAAACCAGTAAAAAATACTGCTCAGTTCGGCCAGTAAAATATCTGCCGTATGCCATTGGTTAACATGGATCTGCTCGTGCTGTAAAATGGCTTCCAGTTCGGCAGGCTCATGTTTTTGAGGGTTGATGTAGATGCTTTGCCAAAAGGAGAAAGGCGCTGCATCCTTATCCATAATACGCACCAGGTAGCCGTTGATATACCTCGGGCGGGATGTTTTATACAATCGTAATAAAGAAAAAAGCTGCATGCCCAGTCTCACGAGTAATACGCCTGCACCAATCCAAAATACAACGCCAAGCCAGTACCAGTAATCAATAGCCTGCTCCGGTTGCTGAATAAGTTGCGCGGGTGCATGCCAGTTAATGGCAATCTGCTCTATAGGCCGGGCCAGTTCCTCATGTCGCTGCACAAAGGCCGAAAGATCTATCCATGGATAAATACTGGCAAACAGGATTGCCGTAACCAGGTAGGCGCGGTTTAAAGTGTAGAAGGTAAGCTTGCGCAAAACCAGGTAATAACCGGCACAAAACAACAGCAATGCTGCATTTATTTTAAGTAACAAAACAAAAGTTGCTGGCATGGTTGTAGGTTTTATTGTTTTTCAATCAGTTTAATGATCTCTTTCAAATCGCTGGCGCTAATCTTTTTTTCGTTGGCGAAAAAGGTTACCAGGTTTTTGTACGAGTTTTCAAAATAGTCGCTTACAAAGCCGCTCATAAAGCGTTTTTTGTATTCCTCTTCCTGTATCTGCGGCAGGTAACGGAAGGAGTTGCCCATCTTTTCGCTTTTTAAAAATCCTTTACGCTCCAGGTTTTTTACGGTTGATGCCAAAGTAGTGTATGGTGGTTTGGGCTCAACTATCGCTTCTAAAAAATCCTTGATAAAACCCGGGCCCGATTGCCATACCGCCTGCATCGCTTCTTCTTCCTGTTGAGATAATTTTTCCATTCTATTTACGATTGTTTCGTAAATCTACGAACTATTCGTAGTTATGCAAATTTATTTTCAGATTTTAACAGAAATTAACGTTTAGTGATAAGAGGTTGGAGATTAGAGGTTAGGGGGATGTTCGTGTGGTGATGCGATTAAACTATCTTAAAAGCTACTTATAAAGCCGTCATTGCGAGGCACGAAGCAATCCCCAAGAGGCAGAGGAGCTATGCAAATCCGCCCTGCACAGTCGGGGATTGCTTCGTGCCTCGCAACGACGTGCGGGAAGTAATTAGGATTCCATTAACCATATTTTAACACAGACATATAAAACCGTTAAAATTCCCCGCTAATTTTATCAAAATCACAACAAAAGTTGATTTACGCTTAACATTCAACCAAACAAAAAGCTATATTTAGCCAAAGTTGATTGTAAAACATAAAAAACGCGCTTATTGAAAACTATTACCCGCCGGGACTTTTTATCTAAAAGTACCATGCTGGCCGGCGGAGCATATCCGGCCATGCTGGCTCTTGGTTTACTAAAATCCGCGCCTGCTCATGCTTTTAATCTGGAGGGCAACGGCAAAGGAAAACACATTATTATTTTAGGCGCAGGACTGGCCGGTATGACTTGCGCTTATGAACTGAGTAAGCTGGGTTACCAATGTACTATTCTTGAAGCGCGGCAGCGTACTGGTGGCCGTTGTTTCAGCATTCGTGGCGGCAGTACCAATACTGAAATTGAAAAGCCTACAGCCACGGCCCGTTTTGATGCCGGGCAGTATTTTAATGCTGGACCGTCGCGCATTCCGCATAACCATGAACTTACCTTGCATTACTGCAAAGAATTAGGTGTGCCTATCCAGGTGTACAACAACGTAAACGAGGGAGCCTATTACTTTGCCGAGGGGAAAGGCCCTCTATCTAACAAAAAAATAAAAGTGCGTGAGGTGCATAACGATATCCGCGGCTACATGACCGAGATGCTGGCCAAAAGCATAGATCATGGCAGCCTGGATAGCAGTTTCACTAAAGAAGACGGCGAAAAGATTATCGAGTACCTGCAGGCCGAAGGTGGTTTGGATATAGATAAACTATACAAAGCCTCAGCCCGCCGTGGTTACACCGAATCGCCGGGGGCAGGGGATAGGCCCGGCAAAATTGCCGATCCGCATAAACTGGCCGATTTGCTGCACTCGGGCTTAATGGACCCTGATTTTTACAATGTGGCCGAATATACTTATGAGCTACAGATGACCATGTTCCAGGCCATAGGTGGTATGGATATGATTGCGAGCGCTTTGGAGAAAAAAGTAGCGCCATCAATTAAAATGGGAGCGGAAGTTACGGCGATCAATAACGTAGCCGATGGCGTTAAAATAACCTATAAAGATGCTACCGGCGAGCATGTGCTAAACGGCGATCTCTGTGTGTGCACCATCCCGCTGCCTGTGTTAAGCAATATCAGCAATAATTTCAGCGGTGATGTGAGCCGGGCGATAGATTATATCAGCTATAATCAAACAGGCAAAATTGGCTTACAGTTTAAACGGAGGTTTTGGGAGGAGGATGAGCATATTTACGGAGGTATCACGCACACCAACAATGATTTAACGCAGATTTTTTATCCAAGTTATGATTATTTAGGAAAAAAAGGTATCTTGATTGGATATTATAACTTCAACGAAAAAGCGCAGAAAATTGGCGCTTTAGGCTATGCCGAAAGGGAGAAATTCGCGCTTGAAAAAGGGCGGTTGATCCACCCGCAATATGACAAGGAGTTTGAAAACTCGTTTTCGGTAAGCTGGCATAAAACTAAATATAATTTAGGCGGATGGGCGGTTTACACTTCCCAAACCCGTAACACGCAATACCCGGTACTAACTAAACCCGATAAGCAGGTATACTTTGCAGGCGAACATTTAACTTATTTAAACGCCTGGATGGCAGGGGCCTTCGAATCGGCGCGGAGTACTGTTGCTGCCATTCATGCACGGGTTACCGATCAGCGTACACAATATCCTGTTCAAAAATAATATTAACGTATAAAAAGCATTAAATACCACCACCATGTCGACCACAATTAACCGCAGAAACTGGCTCAAGTCCAGCGCATTTATGGCCGGGGGACTGGCCTTTTTTTCAGGAACCATTGGCAAGCTGGCAGCCATGCCCGCACGTGTATTTAAACCATCAAGCCGCGCCATTACCGATAAGGAAGCGATTACTACGGCAGGCTTTGAAATGAAAGCAAGGCTGCTGGCCAACGAAAACCCTTTCGGCCCATCGGCGGCAGCTAAAAAAGCCATCCAGGATGCTATTGATAAAAGCTATCAATATCCATTCATGACGATGGGTACCCTCTACAATAAAATAGCCCAGTACGAAGGCATCAACTATAACAACATCCTGATGGAATCCGGCTCATCGCCATTGTTGCTGGCGGCCGCTATCCATTACAGCAAAGGCGGCAAAAGCATCATCACCGGTGATCCATCGTATGATGACCTGCCATCGCACGCAGAACACCTGGATGGCAAATGGATAAAAGTACCTTTAACGGCTGATTACAAACTGGATCTTGATGCCATGGAAGCCAAGATTGACAGTAACACCGGCCTGGTTTATATCTGCAACCCCAACAACCCAACAGCTACCGTTTTAGATACCGCCAAACTCAAAGCTTTCTGCGAGCGCGTATCCAAAAAAATAACCGTATTTGTTGACGAGGCCTATATCGATTACCTGCCCGATCCACAAGCCGCTACCATGATAAGTGCGGTGAAAGCCGGGCAAAATGTTATCGTGGCTCGTACTTTTTCTAAATTGTATGGTTTTGCAGGTTTGCGTTGCGGTTACGTCATAGCACAACCGGATACCATTAAAACATTGTCCATGTATACCACAGGCTTCTCGCTGGCGGCTACAACAATTGCAGGCGCTATAGCAGGCTACCGCGAAGAAGAGTTTTTAAAAGATGCCCTGCAAAAAACAAATGCATCTAAAGAATACCTATATTCGGTACTAAAGAAAGAAGGCTACGAATACATTCCCTCATCAGCAAATTTTGTGATGTTCCCCTTAAAAATGGACGGCAAAAAGTTTGTAAGCGAAATGATGAAGCGCGGCGTAGGCGTACGCAACTGGCAATTTAACGGCAAAGACTGGTGCCGCGTAAGCATAGGCCGCATGGACGAAATGGAAGCCTTCGCCGAGGCGTTTAAACAGTTATCTTAAAGTGGTTAGAGGTTGGAGATTAGAGGTTAGGAGGATTGTTTGAGAGAACAGCAACTAATCTCTAATCTCCAACCTCCAATCACTGCCCCTAATCTCTAATCTCCAACCTCTAATCTCTACAATGAGACAATTAACACTAACACTACTACTAAGTTCAACACTGTACTTTGCCAAGGCGCAAACAGTAAATCCTCGTCCGCTTACTATGGATGAGTATAAAAAGGCCCAAACATTTACTATCGCCAGTCTGGATAATGATACCTACGTTAAGTTCGAGAATGCTTATGTGCTGGATAGGTACGAAAGCCGCAAGCCGTATTTTATCACTGGCTCCGACGGCTTAAAAAAACGCATCGACCTATATAAACTCGTAGCTAAAGAAGGCATGCAGGAAATAGGCCTGATGGTATTTTATACCAACGAGAAAGGCAAACTGTACAAAGCCCTCGTTCCTGATTTTACTGCCGATGCAAAAGTTTGGGAGCAGTACTTCCAGGATATTGATAACATCAACAAAGTGGAGCAGAACTTTATCCTGAAGCTATCGTATGTGCTATCAAAAGAATTGAGCTTTCAGCAATACAAAGTGCTTAACGGGGGTAAGGACTTGAAAGAGGAAGCTGCTACTTACGGCAATGATATCTGCTTTCCCGGCGATGAAATGGTTACTATGGCCAATGGCGATGAAAAGATGCTGAAAACAGTAAAAAGCGGCGATGAAGTGATCTCGGTTGATCCGGCTACCAAAAAGAATATGGTAGTGAAGGTAAAAGAGCTAACCACACACGATGCTAAAAACTACGCAATCACTCAACTGGTGCTGGTATCGGCCAAAACAAAAACTACCGGCGAGGGGCAATTTGTTAACCTGAATAGTAAAGTTTTGAAAGCCACGCCTAATCACCCCATGTTAACCAGGCAGGGGAATGTTAAAATAGGAGAGGTTACAGCCGGCCAGGAAGTGCTTTGCCTTAATGAGCAAACCGGCAAATACGAAGCATTTACCGTGTTACGAAAAACCGAGCACGCCGAAGGTATGCAAAAGGTGTATAACATTGTTGCCGATGGTGGCAGCACGCTGTTAATGGACGGCGTTATGGTAATGCAGAAGTGATTTACCGGGTCAATTATGAAGCTACCGTGAATTGTTCAATCATTTGTTTAAAAATGTTGCAACATTAAAACCAATGTTTTAATTTAGATGACTTAAACATGACAATTATGCCTGTGAACAAAAAACTATTAGTTACCCTCGGATTACTCTCGATAGTGGTATTTGGTGCCATGACATCAATTAAACCACAGGATGAAGGTTTTAAAAACCTTAAAGTATTGCCAAAAAATATCTCGGGCGAAAACCTGCACAAGGTTATGGAAGAGTGGGAACACTCGTTAGGTGTACATTGCAATTTTTGCCATGCCCGTAACGAAGAAACTAAAAAGATGGATTGGGCAAGCGATGCCAAACCTGAAAAGGAAATGACACGCGACATGTTTAAAATGATGAATAAAATTAACGAGAAATATTTTCACGCTAAAAAAGACTCATTAGGCATGGTAATGAAAGCTGGCGTTAATTGCAATACCTGCCACCGCGGTACAGCGCATCCTGAGGTTACAGTACCCGAAGGACGTGGCCCTGGCGCTCCGGGTATGGCACCGGGTCCGGGCAGTCAGCCTGCTCCGCCGCCAGCTGGTCAGTCGGCTCCTGCTCAGCAATAAAACCTTAAAAATTTGTAAAAATGCCCGCCGGTTTATTACGAGGGCACTGAAAAAGTCTTTTTAGGATATATGGGGTAGAAAATTTAGTTTTTCTGCCCCTTTTTTTGTATCTTAAAGTGTCGAAAGAAAGACATTAAGATGCTTAGCCAACAACAGCAGATTCAGTTCAGTACATTTTCAGGGTTATATGATCTGATCGTTCCGAAAGACAATCTATTGCGGAAGATCAATGACCTGGTAGATTTTACGTTTATCTATGATGAATTGGTCTGCAAATATTGTATGACCAATGGCAGGGCAGCCGAAAGTCCTGTACGGATGTTCAAATACTTGTTATTAAAAACGATCTACACTGTTTCAGATGTCGATGTGGTGGAACGTTCGCAATATGATATGTCTTTCAAATATTTCCTGGAGATGTCCCCGGAAGAAGGCGTTATCGATCCCAGTTCATTGACCAAGTTTAGAAAGTTGAGGCTGAAGGATAATGATCTTTTGAACTTGCTGATTAATAAAACAGTGGGCATAGCCATTGAAAAAGGGATCATCCGCAGTAAGTCCATTATTGTTGATGCCACCCATTCTCTGTCAAGGTCAAATCCCTATTCAGCATTGGAAGTATTACGGGAGCGCTCGAAACTGCTCCGCAAAGCGGTATATGCTATCGATGAAGATATGAAGGCAGGCATGCCGGAAAAGAACACTACGGACGAGTTGGAAAAAGAACTGGCCTATTGCAATGCATTGGAAAAGTATATTGAAGCCGACGGGCCGTTATGCCAGATACCTGCTGTAAAAGAAAAGCTCAACCTGTTAAAGGAGACGGTAGCAGATACGCAGGAGCACTATACATTATCCAAAGACAAGGATGCTAAAACAGGCCACAAATCGGCTGATAGTTCCTTCTTTGGTTACAAGACCCATTTGGCGATGACCGAAGAACGCATTATTACCGCTGCGGTGGTCACTTCGGGAGAAAAAGGCGATGGCCCGGAACTTCCCAAACTTTTGGAGATCAGTCAGCAAAATGGCATTGAAGTAGAAAGGATCATCGGCGATTCAGCTTATTCAGGAAAAGATAATCTTAAGATAGCAACAGAACAGGACATCAGGATCGTTGCCAAACTTACACCGGCAATTTCACAAGGAACCCGAAAAGAAGAAGACAAGTTTGATTATAACAAAGATGCGGGTATGTTCGTATGCCCGGCTGGACATCTGGCTTTCCGAAAAGCCCGGCATGGAAAGAAGAACAGAGGGAAAAACCAGGCAAACACTTATTACTTTGATGTTGAAAAATGTAAAGTATGTCCATTAAGGGATGGTTGCTACAAGTTAGGGGCAAAGACCAAAACCTATTCTGTCACTATCAAATCGGATAGGCACCTGCAGCAAATGGCTTTTCAGGAAACCACCGAATATAAAGAAAGTATCAAACACAGATATAAGATAGAAGCCAAGAACAGCGAACTAAAAAACGTTCATGGCTATGATCGGGCAATAGCCTATGGTATCGAAAATATGCAGATGCAGGGCGCTCTGGCCATCTTTACTGTAAATCTGAAAAGGATCATCAAACTGATGAACTAAAATTTCCCCAAAATGCCTCCTACTGATCAGCAGATCGATAATACAGCTATATCGGCCACAAGAAATCAACTCCGCAAATAATGATGCATAAGAAAAGCGACCAAGTAAAAGTTGCCTTTTTCTTGATCGCTTTTAATAACCCAACTTTATTGAGCTACTTTTTCAGTGCCCTCGTTTATTACCGGCGGGCATTTTTATTTGGTAAGTGAATTTTAATTTATGTAATTATTTGATTATTAGTTATATGTGTTTTGAGGTTATTGGATTGAGAAAAAAAAGGATTAATGAAAGGTTCATAAAAAATTCATACTTTGTAACTAATTTTATACATGCAATAATTTATTGTCCTGGTTTAAAACGCTTGTGCAGTTATTGCTGATTTGACCCCCTTAAACAATTTTAGTACCCCTATGACCGCCGAAATCAGGATTACACCATCCGAACAGAAGAATAACACATTAACCTGCCGTAGTTGCAAAAGCGAGCTTAGCCGCATTCCGCGCAGTGGCTTTGTGAAGTTTTTTTTGTTTGGGATGCCTGTAAAAAAATACATCTGTTATAAATGCTCGCGTAAAACCTATCGCTGGGCATCTCCCAAATAAAAACTTTCCGCGTTAAAGCCGGCGTTTTAATCAGGTTAAATCAATTACATTTGTTTTATGCAGAAGATCCTGATTGCCAACCGCGGCGAGATTGCCTTACGTATTATGCGCTCCGCGCGCGAAATGGGTATTAAAACCGTAGCCGTTTATTCGGCGGCAGATCGTGATGCCCTCCATGTGCGCTATGCCGATGAGGCGGTGCATATTGGTGATGCACCCTCGTCTCAATCATACCTTGTTGGCGAAAAAATTATAGCAGCCTGCTTGCAAACAGGGGCTGAGGCTATCCATCCCGGATATGGTTTTTTAAGCGAGAATGCCGCTTTTGCGCGCATGGTGCGCGAGGCCGGGCTTACTTTAATTGGCCCCACACCCGAAGCAATGGAAATAATGGGTAATAAGCTCTCGGCCAAGGCTGCGGCGCTTAAATACAATATCCCCATGGTGCCGGGCACCGAACAAGCTATTGCCAACGTTGATGAAGCAAAAAAGCGTGCCGTTGAAGTGGGTTTCCCGATACTGATTAAAGCCGCCGCAGGCGGCGGGGGTAAGGGTATGCGTATTGTTAACAGCGTGGCCGATTTTGAGGAGCAGATGCAGTTAGCCGTATCCGAAGCCATATCTGCATTTGGTGATGGTGCTGTATTTATTGAGCGGTATGTTTCTTCGCCGCGCCATATCGAAATACAGGTGCTTGGCGATACACATGGCAACATTGTTCATCTTTTTGAGCGCGATTGCTCTGTACAACGCCGACATCAAAAAGTGGTGGAAGAAGCTCCGTCGGCCGTACTCAGCCCGGCTATTCGTGAGCAGATGGGTAAATGCGCGGTTGACGTAGCCCGCTCGGTTAACTATATCGGTGCCGGTACAGTTGAGTTTATTATGGACGATGAGCTCAATTTTTATTTTCTGGAGATGAACACCCGTCTGCAGGTGGAGCATCCCGTAACCGAGCTGATTACAGGCATCGACCTGGTAAAGGAGCAGATCAGGATTGCGAGGGGCGAAGCCATCAGCTTTAAACAGGACGATCTTACCATCCGCGGCCACGCGATAGAACTACGGGTATATGCCGAAGACCCGGCTAATAATTTCCTGCCGGATATTGGTACCCTGCAAACTTACATCACCCCAAAAGGTCCGGGCGTACGTGTTGATGATGGCTTTGAGCAGGGCATGGAAATCCCGATTTACTATGACCCGATGATAGCCAAACTAATTACCTACGGCAGTACACGGCAGGAAGCCATCAACAGGATGGTGCGCGCTATTGATGAATACAAAATTACCGGAATTACCACTACACTCGGTTTCGGCAAATTTGTGATGCAGCATGATGCTTTCGCTTCAGGTAATTTTGATACGCATTTTGTACAGAAGTATTTTAGCCCCGGTGTATTGCAACAGGATGATGAAGGTGAGGCTTTTATTGCTGGTATGTTGATGGATAAGCTTTTGAATGAGAAAAAAAAGGCCGTAAGTCCGGCTGCAAACACAATTGAATTGAGTAACTGGGTTAAAAACCGCAAACAAAATTAAAGCCCTGTAAGCTCACTAAGTTCATCAATTAATGCAGCCTGTGCGGCATTGATCTTAGCTTTGGCTATCTCAACATCAAACCAATCCCCCCGGTCAATTTCTGCAAAAGTCTGCTTTTTGCCCGAACGTGGAGGCCACTCTATTTCAAAAGTATTGCTTTTAATTGTTGACGGATCAATATCGCCCGCGACAGCCCAGGCAAGCACCGTTTTCCCTCCTTTTTGCTTAACCGGGTTTAATGCGATGGCGTTTCCGGATAAGGCTTTACCCGTTTCTTCTTCAAATTCGCGTTTTGCGGCATCCAATGGATCCTCGTCCGGTTCGTATTCTCCTTTTGGGATTGACCATGCGCCTTCATCTTTATTTTTGAAAAACGGTCCTCCCGGGTGCACCAAAAATACCTGTAAACCCGCGGTGGTTTTACGATACAGTAAAATACCGGCGCTTTGTTTAGCCATAGTTAAGATTTAAAGCCAAGTTAACGAAACCGCAAATTATAATTGTTATTTTTGATACAAAACACCTGAATCCTATTTGCTATGATAACAGACGACAGATGGAGTAAATTTAAAATAACTGCCGATGTTGATACCGATGTGCGCAGTGTTTACGAAGCCTGGGCCACCCCCGAGGGCCTGGAAACCTGGTTTTTGCGTAAGGCTGATTTTTTTGCCATAGCCGGTCGCCAGCGCGAGACGCATGAGTTTATTAAAAAAGAGGATACCTATTCCTGGTACTGGCATGGTTATGATGATACCACTGTTGAAAACGGCCAGATCCTGGAAGCTAACGGCAGCGATTTTGTGAAGTTTACTTTTACAGGTGGAACTGTTGTTAGTATTTCTATTACCTGTAAATTGGGTGTAGTTATAGTTGAGTTAACACAGGAAAATATCCCGGAAGAAAGCGATCCTGAAAAAAACTTATATGTTCAATGCCAGTTAGGGTGGACGTTTTACCTGGCCAACCTAAAATCGGTAATGGAAGGTGGTAAAGATCTTCGCAATAAACGGAAAGACCTCTTCTCCAATTTCAAATAAATCCATATTGTGCTGACAAAGGGTTTGACCAAATATCAATAGCTTTACACCAATATAAAATTGCACAGGGCATATATATGTTTACCGGAATAATTGAAACATTAGGCAGGATCACTGAACTGCAGCAGGAAAAAGGAAACCTGCATATCACCGTCGAATCAGCTATATCACACGAGTTAAAGATTGATCAGTCTGTTGCACACAACGGCGTTTGTCTTACAGTGGTTGCTTTGGCCGATGGCCTGCATGTGGTTACAGCTATCGAAGAAACCCTCAATAAAACCAACCTCGGCCAGCTTAAAGTTGGCGATCCGGTAAATCTGGAGCGCTGCATGCAAATGAACGCCCGGCTCGATGGTCATATCGTTCAGGGCCATGTTGACCAGGTGGCCGTTTGTACCGCATTTAACGAACTGGAAGGCAGCTGGGAGTATACCTTTGAGTATAATGCATCGTTAAGTAATGTTACTGTGGAGAAAGGCTCCATCTGTGTTAACGGCATCAGCCTTACGGTTGTTAATTCGCATGCCAACAGCTTTTCGGTAGCTATTATTCCTTACACTTTCGAGCATACCAACCTGCACAACGTGCGTGTTGGCAGCCAGGTAAACCTCGAGTTTGATATTATTGGCAAATACGTGGCCCGCTTAATGCAACGTTAATTTAAGTCGGAAGTAATGAGTCAGAAGTATTAAGTCTATAGTAAACATTGTTTTTCGACTTCCGACTTGAGGCTTCCGACTTCCTGCTATATCCCTGTTGCTAACGATTTAATACGCTGCTGCGAATAGGTTATATAAGTCTGTTGTGTATCCTTGGGTTTACTTGCCAGGTATTTTTTGTAATATTTTAAAGCCGCCTTTTTGTTCTTCAACTCTGTATCGTATAGCGTGGCCAGTGCATAATAGGTAATAGGCTCGGGTTTGTACATTAAACTTTTTTGATAGGCAGTAACCGCCTTATCTAATTGATGCAGGCGATCGTACGAGTCGCCTTTTTCGCTGTAATAAGAACTTACCCCGCTTGATATGGCCACTTCAATAGCTTTATCCAGGTTAGCAATAGCCTGGGCGTTGTTGTGAAGGGCTTTGTAGCTCATAGCGGTATAGTAAAATGACGATTCTGTTCCTAATTGGTTATCGTTTAATAGTTTAAACGTTTTTATGCAATCGGCATATTTATTAGTCATGTAGTAGGCTGTTCCCAGCATCGAAATGATTGCTCCGGTCTGTTGTCCGGCATCTACCAGTTTTTTGGTAATTATAACTGTTTCGGGATATTTTCTGAGCGCGTAATCAGATTGCGCTTTTCCTTGTAGCAAAAGCATATTGGCGGTATCTGCTGCAAGTGCCTGGTCAATAATCTGCTCAGCGTTGCTGTATGCTTTCAATTTGATAAAATAGGTAGACAGATCATAGGTCACATCGGGATTGGTTGGATTAATTTTGTTGGCCTTTTGCAGATAAACGATATTGCCGGATAGATCGCCGATATTATACGATAAATCAGCCAGTTGTTTGTAAACATCAAAATTAGTGGTATCCTTCAGCAAGATCTTTTTTATATAAACGATTGCCAACTTGTTTTTTCCCCTTCGTTTGCTGATTTCGCTCATATTGTAAATGCTGGTGAGGTTAGTTGTATCAGCCTCATAAACGCGTTGATAATAGGCGTTGGCATCGGGTAGGCGGGAGGCCATTTTTGAGGTGTAGGCCAGCTTGTTTAATATTTTAATATCGGTTATAGGTTCGGGGTAGGTGGCTTTCAAATAATCGGCGGCTTCTGCAAAACGTTGGTTTTGGTAGTAATCGAGCAACAGGGAATCGTTAGCTGCCTTTTGGGCGAAAAGCGATGTGATCGAAAACGCCAAGGCAAACGTTAAAATAAGATTTTTCATAACTAAATATTTAGTTTAACTAAGTTATTAGTTGATTTTGATAATTCAAAATCAAAACAATTTTTTAGGAGACGGGTTAGAAATATATATTAATAATTAAAACCACTTGTTATGGATAAGTTAAAGAAGTTTGGACTGATGGAAAAAATTGTCCATGAACTGGAAGACCTGAAAAACAGCCAGCAGGCAATTATTACCAAACTGGCCAAAATAGAAGTTGATAACATTGAACTGGGCGATAAACGGCTGGAAAGAGATTTGCCCGATATGCATCAGCGCGTATCTGATAACCTGGATACCATAACCGCTATTCTTGAAGATTTTGCTACCCAAACCGCAACTTATAGCGATAGTAATAACATTGCTGCGCTTAAAGAGCAGGAAGCTTTAGGCAAGTAATAATCAAAAAAAAATCCCCGGAAGGGGATTTTTTTTTGTTCGCTTTTATTCAACTTTAGCTTCGCGGTTATTTTTTCTCCTTCTCCCGGTTGCGGTTAAACTTTTTGATAGCGCGCATATAGTTTTTACGCTGAATGATTTCGAGCGCGTCGATATCATCACCTACCATCTGTTTTAAATTTTCCTCGTTGAATTTAACAATGGCACCATCGTTTAGCTGGATGGCAACAATGGTTGAGGGATTAAACATTTGCCCGTCCTCTTCACTTAAAAATGAATAAGCATTTATAGATCCCGAAATTACTTTAAACATCCAGCAACTATCTTTTGCTATCCCCCTATAGTATCTGGGAGGTGTGGCGAAATCCGCTTTTTTAATATTGCCTGAAATGAGCGCCACATTGCGGGATATTTCTTTGGTTTGCTCCGGGAAAATCTTTTGATTTCTGTTCGAGTCTGTTTTAGGCAGCGATTTATCTACAAATAAAAGGTAATTTTTATGGAGAGAGGTATCCACATAAATTTTCGAATTTACCTCTTTTGTTGTTCCATCAGCCATGGTAACGGTGAATGTATATTTGAAATTATAGGTTATATCCCCGCCTCGCATGCCAAGCATTCTCAAACCGCTCATTTGTGATTGCCATTGCATATCTGAATTACCGATTGCACGTGCAACATCCGGCGTATAACCACGCTGGGCAAAAGCGCCACAGGCTGATAAACAGATAAGGAAAATTAAGGAAAGTTTAAATACGGGTTTCATATATAAAGTTTAGATGCCCTAAATATATGAAACCTGTTTTGAATTGTAATTCCGGGTGTTACTGATATTGGATATAAACAGGCGCCGGCTTCAAATTCAAAACCTCTTTAGGCGTTAGCATCTTATGCGGCACATTCTTAATATCGTTTTTATAAAACAGCTTAAAACCTGTAAACTGCACAGGTTCTTCCGAAATGAAATATTTGTAGGTTCCTTTTTTTAGTTCAGGAGGGCCCCAGCCGTCCATATCCATAACCACCTGTACTTCGGGGCGTAGTTTAATATCCTTGTAGTTGGTCACCATGCGTTTGGTAAAGCGGTGTACTACAAAAATTTTGGGTGGCAGACCATTATTTTTTACAAGTTTAGCCAGGTAACCGGTAACATAATTAATATCATCGGCATCAAAAGTGCCAATGCGCTTGCCGGGCACGCTGCCTTCTTTCATTGAAAATTCCGGGTCGATGCCGAAGTGTACATTGGGCATTTTTAGGTATTTTTCCAGCAAAGGTAATTCCTTTTGTACAGTGCTGAAGCCAACCTGGATATCTAAAAACACAATAGCATTAATACTTTTAGCCCAGCTTATCACGGTATCGATCTGGCTCAAAGGCATCCGAAGGTTATGTAGCCCGTTCCGGCCGGCATCGGCTTGGGCGGTAACGCATATATAATGCAGGGCGGGTAATACGGCGGTTGTGGTATCGGCCTGTTCCCAGTTTTTTACTTCCTCCTTTAATTTGTTTAACATGGTTTTGCGGGGATACTGGCCCAGCACGCCCATGTTTTTTGAGTAAAGATTGCCGTAGTAAGCTACAATGCGGTTAAAAGGCAAAATGGCACCGGGTAGGGGATATTCCTTAGTTTTTACCGGCCAGCGCCCGCTTTTATCGCCATTGGCCAGTTTTTTCATCAGCGAATCGTATTTTAGAGTATCCAGCGAGGCCTTGGCGGTGGTGTCTTTAAAATGTTTGCGTGTTGTAGCGCAGGCGTTTGTAATGACGGCTATAAGCAGCAGCAGGGCTAAGGCAGATGTTGTCTTTTTCAAATGAAACAATTTTTTGCAGGTTACAAGCAATATCTGTGCCTATTCAATGCTCTTGCCTTTCATAGCGGTGGCAATGGCCTGGTCCATCAGGCGTTCGGCAAATGGGCGGGTAAATTCGTTTACCTCGTCAATGGTTTTCAGTATCAGGTCTTTATCGCCGCTGGTTAATGCTTCTTTTAGCTTGCTTACCAGTTTGGTTGTATCACTAATTTCGGTGATGGATAAATAAGCGGCATGTTTTTGCATAAAGCGCTCAACGGTATAAACCATCTGCTCACCCTCGGTACGTGCCTCAATAAGCATACGCTGGCTTACATCCTCTTTAGCGTGGGTGATGCTGTCCATCAGCATTTGTTCAACCTGTTCGTCGGTAATGCCGTAGGTTGGTTTTACCTCAACCTGTTGTTTAACGCCCGAGCGTAGTTCGATAGCCTGTATAGTGAGGATACCATCAGCATTCAATAAAAAGTTGATATCTACTTTAGGGAAACCCGCAGGCATAGCCGGGATGCCTTTCAAATCAAACTCGGCCAGTTTACGGTTTTCTTTAATCAGGTCGCGTTCGCCCTGGTAAACTGCAATTTTCATGTTTACCTGGCCGTCTATCGATGTGGTATATTGTCTGCCGCCCTTGGTTGGCACTTTGGAGTTGCGGGGGATGATCACATCCATCAGCCCGCCCATAGTTTCGATACCTAACGAAAGCGGGGTAACATCCAGCAATAAAATATCTTTACGGTTACCGGCCAAAATATCTGCTTGTATGGCTGCACCTAAAGCAACCACCTCATCCGGGTTAACGTCATCGTGCACCGGTCGGCCAAAAAACTCGGCAACCATGCGTTTAACCAGCGCGGTACGGGTTGATCCGCCAACCATTACTACCTCATCAATTTGATTGATAGTTAATTTGGCATCGTTAAGCGCATTTTGACAGCTGGTAATGGTTTGCTGTACTTTAGGTAGTATCAGTTCTTCAAAAGTGGTACGATCAAGCGTACACCAGATGTCGCCAATTTTTTCATTTACAAGGCTTTGGTGAGCGAAAGCTTTTTTAGCTTCTTCGGCTTTTAAGCGCAACTGCTGTGCAAGCTCGGTATTGGTTAATACTTCGGCTTTCTCCAATTGGTTTTTCTCAATCCAGTAGTCAACTATAATGCGGTCAAAATCATCCCCACCTAAAAAAGTATCGCCGTTGGTTGATAGCACCTCAAATATACCGTTTTGAATTTGCAGGATAGAAACATCGAAAGTACCACCACCCAAATCGTATACTGCTATAGTTTTGGTTTCTTCGGGATTTAAACCGATGCCATAAGCTAAGCTGGCCGCAGTGGGTTCGTTAACAATACGCAAAACATCCAGGCCTGCAAGTTTACCGGCATCGCGGGTGGCCTGGCGTTGCGAATCGTTAAAATAGGCAGGTACGGTGATCACTGCACGGTTTACCGGTGTTTTAAGCGCGTGTTCGGCACGGGCCTTAAGCTCTTTTAATATCAGGGCCGAAAGCTCGATAGGTGTGTAAAACTTATCGCCAACCTTTATTTTTACCAGGCTTTCGGTGTCATCATCAATAACTTTATAGCTAAAAAAGTCTTTGTAATTTTCAATATCGTGGTAGCTTCTACCCAACAGGCGCTTTACCGAGAAGATTGTATTTTGCGGATCAGTTATTAAAAACTCTTTGGCCTCATTGCCTACCAAAACATCGCCGGTAGTACCAAAATGAACAACCGAGGGCACCAATACGCCCTTGCCGGCATCATTTATTACCTGCGGGTTTTTATCAGGGTTGATAAAAGCTACCAATGAATTAGTGGTGCCCAGATCGATCCCTACAATGATCTCTTCTTTTTGCAATGAGCCTGTTGCCAGGTTGATAGAAACTTTAGCCATTATATTCAATTAACAAGCGGCAAATGTACTTAGTTTTAAGCGATGCATTGTCGTATTTAATTCAGTTTTATTACAAATAAGCCGGATGTTATTTCATTGAACTGACAAACAATTAATACTTAATTCATCTTTTTACATAAAATAATCTGATATGGAACAACGTGAATTAGGTAAATCCGAAATATTAACCGCGCCGCTAATTTTTGGCGGAAACGTATTTGGGTGGACCGTTAAAGGTAACGATACCTCTGTTTTGCTCGACGCTTTTTTGGATGCCGGTTTCAACACCATTGATACCGCCGATGTATACTCGCGCTGGGTTGAGGGAAATAAAGGCGGCGAATCTGAAACCGAAATAGGCAAATGGCTAAAGCAAAGCGGCAAACGCGATAAGGTGATCATAGCCACTAAAGTAGGCTCGGAAATGGACTCGACTAAAAAAGGGCTTAAAAAGGATTACATTATCAAAGCCGCCGAAGATTCATTAAAAAGGTTGCAAACGGATTATATCGATTTATACCAAACTCACTATGATGATCCTTCAACACCGGTAGAGGAAACCCTGCGCGCTTACGACCAGTTGGTACAGGATGGTAAGGTGCGCGCAATTGGTACATCCAATATGTCTGTCGAACGCCTGCACGAGTCGTTGAAAGTGAGTGTGGAGAAAGGCTTGATCGCTTATCAATCCCTGCAACCCGAGTATAACCTGTTCGACAGGGAGAAATACGAAACTACATATGAGCCTTTTATCAGGGAAAAGAATATTGGCATTATCCCTTATTTTTCGTTAGCCAGCGGATTTTTGAGTGGAAAATACCGGTCGGAAGCCGATTTGCAGGGTAGCAGCAGGGCCGGTATGGTAAAAAAATATTTAAATGAACGCGGATTCAGGATTTTAGCTGCGCTTGATGAGGCAGCTGCGCAATATGGTGTAAGCCAGTCGGCAATAGCGTTGGCCTGGTTAATTGCAAGGCCAGGCATTACGGCACCTATAGTTAGCGCAACCAACCTCAACCAGCTTAACGAATTTGCCAGAGCTGCCGGTTTAAACCTGAGTAGCGAGACGATCGAAGCTTTAAACACAGCAAGCGCTTACTAATAATTGTCGATAATACATTTTAACAGCATGTTTTTCACAAGGTATGCTGTTTTTTTATTGCTTAATAATTAGATATGGGTTTTTATTTAAGTATTAAACAAGTTGGTACAGAATTTGCAATTTTTAAACAGTTGGGTTGTGCGAAATTGTGAAAAAAACACTTTATTTACTAAACCGAAAACTCCTTTTAATGGTATAAAAGGTTCTCTCTGATTAATTTTTTATTTTAAATGGAAAAACTGAAACAAATTATTGGCTACGGTAAGCCTGATTTGTCGCTGGAGAATAAGCTGTTCAACGCGCTCTCCCTGTTTATCTGCGTAAGCACGATATTTTCCATGTTTACTAATATTTTCCTGTGTTTAAGCTATAAACTTGTACTTGTACAGGTGTTTGTGGCATTAATGTCGGGCTGGGCTTTTTACCGTAGCCGCTATGTAAGGTTCAGGGAGGATGTTACCGTCATTTATATATGCTTCGGTTTGGCTGCGGTTATTCCGGGCTGGTTTTACAACGGCGGTCTTAATGGTTCAACCACACAATCGGGCATCTTTTTAATTTTACTCATCACTCTGCTGGTTAAAAAGCGATATCACTATATTTTTATAGGTGCGCTGATCGCTATATTTCTGGGCTGTTATTATCTCGAAAAACATGTTCCGGGCTTAGTGCAGTCTTATAGCCAGGAGGCAAGGGAAAACGACCTTATTACATCGGCCATTGCAAACGTATTAATTGTTGGGGTATTGATTGGCTTTATTAAAAGGAGCCACGAATCAGACAAAAATGCACTCATCCGCAAGAGTACCGAACTGGAGTCTTCGCAGATCGAACTGTCGGCCTCGCGCGACCAGGCCGAAGCGGCCACCTTTGCCAAATCCAACTTTCTGGCTAATATGAGCCATGAGATTCGCACGCCGCTTAATGGTATTATTGGTACGGCCCAATTGTTATCCCGCACCAATTTGCAGCCCGACCAGCTCGAACTGCTTCAAACCCTGCAATCAAGCAGCAACCTGTTAATCAATATCATCAGCGATATACTGGATATATCAAAAATAGAAGCCGATAAGCTTGTGCTGCAGCCCCTGGCCACCAATTTGCGCACCTGCATTAAAACGGTTATCGAAATCACCGAGCCCGCCATTAAATCATCCAATAAAGCCTTAAACCTGAGTTATCATGTTGATGATAATGTTGCCGGTTATGTAATAGTAGATAATGGCCGCTTACAACAGATCCTGGTGAACCTGATAGGCAATGCCATTAAATTTACCGACGAGGGGGCCGTTAAACTCACTGTAAGCGCCTCCGAAGTTAAGGATAATACGCAAAGCATTACATTCAGCGTAAAAGATGATGGTATTGGCATAAGTGAAGAGGCGCTTGCCCAGTTATTTAAACCATTTACCCAGGTAAATACTTCGGCCCTGCGTAAATACGGCGGTACTGGCTTAGGCTTGTCGATATGCAAAAAACTGGTTGAATTGATGCACGGTACCATCTGGGCCGAAAGCAAGGAAGCCGAGGGATCGGTATTTAGCTTTACGCTGCCCTTAACTGTAACATCTTCGGCTGCCGAGCATGAGGCTAAACCCGCAGCCGATAAAAAAGAATTTAAATACCGGCCGCTGCACATTTTATTGGCCGAGGATAATAAGATGAACCAGCTTATTGCCCGTAAAATATTTAAAAAGGTAGGTTATGATATAGATATTGCCGAAAATGGCAGGGCGGCCGTTAACATGGTTGAGCAAGGAAATTATGATCTTGTATTTATGGATATCCAGATGCCCGAGATGGACGGTTTACAAGCTACCCGACACATCATCCGCAAACACGGCAAAGCTGCCCCTCCGATAATAGCCATGACAGCCAATGTTTTGAGCGAAAACGAACGCGAATGCTCGCAGGCCGGCATGAAAGATTTTGTAAGCAAGCCTTTTACATTCGAACGTGTTGAGGACATTATCCAGAAATGGACACTGGCCCCGGTATCCGAAAATTAAAAATCGTTGATTAGTACCATTTGAAATAAAAATAATACCATTTATACGGGCGGTATTGTGTGTACTTTTGCTACATGTTACAAAGCATTCCAACAATTGATATTTGCACGCTTGCCGATGATATTAAACAGGACGATATCCTGATAAGCCGGTTCGCACCATACCTGGATGCTCACAAAAACCTTTTCTTCCCTCACAGACATTCTTTTTATCACCTGGTATTGTTTACCGATGGAGCAGGTTCGCATACCATCGATTTTGAAAGCTTTACAGTTAAGCCGGGCCAGATTTACTTTATGGTTCCGGGCCAGGTGCATTCCTGGAGTTTTGAGGGTTTTACCGATGGATATATCATTAACTTTTCAGGTTCATTTATCCAGTCATTTTTATTAAGATCGGGTTACTTTGATAATTTTAGTTTTTTAAGCAGTTCCAATCCCGCCGACGAAGTTATCGATATTCCGGCCGAACATCTGCCCGTAATAATAAACCTGTTTGAAAGCATTATTGCCGAAGCGGAGAGTAATGAGGCAATGGGGAGCGATATGGTTAAATTACTGATGCTGCAAATTTTTATACAATTAAGCAGGATCCAGGGCAAAGACGAGAACCGCGGGCGGCAGGGCTACAATCATACGCTGATCCGCAATTTTCAGAAAATGATAGAGCAGCATTATATCGATGTAAAACTCCCTAAAGATTATGCCGAAATGCTTTATATCACCCCAAATCATTTAAATGCAGTTTGCAAGGATGTGCTCGGCCTGCCTGCCGGCGAGGTGATCCGTAACCGTACGCTGCTTGAGGCCAAGCGCCTGTTAACCAATCCTAAATTGAGCATAAGCGAAATTGCCTTTAACCTTAATTTTAGTGATAACTCCTACTTTACCAAATTCTTTAAAAAAATAGAAGGAATTACCCCCGAAGAGTTCAGAAAAAAAACCTTAAACAATAAACAATGATGTTATGAAAACCACCGAACATAAACTTACTGCCTGGCAGGCCTTTGCGCATGCCAAATGTCCACGCTGCAGGCGCGGCGATCTTTTTATTACCGGCATGTACGAGTTTAAAGGACAGGAAATGCATAAAACCTGTTCGCACTGCGGATTGGTATACGAGCGGGAACCCGGTTACTTTTATGTAGCCATGTTTGCCAGCTATGCATTAAACGTTGCCGAAATGGTTACGCTGGCCGTCGCCATCAGTGTTTTAACCGGCAGCAGCAATCCGTGGCTTTATGTTAGTATAATTTTAGGTGTGGCCGTAGTATTGTCGCCGTTTAATTACAGATATTCGAGGGTGATGCTATTGCATTGGCTTACACCGGGGTTACACTTTCATCCCGAAATGAGCGAAGATAAAGCTGAATGAATTTAAAGTCATCAAAATGTATTTAAAGCCTTCATATAAAAAATGAGGGCTTTTTCATTAAACCCTTACCTGTATTTATGGTCATAATTATAACAAAGCGCTACTGAAAAAATAAAGTTTAATATAGGTAGCTGATATATTGATTTTAATATTATCACCATGAAAGCAAGATTTGAAATCCTAAAAAAAGATCTATATAACGTATTTGTAATGGGTAATGCCGACGACAGGCAACTGTACAGGATCTATCTGCTGATAGCAATCCCGGTATTTATGGTTTTTGCCATGTTCGGTACCTTTCCTAAATACTGATCTGAAATAAAAAAAACAGTCGATACATTTTACTGTACCGACTGTTTACAACTGTTCCTAACTAACTAATTAACTATTAAACTAAAACTTATTTTTCTTGATAGCCCAAGCCAACAAGTGTGGCTGCCGTGCGCAGATTGTTAAACCCCTTGTCCTTTTTCTCATCCAAACCGGGTGTTTCATACCCGCTTAAAAAATCATAATGATGCAGATCTGAAAATATAAGTTGAGTGTTTACTGCCGGATCAAGCTGGTGGTCATCATGTAAATTGTTACCGCTTCGCTGGGTTTGTTTACCTGTTTTTTTTTCGGGTGTTGACGCAAACATGTTAGCACAGGCTACCATAATGAGCGAGGCCGCAACCAGTACAAGGAAATGGTAGAATAATTTCATAAGCAAGGGGTATATGTTTAAAAAATTGCTTTTGTTACCCAAAAAACAAATTATAGTCCAAATGTAACCAATGCCGTAATAAATAGAATCAGGGATTTCACCGTATTTTATGCGTAGTTTTACGCATTTTTAAATTAGTAGATAGCGAATATTTAAATATACAAATAATTATATTGAAATGTTGCAAATTCTTTAAAACAAATTATCTCCATTTAACAGTAATCAGTTTTTAAAATAACTTCGGGGCTATTACTTATAATAGGTACAGAAACCTTTACTTTTGCCGTCAATATGGATAACTCGCTTAAAAACGCTTACGACAGTATAATATTTGACCTGGATGGTACCCTGTGGGACAGCACCGCCAACGTAGCCCTTGCCTGGCAAACCGCAATAAGCAAGGTTGATTACATTAACGAACCCATGACCCAGGAGCGCGTACGCTCTATCACCGGCATGACATACGATGCCATTTTTGATAAACTATTCCCCGAACTAAATGCCGAACAACGTAAAGAGGTACAAACCTTATGCGGCATCAGCGAGTTGGAAATACTGCATACCAAAGGCGGCGAGCTTTACCCGGAGCTTAAAGAAACGCTCGAATATCTTGGTGCCAAATATAAGCTGTATATAGTAAGCAACTGCCAAAACGGCTATATCGAACTGTTTTTGGATTTAAACGGCCTGCATGCGCATTTTTTGGGGCACCAGTGCTTCGGTACCAAAGGCAACCCAAAGGCCGATAATATAAAAGATGTGGTTAACGATCATGATTTAAAATCGCCGGTGTATGTTGGCGATACTATGGGCGATTATAATGCCGCCAAAACAGCCGGTGTTCCTTTTATTTTTGCCAACTACGGCTTCGGCGTTGTACCTGATGGCATGGTAGCCACAATCAGCAGCTTTGCAGCTTTACAGGAGCTGTTATAGTTCATTATTCCGTTGCAGATACATGAAGCTGAATACCCCGGCTTCGTGTATCGCTGTGCGTCAGGGTACAAACCTGCCATCCGTTTGTAAAACAATTTGCGGCTTTTGGTATTGTACTTTCAGCTTTAACGCCAATAAATTAATTTAGTAAAATGAAGTTTATCAAATACATTTCTGCCGCCTTTTTGCTTGTTGCCCTTGTATCATGTAAACCTAAAACCAAAAGCATGCAGGTGCCGGTAGTTGGTTTTGTGGATGCCTTTGAAGATGCCACCATATCGCAGGCCCGCACCGGTTTTACCGATGCTTTAAAAAAGAATGGTTTTAGCGAAGAAAAGAAAACCGTACAAATAGAATATAGTAATGCCCAGGGCGATATCCCTACACTTACGCAGATAGTTAATCATTTTGTATCTGATAATGTGGATCTGTTAGCCACCTGTACTACATTATCAACCGTTACGGCTCTCCAAAAAACAAAAACCATCCCGGTTTTTGCGATGGTTTCGCCCACGCCCGAACGTATGAAAGTGCTGGATGCAAACGGAAAAGGCCCTGCTAATCTGCTTGGTGCACTTGAAGAGTTGAATTATATTGATACCTCATTCACTATTATTCCCAAACTGCTTAAACCAAAAGAGGCTAAGCTGGTGATTGGCATGATCTACAACCAGTCGGAACCGCAATCTGCCGATGCGTTGGAGCGAATCAAATCACTTGCAGCTAAACTTAATGTAGAGATCATTGCCCTGCCGCTTAATACATCGGCCGATGCACAACTGGTAACTCAGTCATTGCTCAACAAAAACATCGACGCCTTTTTTGCCAACCCCGATAATACGGTTTTCGCTTCTTTCGAAACCATTCAAAAAAACTGCGACCAAAAAAACGTTCCCATTTTTACCAGCGAAGCGGGTTTGGTTAAACGTGGTGCCGTGGCTGCTTTTGGTGCCGATATTTACCTTTGGGGCTACCAGGCCGGCGAACAGGCGGCTCAATATCTTAAAACGCATAAAACCGATGGTATCAAGGCCGAAATGGTGAAGATCAGGAAGCGGGTTTATAATCCGGCTGCTGCCAAAAAATATAACATCATCATTCCGCCAAATTTCGAGCCTGTAAAATAAATGGATTTCTACCTTACCGCTTTACTGCAGGGCCTTTGCTTTTCGGCCATAGCGCTGGGGATTTATATATCCATGAAAATTTTTAACATCCCGGATATAACAACCGATGGCAGTTACACCCTTGGTGGTGTGGTTACGGCAGTTTTGCTCACCAATCATCAGCCAGCTTATGTTATTTTACCGGCTGTAGTTTTGGCAGGTGCAACTGCAGGAGCTTTAACAGGAATTATCCACACCAAACTTAAAATAAACGCATTGCTGGCGGGTATTTTAGTTATGACGGCGCTTTACTCAGTTAACCTTTCTATTTTAGGCCGCTCAAACCTGCCGTTAATAAATTTGCCATCATTGTTTACGTTAATTAACATTGCGGCCGATCCCAATCAAAATACCTTCTGGATTCTTGCTGCTTTTGTTATCGTGATAACATTAATGATGGGCTATCTGCTTAAAACCGATTTTGGTATTGCCATGCGGGCTACCGGTAACAGCGAAAGTATGATCAGGGCACTGGGTGTAAATACCGACCGGATGAAAATCATGGGCCTGGCGCTGGCCAATGCCCTTACCGCGCTAAGTGGTTACCTGGTGGCTCAGTTTCAGGGTTTTGCAGATATCAGCATGGGGATAGGTATTGTTATAGTGGGATTGGGTTCTGTGATCATCGCCGAAACGCTTATCAACTGGTTTAAAATTACTTCAGTTTGGTTAAGTCTGGCGTTGGTTTTGGCCGGAGCCGTTATATTTCAGCTGGTATTGGCGCTTACCTTATCGGCCGGGGTTGATCCTAAATTGTTGAAGATAGTTACGGCAGGTTTTGTACTGGCTATTGTTAGCTTACCACGTTTATCCTTATTAAGATCATCATGATAGCGATAAACAACGTACACAAGGTATTTAACAGGGGTAAGGCCAACCAGGTAAACGCAGTTAACGGCATCAGTATTGATATTGCTGATGAGGAGTTTTTGATGATTGTTGGCTCTAATGGATCGGGCAAAACCACCTTACTCAATTTAATTGCAGGCACAGAGTTGCCGGGCGAAGGCACCATCAGTATTGATAGTAGCGACGCAAGTAAACTCCCCGATTACAAACGCAGCCAATGGATAGCCCGCGTTTTTCAAAACCCGCTGAGCGGTACGGCACCCGACCTGAGCATTTTGGATAACTTTAGGCTGGCGGCACTCCGCACCAAACCCAAAGGCTTGTCCATAGGCGTTAATGATGCTTTTAAAAAACAGGTGAAGGAAAAAATAGCCACCCTGGGCATGGGGCTGCAGGATAAAATAGAACAGCCAATGGGCTCTCTTTCGGGCGGGCAACGCCAGGCTCTAACTTTGTTGATGAGTGTGATGGATAGCTGTAAAGTTTTGCTGCTGGATGAACCTACAGCAGCCCTCGATCCCCGATCGGCCGAAGTAGTGATGCGCACAGCCGATTCGCTGATCCGCGATTTTAAGTTGACGGCTGTACTTATAACGCATAATTTAAAGGACGCTTTTACGTATGGTACTCGGATAATACGAATGTCTGAAGGTATGATCATCAATGATTTAAGCCGGGATCAGAAAGCTGCCCTGAAGCAAAATGAGCTGTACGAATGGTTTGCCTGAAAATTGGCAAAGAAATTGTATAGACATCAGTACTATGAAAAACAATAATTTTGAATCCATCTTCGACGCCTACCAGTTAGTAAGCGGCGCAAAAATAAAAGGCAAAAAACACGACGAAATATTTGAACTTGGCGCCTACGATGCTATGAAACGCGGCTATGTGTTATACCCGCTGGAGCACGGCGTAAAGTTTGATGATTTCAGTGTGATGGTCTCCGAGAAAGAGCTTAAAAATAATTTCCTGATAGAAGCCGTTAAGCAAAACATCGCAGCATAAGTCATTTCGATTTGCAGATTGTGCCGGGATTAAACCGATTGATTTTGTGATCAACCGGTTTTTCCGAACCGGGACCACGCCGGTTTTATAATCGACATGATTTTTGTCTTTAGATGTTATCTAATGAGCTTGCTGAAGGATATTGGATTCCCGGATAAACATACAATATGCCCATGCTTATCCATTTCCAACCCGCTCCATTTCATCGCTCGCGCTATTATCGCGCTTAACCATTTTGTAGGCCTTACCGAAGCGATAGGTGAACGCAAGCACCACTACGCGGCTGTCGCGTTTAATTTTAAAATACTCGGTTGCATTGGGAAACTGAGTTAGGCCTTCCATGGCATTGGTGTAAAACACATCGCGCATACTCAGCTTAAGGTTGGCCTTCTTTTTTAATAGCGACATTCCAAGCCCGGCAGAAAGCTGACCGGTGGGGTACAGCTTCTCCTGCACATCATTACGGGCGCGTGTGGTATAAAAGCCTGATAACTCGCCGGTGAAACGTTTGCCTATGGTAAACTGGTTGTTGGCGTTGAGGTTAAGCTGGTTAATATCCGATGTATAACGATTGCCATTAAAGCCGCTCAGCTTTTTATAATTGTACAATGCCTGCGCTGTAATTGTCCACCAGTTGGTGGGTGATGCTGTAACAGCTTCAGATACACCGATAATATATGTGCGCCCTACGTTTCCCTGCGTATAAAGCAGAATACCGGCCTGAGCCGGATCGCTCAAAAAGATTTGCGAAAAGTAGTTGTTGATATTAGTGTACGATACTGTAGTGGTGAGTAAATTTTTGTATTGATGGCTCAGTTCCAGGCTCCAACTGTATTGCGGCAGGATGTATGGGTTGCCGGTTTCGTAAGTGTATTTGTTAATGATGAAATAGAATGGGTTTAATGTTTGGTAAGCCGGCCTGTCAATGCGGCGGCTTATAGTTAACGTTAGGTTGTTGGCAGTATCGGCCTGGTAGCTAACATAGCCGCTTGGAAAAAAACTACCATAATTACGTGAGAAAGCAGAGTCCTTTTGCAGCAAGTTGCCCAATTGATGGGCGTGATAATCTGTATGCTCGTAACGGATACCTACCTGGTACGAAATGGCCTTGTACTTGCGTTCCATCAGCGCATAGGCCGCATGAATGTTCTCGCTATAAAGAAAATGATTGCTGCGGGTCAGGTCGTCAGTCCACTGGCCGGAAGTAAGGTTTTGATAGCCGGCAGCGTTATCGGTACTGCTGCGTGCCGATTTCCAACCCACTTGCCATTGCCCTTCTTTTTCTGTTTTGAGCGTATAATCGGCCTTGCCTGTTAGTATAGTGATACCTGTAGGGATATTAGCTCGTGTAAATTCGTTATAACCGTTGGTGGTTTGTAAACGGTTGTTGAAATTCTGATCGCTGGCAATGTTATAGTGCAGCCAGTCGGCACTGGCGCTGATATCCTGGGTTTTGCTGATATTATGGCGAAGATTCAGACTCGCCTGCCCGTTTTTAAACCGGCTGTTGTTGGCGTTATCGGTAGCGATAACTGAATCTGCCGCACCCGCCGGGTTAAGCCAGCGCGCTGAGGCTGTATTGTTACCCTCACGGTGGATAATGGTTCCGCCAAGCACAATGCCAACCGTAGTGTTAGACGAAACATCGTAATCCAGCCCCGCTTTGACATTATTATTCAATAACGTGCCGGTAAAATGCGACGGCTGCTCCAATGTTGAAGTGGTTGCTCCACTCGCGTTGGTATATTTGCGCAGTGCGTACAGGTTGGTAAGGTATTTCTGATAGCTGATATTGTAGTTGAAAAAAGTGTTGACCCTCCCTGCGCGATAATTCAGCGTAAGCGTATTATTGGTTTTGGAGTGTACACCCTGTGCCACAGTGGCCGAAACTGATCCGTTAAAACCCTTCTGCCTGTTTTTTTTAGTTTTAATGTTGATGATGCCTGCATTACCGCTGGCATCATACCGTGCGGTTGGATTTGCAATCAACTCAATCTGCGCTACCTGGCCCGAGCTCATGCTGCTCAGCAAATTATTCAGGTCGGCTCCGGAGAGATAGGTAGGCTTATCATCTATCATTACCAGCACCCCGGGTTTCCCTTGCAAAGAGATGCCTCCATTTCGGTCGACCATTACTCCCGGCGATTTTTCCAGCACCTCCAACACGGTAGCCCCTGTATTGGTTGCCGATGCTTCTACGTTAACTATTACCTTTCCCTGTTTTACCTCAACAGGCGGCGTTTTGGCGGTAATGTTTACTTCGCTCAGCATGGTACTAAGGGGTTGCATGCGGATGGTATCTTGTTTTATACTCTCTGCAATAGTGTAATTGCGTGTGGTTTGGGACTTATAACCGGTATAAGTTACCGAGAAATTAAAAGTCCCCGGCGGAATGTTCTGAAACAGCGCCTGGCCACGTGCATTACTTATGCCAACGCGGGCCTGCCGGTTAGGCAGTATCAGTTTAACAGTTGCGCCATCAACAGGTTGGGCATTTTCTTTAAGTATTATCAGCGTAAATTGTTGTGCAAAGCTTCCCAGGGGTAAAAGCGCAAGTAAAAAAAGTAAAAGTGTACGGGTCATTCAGTCAATCCTTAATAATCCCGTAAGATAATAACGCTGAGGTAGATGTATGTAATTTAAGGAAAGGAAATATGGGCGAAAATCACTTTTAATTTTGAATGAATTTCAATTAGTAAAAAGTCTAAGCAGTATCGGTGGTATACAATCCACCTCCCTCTGCTTTTTTGATTTCAGCTGATGTGTATTAATAATATTAAACTATGATTTTTTAGCCAATGTAATTGATGCCGGGAAAGTGTAAAAGCCGCCCGGCTCACAGTTAAGCGGGCGGCCCTGTATTATTTACTATTGAACTTTTACCGATGATATAATATCATTTGCACTCGGACTTAAACTGCTTAAACTGGATTTATCGCTGGTTATAGTCCACGAAGTACCACTGAAATTATCGTCGGAATATAGAATAACAGTGCGGCCCGGCGGTACTTTTACTGATGATGCCCAATCATTCGGAACTCCTTTGGCAGCCAGTTGCGATAGGGTATAGTTCCCTACCTGCAAAGGTTGGCCCATTCCGCCGGCGTAGTTATTACTCTCGTAAAAAATAACGCCGTTAAAAGGTGTAGGCTCTGTAGTAGTATAAGCGATTTGTCCTTTAAGCATTTTGCCGCCATCATTCACCAGCCTCAGGTAAAAATCTGATGATACGTGGGTGCCGTCGGCATCAAGCGTTAAAAAGTACTTTCCCGCTGGGATCATTGAGGCGTCTTCGGCAACTTTAAAAATAGAAGTAGCCTCGTTCAGTTCATCAAACATAGCAATATAGGCACTTGGCACACCCGCGTTTTTAAATGTGGCAAACTGTGCCCACAAAAAGTCGCCATGGTTACGCGGAAATTGATTTTTAGGAGAAGAAGAGCCATTGGTATTGTAAAACGCGGTGCCCGGGTAAGCGCAGGGCTGATAGTCCATACCATTGGCATTACAAAAATCACGATCGCCAGTTACCCAAGGCGCATAGCTGGCATCAACTGCACGGCCAACAGCCCAGGCCGATATCATATTAAAAGCTTTATAGGCATCGGTAAAACCGGATTTCGAATCGCCGGTTCCGGTACGCCATTGTCCCGGAACGGAGCCAATTACGTAACAGCCCTGTGCTTTAAACCAGTTAATCAGATCAAGCGCGTCGGTTACGCTTGAAGGGTGACTGGCATAGCCCAAACCGTAAATACACACTACCGGTTTACCATTTTGTTTGGCATAAGCACTTGAGGTAAGCAGGTTAAGGCTGCCGGCAATGGTATTTGTCCAATCGGTTTTTAAAACAGCCAGGTTGCCCCAGCCTGATACATCGTACATAATGTAAAACTTACGGCTATAGGTTTGCGCCGCGGTTTTAACTTTGGTAGCCATACCGTCGCGCTGAGCTTTAATGCTGCTTCCGGGGGTAATTTCGTTTGCAAAGCGTTGAAGCGCGGCACAATCAATACCATACTGCTGCATCCACTGAAAATGGGTGTTAACGGTTGATTGATCGTACGAGGAGAACATTTTAGCAGGCTGCCCGTTGCCCAAATTTCCGGTATAACCAGGCTGCGCCACACCTCCCTGGCTAAACGGCGTGCCCGAGTATGTAGTGGCATATTCCCTTGTGTCGGGCCACATCTCAAGATTATCGTGGCCCCAGGCGTTCACCGGCGAGCCATCGCCGGCGGCAGAGAACCAGCCCTGGTAACCAACCGTGATCTTGCCAACTACATCGCCAACCGGCGAGCTAAAAGTTTTGTTGTTTGAGCCGGAAGTGTCCGTAGGGTTAACCTGCAATTTGTTTTTTGTACAGCTAATGCATAAAGGCAGTGCGGCTGCCAGCATAATGATTAAGTTTTTCTTCATAAGGTAATAATTGGTGCCATAGTGGCTTTTAATTGGTTTTGGTTTATAATAAATAAGCAGCTATAAAATCCCTTTGTAGCCGCAATTACAGATGTTTGGTTTTTAGTTATTTACCCATAGGCGCCTGTTTTTAAGTGAGTTGATGGTGTTAATTGGGTGTTTTGATTTTGGGGAAGATTTAGGCAGATCCGTTATAACCGGATATTGCTATCTTTTGATGAAAACAAATTTCTTTTAGAGAATTAATTTTTTTTTAATTCTGAATTAGAAATAGATTAATCTGAATTTTTTTTAAAAGGAAGGGTGACAAACGCTATTGCCGGACCGGAAGTTTGGTAAAGGCGAGGGTATTTAGAGCCTGGCAAGCTCTAAATATTCGGTTTGCGGAATTTTGACAGGTACAGTCTGGGATGATCAAAACGTTGTTTGTTCATCGCGCTGCTGCTATTGCAATAATTATTGTAAACTATTTGCTGAAGAGCAGTTGGTGTGTTGGTTAAATATAACAATTAACACACGCCCGCAGGATGCGGATAATTATCACTTTGATCTTCCGTTACATTATCTAAACACACAAAATCTTTTTCAATAAGCAGGTAAAGTTGATTGCCGGTACTTTCAAAACCCACCCGATCGGTGTTGGTCCATTCGTAGGCCATATCTATGGGCATGTATATAGTAATGCAGTTGTTGTTAAAGCCTGCTGCTAATTCCGTGTTTGCAGAACGTTGCAGGGCATATTTAAAAACCTGTGCGCCAAAACTGGTTGTCTCTTCCAAATATCCATCCCTGTCAAAATTGGCCACATCGGTTTTAGTGAGCCTGTAACGTATGGAATTGCCTTTTATCCTGATCTTCATATTTGTTTAGTTTTTAACGTTAACCACATCGCCTATAATAATGATGGCGGGATAGGTGAGTTTATTGGTTTCGGCTATGGCTGCCAAATCCTGTACCTTGCCCTTTGCCGATTTTTGATTGGGGAGCGATGCATGCCGGATAATAGCGGCCGGGGTATCGCCTTTGCCGCCGTTTACATAAGCTTTTGCAATTTCGGCCAGTTTTTTCATGCCCATATATATAACTACGGTGGCATTGCTGTGCATGGCGCAGGTAAGGTCGGCACTTAGGCGGCCATCTTTTTTGGTGCCGGTTACCATCCATACGCTTTCGCTGGCGGTGCGGTGGGTGAGGGGGATGTCTTCCAGTCCGCAAGCCTGGGCGCTGGTAACGCCGGGTATATAATGTGTTTCGATACCATGTTCGCGGGCGTAGATGATCTCCTCAAATCCGCGACCGAATATAAAAGGGTCGCCGCCTTTTAACCGTACCACATTTCCTTTTTCAAACGCGTATTGTCTTATTAACTCATGAATGGTTTCCTGTGGGGTGTAATCGCCGTAAGGTTGTTTGCCAACATATACCTTTTCGCAATCGTCGTCGGCAATGTCAAGCAGTTCTTTGTTCGCCAAATTATCATATAGTATAACTTTTGCTTGTTGTAATGCCTTGTATCCTTTAATTGTTATCAATTCAGGGTCTCCGGGGCCTGCTCCGAGTATAAATAATTGTGGTTTTGTGATATTTTTTATCATTATTTCAATTTTAGAGTTGAAAAATGTCTGTTTTTGTCTTTTTATTATGATTGTTTTTGTGAAATATTCAAAAAAGCAAATTTTACATCGAATAAAAATGACTTAAATTATATTATTATGTCTAATTTATGAATTTAAAATCTATTTTATATGATTTATTTAATAAAAAATTGAATAAAAACTTTCATTTGATAGTTTTTAGTGTTATTATTGTGATGTAAAACGAATTCGAGGTCGCATTTGGGTTTGTTTTTAGTTTGAAATTGCTTTAACAATAAAAAATTACGTTATGTCGAAACCAATAGTCATTGTAGCGGGCAACGGGATGGTGGGTTATAAGTTTTGCGAGAAGCTTTTAGCTAAAACATCACAATTTCAGGTTATTGTTTTTGGTGAGGAGCCTCGTCATGCCTATGATAGGGTTCATTTGAGCGAATATTTTAATGGTAAAACAGCCGATGATCTGTCGCTTTCCACTTTGTCATGGTATCATGAAAATGATATTCAGCTTCACCTCGGCGATCCTATTCAGGAAATAAATCGCGCCGAAAAAACTATCCATTCTTTAAAAGGCATCACTATTAAATACGATTATCTTGTTTTGGCAACCGGTTCGTCGGCTTTTGTGCCCGATGTGCCGGGGGTTGAAAAAGAAGGCGTGTTTGTATATCGTACCATCGAAGATCTGGAGTTGATAAAAGCCAGCGCGGCTAATGCTAAATCTGGTGCGGTATTGGGTGGCGGATTATTAGGCTTGGAAGCTGCAAAAGCGCTTATCGATCTCGGGATCCGCGAAACGCATGTAATTGAGTTTGCGCCGAGGTTAATGCCAAGACAAATTGATTCGGCAGGTAGCAGTATGCTGCAAATGAAATTGAGTCAGTTGGGTTTGCAAATTCATCTCAATAAAAGCACCGCCGAAATTGTTGGTCATGGTAAAATAGAGTCCCTTCGTTTTAATGATGAGAGTAAGCTGGCGGTTGATATGCTGGTGATCTCGGCCGGGATCCGTCCGCGCGATGAGCTGGCCCGTTTGGCCGGTCTTCATGTAGGTACCCGCGGTGGTATCGTAGTGAACTCGCAAATGCAAACCAGCGATGAAAGTATTTATGCTATTGGTGAGTGCGCGCTTTATGAAGGTATGATATACGGACTGGTGGCGCCCGGTTATGAAATGGCCGATATTGTGGCCTCGCACCTAACCAACGGCGCAAAATCATTTTATGGTTACGATATGAGCACCAAGCTTAAATTGATTGGTGTGGATGTTGCCAGTTTTGGCGATGCTTTTATAACCGAGCCGGATTGTCGTACTATTTTATTTGAGGATACGCATAAAGGAATTTACAAGCGCATAAACATCAGTAATGATGGCAAGCAACTGTTAGGTGGTATTTTAATTGGCGATGCCGATGCTTACAATATGCTGCTGCAAACTGTAAATAATAAAATTGTGTTGCCGCCCGATCCTGAAGATTTGATCCTCGGTTCGCGCGGTGGTGCGGCTGCAGAAGGTGCTGGTGTAATGAATTTACCCGATGATGCGCTGATCTGCTCGTGCGAGGCGGTTACCAAAGCGGCAATCTGCTCGGCAGTGAATGAGCAGGGCGTTACCGGTATTGATGGAATGAAAAAATGTACCAAAGCCGGTACTGGCTGCGGTGGCTGCGTGCCGATGGTGAAAGATCTGATTGCCGGAACCATGAAAGCTAACGGGCAGTACATTAAAAATGTGATTTGCGAGCATTTTGATTATTCGCGCCAGGAACTTTTTGATCTGGTGAAGATCAATCAGCTTAAAAACTACGATCTGGTGCTTGATCATTACGGCAAAGGCGATGGTTGCGAGGTTTGTAAGCCGGTAGTTGCCAGTATCCTCTCCAGTTTATGGAATGATGTAATTGTAAAGCAGGAAACCATACAGGATAGTAACGACCGCTTTTTGGCCAATATTCAAAAAGGTGGTACGTATTCGGTAGTTCCGCGAATTCCGGGTGGTGAAATTACGCCGGATAAATTGATAGTAATTGGCCAGGTGGCTAAAAAATACGGATTATATACTAAAATTACCGGCGGCCAGCGGATTGATATGTTCGGCGCGCACCTGAGTGATCTGCCAATAATTTGGGAAGAGCTTATTGATGCGGGTTTTGAAAGCGGGCATGCGTATGGTAAGGCCTTGCGCACAGTAAAAAGTTGCGTGGGGAGTACCTGGTGCAGGTTTGGCTTGCACGATAGTGTGAGTTTTGCCATTGAGGTGGAGGATAGATATAAGGGCATCCGCGCCCCGCATAAAATTAAAGGCGGCGTAAGTGGTTGCGTGCGTGAATGTGCCGAAGCGCAATCGAAAGATTTTGGTATCATAGCCACCGAAAAAGGCTGGAATTTATATGTATGCGGCAACGGCGGTTCTAAGCCGCAGCACGCGCAGTTGTTGGCTACGGATATTGATAAAGAAACGGTGATAAAATATCTCGATAGATTCCTGATGTTTTACATTAAAACCGCCGATCAGCTTACCCGTACCGCTACCTGGTTAAATAAACTGGATGGTGGCATGAGTTACCTTAAAAACGTGATCGTGAACGATAGTTTGGGTTTGGCTGCTCAGTTAGAAGAGGAAATGCAGGCGCTGGTAAATACCTATCACTGCGAGTGGAAGGAAGTGATTGAAAGTCCGGCTATGCGCAAGCGCTTCGCTCATTTTATTAACGCCCCCGAAGAAAAAGACCCTCATGCTGAGTTTGTGCCTATGCGCGATCAGGTGCGGGCTAAGGAGTGGTAGGCGTTGTTAAGTCTGAAGTTTAAAGTCGAGAGTCTTAAGTAAGTTTTAATCGAAAGTATTTTAAAGAAATTACAATGGAAGCAACAGTACTAATAAACTGGGTATTGGCTTGTTATGTAGATGATGTACCTGAAAATGGCGGCTCGTGCATAAAGCATGGCGAGGAGCAGATAGCCATTTTTAATTTTACCCGCCGGGGTGAGTGGTATGCAACGCAAAATCTTTGTCCGCATAAACAGCAAATGGCCATATCGCGGGGTATGATCGGTAGTTCGGGTGAAAATTGTGAGCCGAAGGTGGCTTGTCCGTTTCATAAAAAAGCATTTTCGCTGTTAACCGGCGAGTGTTTGGGTGAGGAGGAATTGGTTATTAAAACTTACCCGGTTATGGTATCTGATGGGAAAGTTTTTGTGGGGATTGCGTAGCGTGGGGTATCGCAACATGTTTGTTCCATCGCGTCATTGCGAGGCACGAAGCAATCCCCAGCTATACAGGGCGGATTTGCATAGCCTCTCTGCTTCTTGAGGATTGCTTCGTGCCTCGCAATGACGGCTTTTATATATTTTTAGACAGGCTTTTAGTATTCTGGTAATGCTTTAATTCCCTAAAATTTCGGTTCAGACAAAAGCGTTAGGGATAGAGTGGAAAGCCAGGAGCGTGAGTGGGGATTGTGCGCTGGTAAGGCGAGGACTTGGAATGGATAGCCCGGCCGCAGGCAACGCCCTGGTTTTTAAATGTGAATTTTCTGGTAATATGTTCTAATAAAAAGCATTTGGTGTAAAAATTAAATGCTTTTTGTGTTTTGTATAGATGTTCTTGCCATTGTTTTTGATTTATGTATCTGTTTTTTAATATAAATCATGTTTTTGGTTGCTGTATTTTGTGTTTTTTGTGATTTTTTATGATTTATGTCGTTGTGATCTATGTTAAGTAATTGTGAAGTCGATATTTTGATAATTTTTGACTGTGTAAAAATTAAATAATCCATAAAAAAGTAATGTATTTATGATTTTAATCACAAAAATTGACTTTTAAAGCTTTAAAATTTGTAGCTGTTTGTTAATTATGATATATTTATGGTAATTAAATGCATTTAGTTAATCAAAACAGGTAGCCTATGGTGAAACTGAAAATATATAAATAAAAAAAGCCCCGTCGGGAGGTCGCATTCCCAGACGAGGTTAGTTAGTTTTTAATCGCTTTAACAAATAAAAAACCAATTCAAATGTACAAAAATGTATGTAATCAATACACTATTGGAAAAATTCTATTAATTATATCATGTTTTGTATCCTATAACGCCTCAGCACAGCTCAGTTTAACCGGGCAGATCAAAACAAGGGGCGAATTACGTGATGGTTATGGAACTTTAGAACCAATAGGTAACAAAAATGCGGCCTTCGTATCGCAACGAACGCGGCTCACCTTTAATTACAAAAGCAGCAAGCTTATTTTTCAAACATCGGTACAGGATGTGAGGCTTTGGGGGCAGGATGCCTCAACTATTACCATTAATGATGGTAGTCGTTTAAGCCTGCACGAAGCCTGGGCCGAACTTATCCTCTCCAACAAAAAAGATACTTCCTTCAAAATTTCGCCGGTTGATTATTTCGCCATCAAGGCCGGTCGGCAAGAGACCAGTTATGACGATGAACGCCTCCTTGGCGCTACCGACTGGATCCAGCAGGCCCGACGCCATGATGCCATTGTGCTTAAACTGGTACAATCGGGCTGGCAGGTTGATGTGGGTGCCGCCTTTAACCAAAGTTCGGATGCTATTAATTATAATGGCACTTATTATACACCAGCCAATGTGCCTGCTACTATAAAAGATAGCAAAGGTAATTTGGCCAATACGCCTGCCGGGTTTATACCCCTGGTTAACGCGGCAGGTATGAGTTCAAAAACAGGTAATCCTTCATTTTTAAACCCGCCCGGTACCAACGGGCAAAACCAAAACTATAAAGCACTTGAATATCTTTACTTCGCCAAAAAAATTAATAAAACTAAGCTGACAGGATTGTTCCTGTCCGATCAGTTTGCCAAATACAAGGTCGATTCGGTAAAGAATACCGCGGGCGAGGATGTGGGTTACGTTTATGGCAGGCGCTACAACCAGCCCGGCGTATATACCCGCTACACCACAGGATTATTGCTTAACCCAGTATGGGGCAGCAAAGATGAGTGGGCTGCAACCGGCGGTTTTTACTATCAAGGCGGCCATGACCGTGATGGTGCAGACTTAAGCGCCTATACTTACACCCTATCTCTATCTTACAAAAACAGTAATGTATGCTACACCGGAGGCTGGGATTACCTATCAGGTAATGATGCGTTTTCTACCTCAAAAACCAGTCACCGCTTTGACCCATTGTATGGTACGCCACACAAGTTTTGGGGCTACATGGATTATTTTTATGCAGGGAGCGGATCGCCAACCGGAGGTTTAAGCAATCCATACCTCAAAATAAAATATACCTCGGATAATAAACGCTTTATTACCGAACTGGCTAACCATTATTTCCTGTTAGCTAAAGATCAAAAAGGTGCAGATGGGCAAGCCATAGGCAAATACCTCGGCACCGAGTTCGACCTTACAACTGGCTACAAGCTTAACAAATTTACCTATGTTGATCTGGGCTTATCCTACATGGCGGCAACTCATAGCGTGGAATATGCCAAGGCCCTAACACCCGGCAACAATAAGCTTAACCCCGTGTGGGCATACCTGCAACTTAATATCAAACCCGATTTTTTGAATTGAGCTGAAAGCTTAAGGCCGAAGGCTAAAAGCTGAAAAAAGAAGAGAATTAATTGAAAAACCAAAGCTTTCGGCCTTCGGCTTTAAGCTTTAAGCTAAAGAAAATGAAACAATTTACCAAACTCAACATATTTTCATTAAAGGGTGTGCAGATGCGCACTTTCCACATCACCTGGTTAATGTTCTTTGTGTGCTTTTTCGGCTGGTTTGGCCTGGCACCTTTGATGCCTACCATCCGCGCCGAACTGCATTTGACCAAAGCCCAGGTAGGTAATACCATCATTGCCTCGGTTGCTGCAACAATTTTGGCCCGCCTTATTATAGGTAAACTTTGCGATAGCTGGGGGCCGCGAAAAACCGCCGTAAGGTTACTCCTCGTTGGCTCGTTACCGGTGTTTTTTGTTGGTTTAGCGCACGATTATACATCGTTTTTATTGTTCAGGCTGGCTATTGGCGTAATAGGTTCATCGTTTGTAATTACCCAGTTCCATACTTCAATGATGTTTGCGCCCAATATAAAAGGTACGGCCAACGCGGTAACCGGCGGCTGGGGCAACCTGGGCGGCGGGGTGACCAATATGGTAATGCCGCTGATATTCGCGGCCATTGTAGGCTTTGGCTATACCAAAGCCGAAGCCTGGCGCTACGCCATGATCGTACCGGGTGTGATGATGCTGATCATTGCGATCTTATACCAAAAGTTTACCAAAGATACCCCGGATGGTAACTACGATGAGATAGGCCGCTCAGCCACCAAATCAAAAACCGATTGGTCGATACTAAGTGATTGGCGCATTTGGGCGCTTACCATGGCTTATGCTATGTGCTTTGGCATGGAGATCACTTTTGATAACGTAGCGTCACTGCACTTTGTAGATACTTTTCATTTATCGCAAAGTTCGGCTGGTTTTTGGGCAGGCATTTTCGGGTTCATGAACCTGTTTGCAAGGGCTTTGGGTGGTATGGTATCTGATAAGGTAGGCGGCAAATTCGGTATGCGCGGCAAAGGTTTGCTGCTGGCTGGTGTGTTATTATTAGAAGGTATCGGGTTGATCCTTTTTGCAAGCTCAGGGAATTTAACGGCAGCCATTGTTTCGATGTTGTCGTTCGCGCTGTTCCTCAAAATGTCTAACGGGGCTACTTATGGTATAGTGCCGTTTATCAACTCAAAAAATGTAGGCATGGTAAGCGGGATAGTTGGTGCGGGTGGCAATCTCGGCGGAATGCTGTTTGGCTTCCTGTTCAAATCAGAATCCATTACTTATATCCAGGCATTTACCTATATCGGCATTACGGTTATGGTGGTATCGCTTATCTTATTTGTAACTCGTTTTCAAAAGCAAACAGTGACCGAGCCAGCGAAGGAAGCTGTTTTAGCCGGAGAGTTAGCTTAAAGCGGAAAGCCGAAGGCTAAAAGATTTTTTTGAGCTGAAAGCGTAAAGCTTAAAGTGAAAAGCATACAAGGTGATTAGAAATTGAAGTTCTTCATTGCCGTTGGTTTCAACCAACGGTTAATGAAGGCGAATTTTTCCCGGGCTTTAGCCCAAATCAGCAAGCGATTTTTGGCTAAAGCCCTTATCGCTTTGCTATTAGTCCGTAGGTTAAAACCAATGGCAATGAATTTGTCTGGTGGTAGATAATATTAAAAACAATAAAAAAAGCTTTCGGCTTTAAGCCTTATGCTTTCAGCTTAAAAAAGTTTTCGGCTAAAAAAAATGAAGCGCTCACAACAAAATACTTTTACAAGCACCTGCTGTTATTGTGGGGTGGGTTGCGGCGTTGTTATTAATAAAGAAAAAAACGGGAATATTACGCTTGAAGGCGATAAAGATTATCCCGTAAACAAAGGGATGCTTTGCAGCAAGGGCCTTAACCTGCACCATACTGCCAACGATAAAAGCGACCGGCTGCTGTACCCTCAAATGCGATACAACAAAAATATGCCCATGCAAAGGGTAAGCTGGAACGAGGCATTGGAGCGTACCGCCGCCGTTTTTAAAACTTTTATCAACAAATACGGACCCGATTCGGTGGCGTTTTATGCTTCGGGGCAATGCCTTACCGAAGAGTATTATGTGGTGAACAAGCTCATTAAAGGTTTTATAGGTAGTAATAATATCGATACTAATTCGCGGCTTTGTATGAGCAGCGCGGTTGCCGCCTATAAAATTGCTTTGGGCGAGGATACCGTACCGCTTTGTTACGAAGATATTGAACTGGCAGATTGCTTTTATGTTACCGGGGCCAACCCGGCATGGTGCCATCCTATTTTATGGCGAAGGGTGGAGGCGCACAAAGCCGCCAATCCTGATGTGAAAATTATTGTGGTTGACCCTCGCGCTACCGATACCTGTAGTATTGCCGATCTGCACCTGCAAATTAATCCCGGTACGGATATTACGCTTAACCATGCTATTGGCCGGGTATTGATTGAGAATGGTGATATCGATGCCGATTTTGTTACCAACCACGCCGATGGTTTTGAGCAATACAGCAAAATAGTTTTCGAGCGTACAGTGGCCGAAGCGGCATTGATCTGTGGGGTTGCTGAAAGCGAGATCCGTTTGGCAGCGCTTTACATAGGCGAGGCTAAAGGTTTTATTTCCATGTGGACAATGGGACTTAACCAAAGTGCCGTTGGGGTGAATAAAAACTTAAGCCTCATTAACCTTAATTTAATTACCGGGCATATAGGTAAACCGGGTTCAGGGCCGTTGTCATTAACCGGGCAGCCTAATGCCATGGGTGGGCGTGAGGTAGGTGGTTTGGCTAATTTGTTGCCGGCACATCGTAACCTGAATAATCCCGCCCACCGTGCCGAAGTACAGAAGTTTTGGGGTGGTACCGAGATTGCCGAAAAACCAGGCCTCACCGCTACCGAAATGTTCGAGGCCTTGAATGATGGCCGCTTAAAAGCCATTTGGATTATGTGTACCAACCCGCTTACCAGTTTGCCTAATGTACGTATGGCCGAGGAAGCTTTGAAAAAAGCGAAGTTTGTGGTGGTACAAGAGATCAGCAACAAGCCTGAAACACTGGCTTATGCCGATGTGATACTCCCCGCCGCTGCCTGGGCCGAAAAGGAGGGAACCATGACCAACTCCGAGCGGCGCATCAGCTACCTGAATAAAATTCTTGATCCACCTGGCGAGGCCCTGCCCGATAGCGAGATCATTTGCCGTTTCGCCCAAAAAATGGGTTATAAGGGGTTCGATTTTAAAGATGCATCTGAAATTTATGCAGAGCATGCACGGCTTACCGCTAAAACCAATATCGATATCAGCGGCTTGAGTTACGAGATCATTAAGCAGCAGCGTTCGGTGCAATGGCCTTATAAAAAACGTAGCCCAGCGCCGGCGACGCAACGTTTGTTTACCGATAAAAAGTTTTATACTGAAAGCGGCAAAGCTCGTATCGGTGCCGTACCGGATACCCTCACCAGCGAAATGCCTGATGATGATTTTCCATTCATCCTCACCACAGGCCGCATCCGTGATCAGTGGCATACCATGAGTAAAACCGGCAAGGTGAATAAGCTTAATCAGCACATCAGGCAATCCTTTATGGAAATCAATCCTTTTGATGCCGAAAAGCTGGGTATTAAGGAAGGGCATGTTACCATTATAACTTCGCGCCGTGGCGAGATCAGGGTTAAAGCCAAGCTATCGCCCGAAATAAAAAAAGGCGTTGTTTTTGTGCCGATGCACTGGGGCAAGATCCTGAACAGCGATATGCACCGGGTAAATAATATCACCAACGATAAAGTTGACCCGATCTCTAAAGAGCCCGATTTTAAATACTGCGCCGTGAGCGTGGTAAAGTTTAAAAAACCTTTCCAACGGATTGTAGTGGTAGGGGCAGGTGCAGGAGCACACGGCTTTGTACGCTCATACAGGGAATTGAATAAAGACGATGAGATTATCATCTTCAATAAAGAAAACCACCCGTTTTATAACCGGGTAATGCTGCCCGACTACATCAGCGGCGAACAGCGCTGGGAGCAGTTGGTTAAAATGACCGACGAGGAAGAACCCGAGCTGAACATCAAACTGCACCGCGGCGTAAGCATCGAAAAAATAGATCGTGATAATAAATATGTGCTTGATAGCCGGGGCGTAAAAACTTATTATGATGTGTTGTTGCTGGCTACCGGCAGCCGTGCCGCTGTACCTAAAAACGTACCCACGCTGCCCGGTATTTTCAGTATGCGCAGCCGTAACGATGCCGATAATTTTAAAAAGCATGTGCCTAAAGGCGGTCATGTAGTTATTGTGGGCGGCGGTTTGCTCGGCCTTGAAATGGCTGCTTCGCTGCGCGAGATAGGTAATACGGTAACTATCATTCAACGGACATCAAGGTTTTTAAACCGACAACTGGATGAACTGGGTAGCCGCTTATTGCACGAGGAAATGGTTGACCAGGGTTGCGATATTTTTTATGACGATGAAGTACAGCTGTTTTATGGGCGTTCAAAACTAACCGGCATCGGGCTAAAAAGCGGGCGCAAAATTGATTGCGATGCAATGATCCTCGCTATTGGTACAACGCCAAACCTCGAAATTGCCAAGGAATGCGGATTGGAATGCAAACGCGGTGTCATCGTAAACGAATACCTGCTCACCAGTGACCCAAACATTTACGCCATAGGCGAGATTGCCGAATTTAAAGGCACACTATATGGCATCACCGCAGCAGCCGAGCAACAAGCCGCCGTAGTTGCAGGTTACATGAACGGCGATATTGCCAGTTACTACAAAGGCAGCCTGTTCATGAATATCATTAAAATTCATGGTTTTGATCTATGCAGCATCGGCCTGTCCGAATGCCCGGATGATAAGGATTATGAAGAAGTTTTGTTTATCGATAAAGCCAAACGCTATTATAAAAAATGTATCATTCACCAGGATAGGCTGGTGGGTACTATCCTGATAGGTGATAAAGGCGAGTTCCAGGAATTTAGGGAACTGATAGCCAACAAAACTGAGTTGAGCGAAAAGCGCCTCAAACTACTTCGCAGCGGTAAAACCGCCGAGCCTGTTTTGGGCAAACTGGTTTGCAGCTGCAATAACGTAGGTGCCGATAATATCCGTAACAAAGTAGCAGCTGGTTGTACCCAGCTGGCCGATGTTTGCAGCCAGACAGGTGCCGGAACCGGTTGCGGATCGTGCAAACCGGAGGTAAAGCGCCTGTTGGGTGAGGTTTTACAACAACAATTAATAAAAGCATAATATGGACGGCAAACTGATCAAAATAAACTTACCCGGCGGCGTGATCTCTGCAGGCGATCTGTACGAAATGCTGATCATCGCGCAAAACGCGGGTGCTAAAAATGTACGCTTTGGTAACCGTCAGCAGCTTTTTTTTGAGGCTGATGCAGATAATCTTGAGGCGTTAGAGTTTGATGTGCTTGGCGCAGGGATAGATTACGAAATTGCTGCCGATGAGTATCCCAACGTTACCAGCTCATATATTGCCGATGGTATTTTTAACCACGATAACTGGCTGAAGGAAGGGGTTTATAAAGATATTTTCGATCTGTTTAATTATAAGCCGCAACTTAAGATCAACATTGTAGATAGCAGCCAAACCTTCGCGCCCTTCTTTACAGGTAACCTTAATTTCATCTCTTCGGCGGTTAGTAACTACTGGTACCTGTATATCCGCTTTCCAAAAACCAATAGCCTATATTGCTGGCCGGTTTTGGTTTATTCGGATGATATCCCGGCTATGGGTAAAGCCGTGCAGAAGGTGATACTTGCCAACAGGAAATTGTTTTATGATAAGCCTGAAGCTGATGGCAACTTGCTTTATGAATTGGTAACGGCCGACAATAAATTCGTTATTCAATCCATCGAGCAATCACTGGTTATTCCTGAATTTCAGTTGCCTTATTACGAGGGGTTCAACAAGCAACAGGGTAATAAATACTGGCTGGGTATTTACCGGCGCAATGAGCTTTTTGATATCGAATTTTTAAAGGAGATCTGTAATATCTGCCTGCAAACAAGGGTAGGGCAGTTGTATGTTAGTCCATGGAAATCCCTGCTGGTAAAAAATATCGAACTGAAACACCGGCCTCTCTGGGGAGATTTGCTTAATAAATACAGGATAAACATCAGGCACGCCTCCAACGAATTAAACTGGCAGGTGGAGGATCTATGCACGTCGTGCCTGGAATTAAAGCAGCAGTTAGTCCGCGAATTTGAAGAGGCTGATTTGCGTACATACCGTCTTAGTTTTGCCATCAAACGCTCGCCCAAATCAGGAATTTATGGATCCATAATGATCCGCGAACGCAGGCCGGATGAGTATGAGATTATCCACACCCGCGATTTTAACCATAACACCCGCGATTTTGTGGCTTATAAATCGGAGGTAAGCAAAGCAGAATTAAGTAAACATCTCATTGAGCTTTGCGATTTTTTTTACCGGCAACTAAGTAATCAGCAGGTGTTTTTGCAGAAAAATGAAAGCCGGGACGAAATGCTTTCAGACAAAAAAATAATCTTTCAATGCAAATGGTGCCTGACTGTTTATGATGAACTATATGGCGACCAGATAAATCAAATACCGGCCGGACAACCATTTGAAACGATAGCAGTTTACGAATGCCCAACGTGCGGCGCACCTAAACATGATTTTAAAACTCTCGAGATGGTTTAGCGGCTGGCATTGCGCCAGGTAGCTGCTTTAGCTTTCACTCATTTCTTAAACTTTTCACGGGGTTAGCGGTCGCAGTTCTAAAAGATTGAAAACTGATTGTTGTTAAAGCTATAAACGCAACCAGTGTGGTTGAAAGGGCAAATATCCACCAGTTGATATCTGTTCTGTATGCAAAATCCTGTAACCAGTTTTGCATGGCATACCATGCTATTGGAATGGCGATTAATGAGGCGATGACCACCAGTTTCAGGAAATCTTTTGATAGCATTACTATCACGTTAGTGGTAGAAGCACCCAAAACTTTGCGGATACCAATTTCTTTGGTACGTCGTTCTGCCGTGTGCATGGCCAGGCCAAACAGCCCCATGCATGCTACAATAACCGATAACAGGGTAAATACGCTGAATACCTTGCCCATAGTTTGATCTGTTTTGTACAGTTCGTTGTATTGCTGATCAAGAAAATTATAGTCAAAAGGGTATTCGGGCAAAAAGCTCTTCCATACGGATTGAATTTTTGCAATGCCTTTTGAATAGTCGCCCGGCCGGAGCCTTACAGCGATATAAGACGTGCGGGTTATATAATTGCCGGATTTGGTATAGAATAGCGCCCAGGGAGTGATTTGATCGTGCAGGGAGAGCGCGTTAAAATCTTTCACGATACCGATCACTTCAAAACGTTTATTATAGCCGCCGGGATAAACAAGATGTTTACCAATGGGATTTTTCCAACCGGTTAGTTTTGCAGCCGAAGCATTTAATATTACCGAAGTTGAATCATTAAACGCCTTCGAAAAATTCCGGCCCGCGATAATGCGCAGCTTAAGCGTTGGCACAAAGGCCTCATCCACCATATAGGATGACAGATCCAATCTTTTTTCGGGCGAGCCCGGATTTTCTCCATCCATTTCAGGCTTATACTCATCCTCAAAATATTTTTCTGAAGCGGGCAGATTGGTGCTGATTGTTGCATTGGCAACCTCCGGTAATTTTAAAACTTCCTGCCTGAAATTTTCCTCGTTGTTCAGCAGCCATTCGGCATCGCCAATCACCAGTACATTCTCCTTGTTATAACCCAGATCCTTTGATCTGTTGTATTGCAGTTGCCTGTATACTACGATGGTACAGATGATCATAGCCGCCGAAACCGCGAACTGAAATACCACCAGTACGTTACGTGTTGAAAAGCCGGTTTGGGATATGATAGCATCGGCCTTGCCTTTTAACACTATAACCGGCTTAAAGGAAGTGAGAAAAAACGCAGGGTAGCTACCGGCAAAAAGTGCGGTGAGCAGGATAAGCAGTAACAAACCAAAGCAAATACGTAGGTCATAAAGCTCACTGATTGAAATTGACCTGGATGCCAGTTGGTTAAACCCCGGTAATGCGATGATGACAATAATCAGGGCAATAATTGAAGCTACAATGGTACACACCAAAGCCTCCGTTAAAAATTGCCATACCAATTGCCTGCGCGCTGAGCCCAACACTTTACGTATGCCAATTTCCCTGGCACGTTTAGCCGATTGGGCAGTGGCCAGGTTCATAAAGTTTACACAAGCCAGCAGGATAATGAACAAGGCGATAGCCGAAAATATATAAAGGTATTTGATATCGCTCGCCACAAAATAACGGTTGCCGATCTGGGCAGAATAAAAATGCATATCAGCTATCGGCTGAAGCAGCACTTCATATTTATTGCCTTTTTTAAGATACTCATCAAACGGCGTACCTATACGGCGAAATGCCGTGGCGGCCTGAACTCTTACCATGGCCGGAAAACGAGCCACAAGTTTTTGAATATCTGCCGGCGTATTGGGCACTTTTGGCTTTAGTTTAATAAAGGTGCCTGTTTGCAGCCAAACCCAACTCCAGCTAAAATGTTTGATAACCGGCATAGCCAGGTTGCACTGCAGTATCTCAAATTGCAATGACGATTGCTCCGGAAGATCCTTCAGCACAGCGGTAACAGTAAAAGGTGCATCGTATCCGTCAAATATGAGAGTTTTACCAATCGGATCGGTCTCACCAAAATATTTTTTCGCACAGCTTTCGGTTAGCACAACTCCACCTGGCCCGTTAAGGCATGTAGCAGCATTGCCCTTAAGCAGCGGATAGTTGAAAAATTGAAGAAAGTTGGAATCAACCGACAAACATTTTTTCTCTGTCATCGCTTCACGCTGCCCGTTTTTTACAAAGTGCACAACCTCATCGCCCGGCATGTAAATACGCGTATAACTTTCAATTTCGGGAAAATTGGTTTGCAAAGCCTCGCCTAAAGGCGGTGGCGTGTGTGCCGCAATAAATTCATTATTGCCATCTTTTTCGTGGATGTTAACGCGGTAAGTGCGGTTGGCATCCTTAAAAAAGTTATCGTAGCCCAACTCATTCTTTATATACAAACTAATCAGCAGTACACTGGCTAACCCTATGGCCAAACTGCTTATATTGATTATTGATACACTGCTGTTGCGAACAAGGTTTCGGTAAGCGATCTTAAAATAATTGCGGATCATGACATGGCGTTTTAAAGTTCCCGAAAGCCGGTTTTCCGGGCTTTCCTGATGCAATATTATCGTTCGCAAATGTGGTTGCATAGCCAACTTATCATTTGGCAACACTTTCTTCAGGTTGTTTTTGTATTCAACAGGAGTTTTGCCGGTAATCTCTTTGAAAAGCCGGTTAAAAGTTCTCTGTGAGTTGAAGCCGCTTTCAAATGCTATGCCCAGCAGGGTAAGCCGCTCATAAGCCGGGTCTTTCATTTTTCGTGAAACTTCTCTTACGCGTAGTTCATTAATAAAGTCGTTGAAGTTTTTCTTCAGGCCGTTATTAATGATCCTGGACAAATCGTGCGGGTGGATGCCTAATTTTACGGCAAGCGAAGCCAGGGTGAGATCGGCGTCTTCGTAAAGGCGGCCGACAGCCACTGCCTCTCTCAACCGGCGTGCTTTTTCTAAATCGTCGGCATTTGCATTAGCCAGTGGCACACGGGTATCCGTTTTCAATATAGCTTCCGCTGCCATGAAGATCAACACCCAGGCGATAGCCAAAAAGAAAACCTGGTTTAAGGTTGTAAACAGGCAAAGCAAGCCGAGCAGGAGGAGGGTTTGATTCAGTCGCCGGAAAGCATATCGTGGCCGGTCCATTAATACGGGTTGCAAACTATCGTAAAAACGCTGAATTAGTCTGCAAGTAAGAAATATGTAAACGATAATCGACAGTAAAATCAGCGGTTGCGGGACCCAGTAACTTGCCAGTAAGGGACTAAAGTGTAGCCAATGTTTCCGGTGCCAACTACTATCAGTCCGGGTTAGCGTGCGTACATAAAAATAAAGCAGCGGACCGACTGCCAATGGCAACACTAAAGCCGGCACTGCAAACTCAAGTACTGTTGCACACAGGGCCAGGCTAAGCAAACGATTGGCTGTTTGATTATCCTTTTTAATGAACCACAATAACAAGGCAAGCATCAAGCCTGCAAATAATGTTGCAAGGCAGGTTAATTCATAAGGTGCGATATGATTTAATATTGAGTTCAAACAGTTTTTTTGCTCAATCTTTATTCCGAAATTATAAACTACTGAAAAACAATAATTTATATAAATTAACATGGTTTGATTGTAATGAAACCGTACGAACGGGCGTTCGTTTTTAAACGGCAGATTTAACAGGTAGTAGTGTTACCTTGGTATGATATATCTCCCATATAGCAACAAAATGGGAATCATCAGGCAATTGTGCCCGAAAACTGTTTTCGGCTTATGCTGTCAACGCGTAATCGCTGAGTATCTCAATAAATTTGATCGAAAATTCACCTCCCACAGGTCAATAACTGTAGGAGGTGTTTTTTTTGAATAAAATCCATTTTCAGGCTTCCGTTTGCTTGGGTATTCTATTATAAAAAGAAACTATTACGGCTGCTTTTTATTAACTGTCCACTCGGCCATTTGAAAATCACGGGCGCCATTATTTACCTTTATGCTTAGCCTGTAAAATTTGTAAGCTACATTGTTGTTAAAGTGGTAGATGATCCGCTGAAAACGGTTGGCAAAAACTTCGTTATTTTTACTGTGGAGATTTATCCAACGGATGCCGTCTTCCGAACCCTGCAGGATCCATCCTTTAGGGTCACGATCTGGCGAGTCATTGGCCGACGTCATGGTGTAGGCACCTGCGACAGCTGGTGTGTTAAGTTCATATTTCAAAACCAGGTCGCCGGAGAAACCTGATTGAAAAAATTTGGTGTTCGGATCACCATCAACTACCTTTAATGAACCCTCGCCGGCATTTGGGCCGCCTCCGTTATCACGCGATACGGTGAGCGTGCCACCTATGGTTTTAAAATAACTCTCACCTACTTTGGTGCGGTCAAAGTTAGGGTCGGCTACATTCAGTATTATTTCACGGGCAGACGAAAATCCCTGCGAATTGCGGGCGGTGAAAGTTACGTGATATAAGCCATCAAACGCATAACGGTGTTTAGGTGCGATTGCTGTAGATGTACTGTCGTCACCAAACTGCCACAGGATATCCTTATAATTAGTGGCTGTACCGGTAAATTGATAGCTTAAAAAATCAACGCTATCTGTTCGCGCAGCAGTAAAATTCACAACAGGTAGTGGCTCATCCGGTTTGGGTTGTGGTGCGGGCTTATCTTTTTTACACCCGGCAAACAACAAGGCCGCTGTTGTAAATACCGATATAATGTGCAATGCTTTTTTCATGTCTTTAATTTTTTTCCATTGATCTGTTTTGGCTCAGGGTGCCGGGAATAACTGGCTTTGCGGTATGATCCTCCTCCCGTTGATACCGGCCGACGGCACTTCAAAAGTTAAACGGGCACGCTGGCCGCCTACGTTTTCACGATGATCGGCCTCTATTTTGTAGCGTTTACCACGTTCTAAAAATATTTTGGCGTTGCGGCTATCTTTATCCCATTCGGTGGTAAAATCGTTAATAATGGCCTTGCCATCAATAAATAATCTCGATCCGTCGTCCCATTCGTTTTGCCAAAACACGTACTCGCCTCTAACCGGTGCAAGGAACTCGCCGGTCCACCGGGTGGAGAAATTATCATGACTGATGCCTGGTATCGCAGCCTGCCAAACCCCGTCGTTGGGCCAATCAATGGTGGGTTCTATTTGTACAAGATCGGGCTTTCTGCCGTCAAAATCAAGTAGTTGGTTGTTTGAAAAGTATTCAGCTTTTAAACCCGTTCCGTTACCGGTTATGTACGAGTTGTTATCCAGGTTAACTTCCGGTTGTACCAAAACTATCAGTCTGCTGTTTGTTGGATGCAGGATGTGTTTTGTAGGATTAACCAAACTCACTACAAAGCCAAAGCGTTTGTTGGCAACTATATTCGCATCAAAAACAGGCCATCCAATGGATAAACGGATTACGGCGGTACTGGCATTGGAGTTTACCCTGATCTGGGTATCAATGTTAAACTGATCGGGTTTAAGCGCGATAGTGTTGGCTGGCAGTACTTTTTTGCTTACCAAATCAGCTATCGTATCCATATTCAGTTTTACACTCACGTTAAACGCACCGGCCGGTACACCTGCCAGGTTTACTGTTAATGGGATAGTGATGCCTGCAGGCGATGTTGTGTAGTTTTTTTGATAATCGACATCCATAATGCCGCCGCCATTTAAAAGCGACAGGTAATGAATATCCGTTTCTTTAATAAGCGTTTTGGTATCAAGCACCACCAGGATGTTTGATTGACCGCCCTTAATCTGGTTGCCCTTGCCAGGTGCCGTAAGTTTAAACGCAAAAGCCACTTTTTTGCCATAATTAGCCTCTATGGCCGATAACCTGATGCTGGCAACCGATGTTGCTGTATCCGAGCCGAATGCTACATTGATAACACTATTATAGTCAATTGCTCCGGCAGGCAACATTACCGTGTTTTTAAGGGTGCCATTTGCAATCAGCTTGGTTACTGTATCATTGTTAAACGTTACACCCACCTGGAATGCTTTGGTTGCAGGCCCCGATAAGGATATTTTAAATGGCACTTTAACTATTTCGTTCCCGGCGGTTGCATCGCCGGTATTTGCACCTGCACCTGAAATATCCCTGTCGGTATTGGGGATTGGCTTCAGATCATCAAGTGCATTGTTTTTGCAGGCTGCCGCTACCAGGATCATTAATCCGATAAGCAAAACATAGCTGTATTTTTTCATCATCAAATAATTTAGTTTTTAATGGTTATCATCTATTGATCAAGCCAAACGCGGCCATCAAGTCCCCAGGCTTGCCTGTTGGGGATCCTGAACCAGTTTATGATCTGGGCCGGTATATCAGCCGTTTGCGGAACAAACTGGGCAAGTGCTCCTGCCGGCGGCGGGCAAATCAGGTCATTAAAATCCTCCCATTGGTAATTACCTTTCAATTTAAAATCCCGCGCCTGCGGACCAACATCTCTGATCCTGTCGCCCTGGCCGTCTGTACCCGGCCAGTAGGCTGCTAAAAAAGTGTAGTAGGGGTGGCCTTCGCTGATGGAGGTTTCGCAGGCGTAATTTCCAATCACGGCATCGGGTACATCTACCTTAAAAAACCTGATATCTGTTACGTATACATCCGGCGTGCCGTGTCCATTACCATTTAAGTAGCCCAGTTTTAGCTTACTGTTATTACTGAGGCTTCCTGATTCGGTTATATCTAATTCATTATTGAAAACCCCGTTGGTATATGTTCTGATATACCGCCTGCCCGCACGTATTTCACATTTAACCGAAAGGTTTTGCCATTGGCCTTTTGGTAAATCGCCGCCGCGGCACTGGTGATAATCGCCATCCTTGGTACCCCGGTATTCAAAATACCAGTAAGTATCTTCAAGATAAATTACCCAGCCAACACCCGGGTGCCCGGATGACCATTCGGGCCTTTTACCCAAAATACTTGGCCAGAAGAATTTATCCTCATTCTTTTTAACCTTCAGCTCGATGGTGAATTTGGTAGTATCATCTATATTAAAAATATCGGCGGTATCTATCTCGGCCCTTATACCGGTATCCTTCAAACGTACAGTACGCCCCAGGTACCTGTTGCCGGTAAATGGTTTACCTATAATCCTTTGTTTATATTTCGGGTTGTAATAAATGGTGAATGTATTGGCCGCCGTGTTACTGAAAACGGTGTTGTCATTTTCATTTGGTGGAATATTAAACTTTCCGCCACCGCTTGAAGCAATCACCACCAGCCAGTCCTCATTGGCATAGTTTTTCCTTTTTTTGAGGGCGTCGATGATCTCGCCTACATAGCCGTCAAACTTTTCGATAGCGGCTTTATACTGGGGGAACGAATTATTATATCCGTATTTTGCTCCGGCCTCCCTGATATCATTAAACTGGCCAACTATCAATTGTGCCGTATCGGTATTCAGGCTGTTAACTACAGCGGTTTTAATCTGCTCGTCGGTACTGAACAGTTCGCTTGCTGTAGTGCCCTGCGTTAACTTATTTTTAAAAGTGGCCGATGAAGCGAAAGAAACAATTTTGGCATTCGGCTTTTCTTCTTTTATCCTTTCAAAAAACACCGGGTAAGTTGCAAGGTTGTTCCCGGCAAAATCGTCTGATAACACCTTGTGTTTTTCTTTTTTTACACCGGTTAGCATATTGGCCCAGTTGCTTACATCCCGCGTCGAATCCGGATCGCTCAGGGCAACCCAGCTGTAGATAGAGCTTGGCAGCAATGCCTTTATATTGGGTACATTGGCGCTATTTACCGATGATCCCCTTGCACCATCAACTATCAGGTACAGAACCTTGCGCTCGCCAAACGATGCTTTAGCAGTATCTGTATATTTTTTATCGGGCAGGGTACGCACAAAATCCTTATTACATGATATTGCAACAACGGCCAATGCACAAATAATCGAAAAAATGATCTCCTTGTATTTTTTCCTGTTCTGCATTTCTTTATAAATTATAGGTTGTCATAAAAAATTATTCGATGGTTACGCGTATAATGTTGCTAACCTGTATGTTATCAAATCTGTCGAAATTGCCTATCAGCAATAATGCCCGTTTACCATCGGTTGATTTGGTTTCAATGATATCATACAAAGAACCTGAGAACGGCCCGGTGCTATTGTAGTCTGCTGCAAGCTCACCTTTGGTGTTTAATACCATGAAACCGTTACGGGTAACATTATCATACTTTTTAAAACTGCCGCTCACTACTATCAGCCCGTCATTAAGCTGGCGTGCGAAACCGGGATAACCGCCTTCAAATGTTTTTGCCACAAAAGTTTGATCGAGTGTACCATCCAGGTTAACCAGCGCCATGCTGATAGCCGCTTTGCCATCATAATTTCTGAATATGCCGGTTATGAGGTATTTTTTAGTAATCGGGTTATAGGTTAAGGATGAGATACTGTTATCGGTACCTGTACCTGTTTTAAACGAATCGTCGATGGCTCCGGCGGCTGTTAAGCGCACCAGGCGGCCGGCGGTTTTTTGATCAAACGTGGTAAAGCTTCCAAACAACACCAGTTTTTCCAGCTGATCGGCGTCGGTATGCATGTACGATTCGATAGGGCCATTTGCCGAAGGCAGGCCTTTATTGGTTGCTATGTTAAAGCGGTACGTTTTATCAAGCGATCCATCCAGGTTAAAACGGGCAATCTGCCTGATCTCCGTACTATCCAGGATCACCGTATCGCGGGTAAAATCATGGTTATGTTCGGTATAAACCCGCTTTACATAGTACCTGAAACTCCCGGTTGCCAGTATTTTATTTTGATGCTTGTATATTTTAGAGATATACTCGTTAGTGCCGCCATTAAACTTCGGAAAGTACTTGGTAGTATCCGTTTGCGATGGTCGTCTGTAGGTTTTTACGCCGATGGTATCAATACTGCCATCAACATTTAAGGTTGTAATATTGCTGATGTTTTCGGTGCGTTGGTTGTAGCCACTAAAACCCCCGGCTATAACGTACTTTCCGCCAAGTTCAATAACCCTTGATAATGAACCGTTAGCGGCTTTACCTGTACGGAAAGTGCGATCGAACTCGCCATCGCCCGATGTTCTTACTATGCGGTTAAGCGGCGTTATGATCCCTTTATTATCATAATTGGTAAACCATCCCAGTACAAGGTTACGGCCATCAGCAAGCGGATAAACCTGGTTTACACCACCGTTTGCTCCCGCCGTAGCCCTGAAAGAAGGGTCGATATTAATTAATCCGGATACTTTAAACAGGGGGCCAAGCACCAACTGATCATCAATAGCTATCGATGTAATACCGGTACTGCCAAACGGCGGCACTTTCACTTTGATGGTTGATTCTGTTACTTCGGTAACCTGGCCGGGTTCGCCGTTAAACATAAACTTTATTTTGTCTTTATAAGCCACAAGGCCGGTTGCTTTAAACGTAACCTCGGTGCCTACCCCCCCAACTGCCGGCACTGGTACTGCGTCGCGGCTTAGGGTAACGCCTAAAGGCGGCTTTCCTTCCCCGTAAGGTTCGGAGTAAATTGTTTTATCCTTTTTACATGCCTCTATGCCGAGTGCAAGCAGGACAAGCATGATGATATAGTTAAGTCTTCTCATATTTCAATTGATTACCATTGAAAAAATATTGTTGCTAATGTTTTAATCGGAATGGTGAAGGCCTGCAAAGTAGATCTCCTGGTAAAAATCGTCCTGGTTAAACCCAAAGTAGGCCTCGTTGTACTGCAGGGTATGCACCACGCCATTTTTGGGCTTGATATCCGATGATGAGATCTTATTCCGGAAAACCGCGTTCTGCGCGTTATTGATATCGTAGATATAGCTGATTACCAGTGTACGCGGACCAATATATTTGATGTTATTGGCATCGTCATATATCACGCCAATGTTCAGCACATCGCCGCTGTAGGCATAATAAAGCGCTCCCGGATACTGGTTTTGCAGGTTGATATCTATTTGAGGATAATCTTTAAGGCGGTTAATGCCTTTAAACATATACCGCTGCAGGTACTTTTTCCATATGGCCGAATCGATATCCGATAGATTTTTCACCGTGTCGCGCCCGGCATCAAACAAAAATTTATTTAATGATCCCCTGGTTTTGTTGTTGCCGATGGTTCTTTTGATCACATCATCATCCGGCGCAAAAAAGGTAAAATCGGTTTTGCGGAATGTTTCTTCCATACCGGCCAGTTTTACAATCTGGGCAATGGTATCAAACGGCACTGCTTTATCCTGCAAATATTGCAGCATATCGCCGGGATAGTCGGCCTTGGCTTTGCCTCCGTCTTTATAGTACTCATCGCGTTTACAGCCGGTAAGTACCAGTAAAAGTCCGGCAAACGCAATAATTATATTTTTCATATTGCTTTTCATTACTTCTTAGGGATTGCTTAATTACCTCCGTTAACCCAATACATGTTTAACGACATAAAGGGGTTATTGGCCAACGCGTTACTATTGATAGGCCATGTCCAGGCACCCCGGTTAAATTTATCCAGCGTTAATACATTGTAACTCCATTCGCTGTTCATAATCCGCCGGGTGCGCACCAAATCAAAATAATGGTGTCCTTCGCCCATCAACTCGCGCGATCTTTCCAGAAAGATAAAATCCTTCAGATCCTGTCCGCCGCCACCGGTGTAGAGCGAAGCTTCGGCCCTGGCCCGTATCTTGTTTACTAAAGCGATAGCCTGATCATCCTGTCCCAGTTCGGCAAGTGCCTCCGCGCAAAGCAGAATTTCGCCCGCATACCTGAATATCATAAAGGTGTTATCGGGATTAGCGTCTTCCTCGCCGGTTGCAAAAGAGTTTTGGGCAAATTTCAGCATCATGAACTTTCCGTTATCGGCGTAGATGTCTGAATTAAACCATATAGTTGCACGCTTATCAGCAGTACCAGAATATAGTTTTTGCATATACTCGGCCCTGAAATAAGCAAAGCTGATACGGTGGGTATACTCCGGTCTTTTATATGGGTAATGCAGAAACATATCACCGATAGGGGCAACATTGGTATTCTGATCGCCGTAGTTTATACTGCGGTAAAACTCAAACAAACTCTCGTCCGACCGGCCTTTGATAACCGTAGCCCATTCGGTTATTGGCAGCAGCCTGTAAGCATTACTTTTAATCAGTTCCTGTCCAAAATCGGCAGTTTCCTGGTAATATTTGTTTGCATTGGGTTTGTCAAAGCCGGCATTCCACATGTTCATGTTCATGATCAGCGCGATAACGCTTCCCCGGCTTGCCCTTACACCTTTTAATGCTGGATCGGAATAAGTCCACGGTAAACCATCTTTGTATTTTTTAAGATCGGCGATGCATTTGTTTAAAACCGACACCATGTTTTCACGAGGTAAGGCTGTTGAGTGGAAAGCATCAGTATAATAAGGCACATCACCATAAAGCCGCACCATAAAAAAGTATGCAAGGTTGCGGATAAAAGCCGCTTCACCTTCAAATTGCTTTTTTTCAACCTCTGATACGCCCGGAACGCCCGTTTCCAGTTTTGAAATAAGGATGTTGGCGCTTTGGATTACCTGGTAATAACCTGTCCAATCGGTAATACGATCAAAGTTGTAAAAATTCCAGGGTTGGTTTCCAGCCAACAGCCTGATCAGATCATTCCGGCCCAATACTTCAACGTATGCACGTGCAGGCCCATTGTCTGATTGCGGTTCGTACATAACCTCGCCCGAGCGGTATTCGCCTGTGGCGCCTATAAAATGCGTTTCGTTGACTTTGCCAAAAAAAGCTCTTGACATATCGTAAATATTGGCCACCACGTCATCTTTCGATTGGTAAAAGTTATTACCCGTTAATTTATCAATGGGCTGTACGTTCAGAAACTTTTTACAGGATGGTAAACACAAGCTTGCCGCCGCCGCTAAAATGTATATAACACTTTTTTTCATGATCTTGAGTTTTATTTACTTGTATTGAGTTCGATATTTAAACCTAAATTATAAGTGCGCGGCACCGGGTAACCGCTTGATATATCCCGGCCAAGAGAGGTCACGTTCTCGGGGTTTGGTCCATTATATCCCGAAAATGTGATCAGGTTATTGGTTGAGAAATAAACCCTCACGTTGTTAAAACCAAACTGTCGCACAAATTTTCTGTCGAACATGTAGGATAGCGTAACCGTGTTGATTTTGAGGTATGAGCCTTCTTCCTGCCACAAACTCTGATCGGAACGGAGCGGCTGGATCTGGTTAAACCGCGAAAAGGCGTAGGGGTTAGGGTATTTAGATTGATCACCCGGTTTTCGCCATATATCCAAATCATCCAGCGGTACAGCCGCTAATAAAGCGTAAGGATCGCGCATGATGGATAACCTATCCGATAGGGCGTTATTCAATATCGTTCTCTTGGCTGTATACGTAGCATAAATATTCAACCCGAAGTTTTTATAGTTGATATTGGTAGACATACCGCCGGTAATTAATGGCTGCGAGTTACCGGTTATTTCATAATCGCGGTCGTCAAGGATATAGTCGCCGTTAACGTCTTTAAACCTCGGATCGCCTCCTTTAAAGGCGAGGCCACCGGTTTGATATTTTTTGCCGGTAACAGGGTCTACAGGTACATCGCCATCTGTTGAATAAACGCCCTGGTTTGTTAGCAGATAGTTTGATAAGGTATTTTTACCCACCCTGAAAACGATGTGCTGACGGTTGTTATAATCGAATTTGATATATTGTCCGTTATATTCGGCAGGTAACCTTAGCAAGTAGTCGCGGTTGATAGCGCCGTTAAATGATACCGTCCAATTAAAATCTTTAGCAGTTAGCGGCCTTACAGTTAGCATCAGCTCATAACCAAAATCGGCAATGGACACATCATTACTTGATTTTTTTTGGAAGCCCGTACTATTGGACAAAAACCTGTCGAACAATAAATTGTCAACCTTTTTGTAATAGGTATCAAACGTTAGGTCGACTTTACCCTGCAAAATCGTCATATCAAACCCAAGGTTATATTGGGTGGTAGTGGTTGGCTTTAAGGCCGGGTTAGGTATAAATTCATAGTTAATACCGATGGTTGGGTTATTGTTGAAATTGCCATTCAGGTTGTACAAACCGTAAATACTTTGTAAAGTACCGGTTGGCACAATGTTTTGGCCCCAGGATAACCTTAAGCCGCCTGAGGTAAGCCAGTCCCAGTTTTTAAACCAGTTTTCCTTGTAGTAATTCCATCTGAAACCTGCTGCAGGGTTTTTTGAGTATGGATTCTCCAGGCCGTTTGAGGATGTACCATCCAGTCGGTAAGATAGTTCCAGCACGTACTTCTTTTTATAATCGTAGTTAAAAGAGCCCGCAAAGGATGCGATAGTGGCGTTTCTGTAATTTGATAATACACCCCCCCCCCGTGAGTTATACGAGTCGGAACCTACTGGGCCCTGCAACTGATCGTTAGGGATACGGGTTTGCCTGATGATACCGCTTTGGCCCCCCTGTTTATAGATCTCATTAAATGTATTAACAAAGATGGTATGATCTGCACCGAACGTATGGGCATAAGTAATGGCGTTACGATTATACAAGGTGTAATTACGGCCCGCATAATCATAGATCTGTGCAAACTGAGCATTAGCAGCCGCAGGTGTAAACGTGGATTCGGCATCCGAAGTGTAATCATAACTGATGCTTGAGGAAAGCGCCAGCCCTTTGATAAACTCATAGCGCCCGTCAACATTGGTACGGATGTTCCTGGTGCTGTTACTGTTCTGCGTTTGCAGAGCAGATGTAACGCCATCTGGCGAGAGATAAAAGGAGGGCGGAGGCAACAGGGTAGAAGCCTGTCCGTTAGCGGCTACGCCTTGTTGCAGCAAGCCAACGCCGTTGCCTTTGGCCTGGCTACCCAACGAGCCGAATAACGAACCGAAAAACCTGAACTTATCATTCGGCTTAAACTCCATATTCATATTCAGGTTATACCTGTCGAATCCGGTGTTTTTGATAACGCCTTTTTCTGAGTAAACCCCCATATTGGCCTTGTAGTTAAAGCGGTCGTTTCCGCCGTCTAAGGCTACGTTATGGCTTTGGTTGTGCGTTGTACCATAAAAAATGGATTGCCAGTTGGTTGAGTTGTTCCAGTATGCGTTCAAGCTATCTGCCAGGAACCCGGTTTGCCCCAGTCTCCGTAGCTCATCAATAATGGTAGCGTTGGATAAGATTTGCTGAATTTTTGCCCGGCGCTCGGCATTGCCGCCTATTGTTGCGCGCAGTTGCGGAGTAGCGTTAACAAAGAAGTTGCCTGTATACCGCACCCTTGGCACTTTTGAGTTTCCCCGCTTGGTGGTAATGATAATTACACCGTAGGCACCCCTCGAGCCATACATAGAGGTGGCTTGCGCATCCTTCATTACCTGGATGCTCTGGATATCCTCTACAGGGATCAATGAAAGCGGGCTTACACCCGGTCCCTGGGTTTGGAAACCAAACTCCGCGGCCTTATCGGCATCCAGGGGCACCCCATCAATAATATACAACGGCGAAGTAGGTTGGAGGAATGATTCGCTGCCACTGCCCGATACACTCAGGGCTGATAAACCACGCACCTGTACCGATCCTCTGAAACCGGGAGCACCTGTATTGTTTTGAACGTTTAAACCAGCTACTTTACCTTGCAGCAGGTTTTCAACGTTTGATGTCGGTACATCCTGAATATCCTTGGCTGTTATGGTAACGGAAGCACCCGGAGATGATTCCTTATTCCTGTTTTGGTAGGCCACAATAATTACCTCATTAAGGCCCTTCTTGTCCTCGGTCATCATTATCGTTATGTTTTTTTGCCCGGGTTCGAGTTTTACTTTTTCGGTAACAAAACCTACAAACGTAAATGTAAGGGTACTGTTAGCCGGCACAGAGACGGTAAACTTTCCCTTGTAATCGGTTTGTATCAGGCCTTTATTGCCCAGGTATATATTTACGCCGGGCAAAATTTTGTTAGTTGCTTTTTCAAGCACCGTGCCGGTAACCGTTATATTTTGCGCCTGTGCATAAGCCTCTGTACAGAACAGCGTTATGCAAACGGCAAGCACTATATAAAATAGTATGTGTTTTCTCATCGTGATAAGCTTTAATCGGTTATTCGTCTTCAAACTTTGGATTGTCCTTCAAAAAGTGGAATACTATCTCCCAATCGCCTTTTTTGTAGATGGCGAAATCTATCCCGAAACTTGCCACTACCCGTGTGCCGCCAAAACCAATGCGTGAGTATTTAAATTCGGCATGGTCGCGGGTTCCTCCGGGCGCATAAACTGTTGAGATCTCAACCAATGGAATAGGGTAGGCTACATCGTATTGCACATAGGTGTTGGTTTTCTGCATGTTAAACCCGTGCACTATTTTATCCCAGGTTGTTTCGTTAAATAAGGCCGGGTTCATCTCTACCGAATCTTTGTTCAGGAATTTGAACCTGAGCGAATTGCCGGTGCCACCGGTAAACGGACGGATATAAACCACCACATCTTTCTTATCATCATTACTTTGCAGCGCGATATCGGTTTGGGCACCTATCACACCATTTAAAAACGGTCTGATGTAGTTGCGGCTGGCCGGGTTATAAGGCGTTTTTGGGTGTGGTGCCGGTAAACCTGAATAAATGTTAAAATCATCAGAAGGCTCATAAGGGCGCTCGCGGAACGGTCTTACCTGCAAATCGCGAATCACGGTGCTGCCGCCTGTATTAGTTATTTTAACATCAAAAAAACGGGTATCCTGCGGAAAGTTGGTACTGTCAGTTGCCCTTGGCGTGATGAGCGCGTTGGTGGATGAGCCCCACATAATGAACTCGCCCGACGAACGTACTTCAAACAAAGGATGATCCTCCAGTTTCCGTTTGGCCTCAATCTCGGCCAGGCTTTTTTCAAGCCCGTTGTAAGGGGCCGTCCATACATAGGTTGGCTTTTTTTGAAACAGATCGGTAACCGGCCTGCCATCGCCAAATCGCGCGTTAATAATCTCAAACTTCAATGGTTGGGTTGAGTTATCGCCATTAAAACCACCCATTAAAGTGGTGCGCCCTAAAATTGGTTCAAAAACTTTGTTGGCGTAGTTTACATTGTTACTCAGGTAATCCTTCTCATCCGGAATCCCGTACATCTTTTTACAACTACTCAGCGCGGCTGCAACAACCAGCAGAGCTACGGATCCCATTTTTATGAATGCTCGCATGTCTTTTCGTTTTTTTATCGCATTAATATTTTGATCTTCCATCTTTACTTCACTTTATTGATAGTCCATTCTGCCAGTTGGAAAAGGCCACCATCGCGCAGCTCGGTAATATCTACCCGGTAAAACTTATAAGGTGTGGTATTGGGGCACCTGAAAACTTTGGTCTGGTATCGTTCCTCAAAAAAGAAATTGCTGCGGCGATCCAGCTCAGTCCAGATTTTACCATCATTTGAGCCTTCATAAGTCCATGCACGTGGGTCACGTTCAGGAGCATCATTGGCAGAGGTAAGTGTGTAAACACCCGATACTGCCGGTTCATTCAACTCAAACTGCATCCATAAGCGTCCCTGTAGTTCGGCAAGGAATTTGGTATGGTCATCGCCGTCGATAACTTTTTTAGAGCCTTCGCCGTTATCCGGGCCGCCATTGTTATCTCTTAAAACAGTAAGCTTGCCGCCTATCAGCGTCATGAGGTTTGGCGGAGGCGGAACAAAGGTTAAGCGCGATACAAATTCATCAAAACCGAAAATGTGATCAGGACTCACCACATGCACGATCCCGTTTTTGGTACTGATGTTATTAGAACCCGTTGTGGTGGTAGACCAGTTTCTGACAAACTTGCTCCGTTTGGTATTGCTGAATTCAATAACATCCGGGCCGCCGCCGTTAAGGCCGGAGGCCGATATTTTAACAACCTTGCCATGCATAGGATATCCAAAACGCACGCTCGGAAGATCGAGCCCATCCTGCAGCAGCAACGAGTCTGTTGTTTTTTTACCCCTGATTATGTAGTAAGAAACCATGGTATCCAATTGTACACCGTCAATCTTTGCCAAAAAAAGCGGATCTTTATCGCTTTGCCTTCTTAACGTATTAAGGTTATTAATGGCCAGCTGAAAACTTGGGTTGGTAACTGCGAATAGGGTAACGTTGCTGTCCATCAAGGTTTGTTGCAGGCCCATCCTGTTTATTACCGCCAGCAATGAATCGTATACACCGGGTTTGCTTTTCAGATACTCGTAGGTGTTGCCGGCAAATTTTGAGTTTGTGCCTGTAGCGTCGTGATAACCGCCGTCCTTTTTGCAGGCGGTTTGCAGCAGGGCTGCAACAAACACCGGCGTTAAGGCACACATATATTTTATCAACTTTTTCATATATGGTCAGTTTATTTCCAAAATGGGTTTTGAGTTAACAGGTTATTCTGTGCGATGAGCTTACGCGATACCGGCCAGTAAATTCCCTGCGAATTGATGAGTTTGAGAAATGCCGGGTTGTTTTGTTTGATCTTGTTGTACCTGACCAGATCGTACCAGCGTTGGCCTTCGCCCATCAGTTCGCGGTGGCGTTCTTTAAATATCAGTTCGATAATATCCTGGTTACTGTCGATAGTAATTTCTGTCATGCCGCGTCGGGTCATTATAGAAGTTACTTCATTGATGGCTCCGTTCACATCGCCCAATACAGCCAACGCCTCGGCCCTGAGCAGTACCACATCCTCTATCCTTGTAAAAATCAATGCGCTGGTGAAGTACCTGAAGGTAGGATCAGAAACGCCTCCCTGAATCACCTTTATCTTGCTGAAAATGGGATACTTGCCATTGATATTGGTAAAGTATCGCTCGCTGCGTGGCTGGCCGAGGGTATCAATACTAAAGCGCTCGTCTTTAGGCATATCGAATATTTTCAGAATGGTATCTTTAGGCATATAGATATCCGGAACCTTTTTATTTACTACAGGCTCGGCCAGTGTTAATTCCTCGAGGTGACCGGCTACAGATCCTTCAACATGTCCCCAATCCGAGTTGAAACCAAACATCTGGCTGGTGTTTTTATTGAAAAAGAAACCGTTTGATTTGGTCAGGTCTTCCGTGCTTTGAAAATTGATACCGCTTTTGCCATAGTTATCTTCCACAAATTTGGTGTAGGTAGCTACCTCCGTATAGTTTCCCTGCCAGGCCGCCAAATGGGCCAGAACCGCATAGGCTGTGTTTTTTGTAGCTAAAGCACCGCCCCAGCGGGTCGAGTTTTCATTATAGTAATTACCCGGCTGCTGAACATCGTTATTGCTGTATACAAAAGGCAGATCGGCGGCTGCTTTGAGCATTTCCTGTTGCGCCCAGATTAATATTTTGCCGCCGCTTTCGCGGGCCTGGTTTTCAAACTTGCCATCGTGAGATGAAGTAATGAAAGGCACATCCCCCCAAATCCTTACGATATAGAAGTAGGTGAAAGCCCTCAGAAAACGAGCCTGGGCAACATCTACTATCATATTATTTTCGGTGTACCGCTTATCGGCCGCTTTTACATCACCTACGCGTTCAAGAAAAATGTTGGCAGCGTTGATGATGGCATAAAACCTTGTCCAGTCGGATAAAGCATCAACGGTAGGGTAGGATGCGTTGAGCTGGTTGCTTGAAATCGCTTTCAGATCCTGCCGGTTGGGGCTGATAAATTCGCCGGTGCGCACATCGCCATAAAGCCAGTGCCCATCATTATCAGATAGCGCGGCACGCGTAAGCGCGTACACACCCAATATGCCGGCCCGTGCATCTTCAAGCTTATTCCACATGTTTTTTTCGCCCACAACCCGCGTCGAGTCGATATCCAATGTTTTATTGCAGCTTGCTATTGCAGCGCTAAACAGGACGAGGACGATACATAATGTCTTTTTCATTTTTACAACATGATTTTTGTTATCGTTCTTCATATTATAATTCCATTTTTACCCCAAGGGTGTAGGTTCTTGGTATTGGCAGGCCATAACCTGTATCATAGCCATCATAGCTTACCAGTTCAGGATCCTGGCCGGTGTATGGGGTTATAGTAAACACATTATTGGCTGTGGCATACACATAAAACCTGGTTAGCCTGATTTTTTTAAGGCGCATGGCTTTGGTAAGATCATACCCGATAGAAACTGTTCGCAGTTTCAGGAATGAAGCGTTTTCAAGGAAAAGATCCTGATCAACCCGGTAGGGGATAACTGTGCTCCAGGGGTTATACAAAGGGTATTTATTATAGTCTCCACGTTTTTCCCAAAATGTGATCTCTTTAACCGAGTTTACATCGCTGTTGCCTTCGCGGTTAATAAAGTCAAAGCGGCTGGCCATTTCCTGGTGTATCAGGTCGCGGCCCAGGTTGAAGTAAAGGTTGATGTTCAAATTCCAGTTGCCATACCTGAAATTATTATCGTACCCACCTGAGAGTTTTGGTAGCGAATGTCCTTTTAATACCTTATCATTATTATCAATTGCGTTGTCGCCATTGATGTCTCGCCATCTTGGGTCGCCGGCATGCAGGGCTATACCGTTGTATTTAAGGGGCTGTCCGTTTACAACAGGTACTTCGCTTTCTGATTTATAAATGCCGTCGTTAATCAGCAACCAATACTGATCAACCGGGCTGCCCACTTTTAACAGCCTGTTATTAACAATGATCTGATTTAAGCCCCTTGGCAATGCCTTTAGCTTGTTGCTGTTACGGTTAAGGTTTAAGGATGATGTCCAACCAAAATTGGTGTTCCGGATGATATCGGCAGATATTGATACATCTATACCGCTATTGTTCACAGCCATCCCGCTCTCTATCGACTGTTTGTAGCCATACTCGGCAAAAGCCGGGATGCCTATCAGTAAATTTTTTTCCTGTTTCAGGTACCAATCAACCGATAGGTGCAGGCGGTTATTTAGGAAACCGGCATCTGCACCGATATTCAACTGATTAGAGTACGACCACGGGATGCCATAACCAACCCAACCGGTAGCATAAGGCCTGGTAAGCACACCAAACGCGTTATACCCGGGCACGGTTAAATTGCCGGTATAACCAACAGATGCTGTGTACTGAGGGCCTTGCGCGTAATTATCAAAAGCGTTAAGGCGGCCTAAGCGGCCTGCGCTGGCCCTTAAAATGAGATCGTTTATAATCGTGCTGTTATCTAACAATTCCTTTTTTATATTCCAGGCTGCAGATAGCACCGGCGAGTAAAACCACCTGCTTGTGGGCTGGGCATTGGATGATCCGTCGGCGCGCACAGTGGCCGATATAAAATACTTTTCTTTAAATGAATAATCGGTTTTGGCATAAAACGAAACCAGGTTATGCCTTATCTTATCTAAAAAACGGAAGGTTAACTCACGCGGGAAGGCAGTTGGGTTTAAGTAATTTGGATTATCAGATCCATCCGGATTTTTGGGGTTAGAATCCAGCAAGTCGATCTTGATATAGTCATTCACGCCTTTGTAAGCATAGGCATTGCTATACTTATAAGTATCCCATTGAGTTGATTGTCCAACCTCAAAATGAAAATCGTTCACCTTATTCAAGGTCAGATCGTAGCTTGCCTTATTGTCGGCCATTATCCTTTGGCTGTAACCAAAGTAATTGGATGCATAGCTGTTGCCCTGTAAAAGGGTACGCGCGTAAAATACATCGCGATAGCCCTCATTATAATCCACGTTAAAAGTGGTTGTAAACTTAAATCTCCCCAGGTCGATGCCTATTTTGGCATAGCCATCAACAATGTTTATTTTGTTGTTATCAAAACCTTTTTTGTACTGCGCCAGGTAATCGGCATAGTACTCTTTGTTGGGTGGCAATGGGGCGCTGAGATCGGGGAAGTAATTGATCTGGGCAAACCTGTCGCGCAGGTATTTATTGCGCTGCCGGTCCAGCCGGTTGGCATTTACCATAGCCGAAAACAATAACCATTTAATTGGTTTCATGTTGATGTTGAACATGGCGCTATAACGGTTTAGCACAGTTCCATCAGCAATGCCATTGTTTTTCAGATCACCCAATGAGAACCGGAAGTTGGCCCGGTCAGTACCACCCGAAATACCAAAGTTTATACCGTAAACAACCGCGTTGCGATAGTAAAGGTCGCTCCAGTCAGATTTTCCGCTGTAAACATTATTCAGTGAATCGCTCAGGTAGATGGGATAATTTTCATCATCCGAGTATCTGCCATTGGTGGTATAAAGGTCATAAAAGCGCTGCCTGAAAGCATTTTCATACTTGCCGTTGATGGTATTTACATGCGGACGCTGTGCGAGGCCTATATACGAATCAAAAGTGATGCTTTTGGCAGCTACCGGCGTTTTTGAGGTTAAAACGATGACGCCGTTAACTGCGCGCGGCCCGTAAACTGCGGTGGCCGACAGGTCTTTCAATACCTCGATAGAGGCAATATTATTCATGTCAATATGAGCAAACGGGTTGGTAGCCGTCCCCAACCTGTTATAGTCATATAGTTGAATATCATAAGCAAAGGGATGCTCTGTTACCAATGGGATCCCATCCAGCACAACCAGCGGCTGCGACTGGTAAACATCCCGCTGAGAAAGCAACGGCATGGGTGCGCCGCGCATAAACATATTCTGAACAGTACCGGGTTCGCCCGAGGGCTCCTGCACATAAAGGCCGGCAAATTGCCCTTTTAAAAGTTGCTGCAGGGATACAGCGGGAAACTTCGACAGGTCATAAGGTTTTTTGGTAACACTATCCGCCAGTTTATTATACAAAGTACGCCTGATAATATTATTCATACTATCTTTTAGTAATGTATCCTTTGTTGTTGTATCCCGATGGATGTAGGATTTATTATAGAAAGCAGAACGTTTTATCCTGCTTTTTTTACCCTCATTCCCCTTAGCCAAGCATGTAAGTGCATTTGTGGTAATCGCTGCAAAAACCACAAAGCACAGCCATAAGTATCGCATAATGAATGGATCTTTTAGTTTGTGAAATAATTTTTTTGATTTGACGGGCCACGTGCTGTTATGCCTGCAAATGGGTTTGCAGATAACACGCTCCGTTACACTAAGTAGAATGTAGTTTTCTTTTCATAGAATTGATTTACAGGTAAATAAAACAACAAATCAAGAATAATCTGCGCGAATATTGTTGATAGCAGCACACACTTATGCACCCCCGGGGTTCGCCGTTAAAAACGACCATACCCAGGTGTTTTATTTCACCTTTGGTGATTAGGTTAATTAATAAAATTTTTGAAGCCTAAAATCTCAACGGTAGATTTTGAGGCGCAGTCTTGTCAGATGATCGGTTTCTGAAAGATGAGGTACAGATAAATTAGGTTTTTCATGTCGGTGATATTGGTTGTATATTAAAATTACGCAAATCTCGAAACAAGTACGTCAGGTAGCTTAAACGGTTTAGTAAGAACGTATTTTTATAAGTGGTTTTAACAAATATAATTAACAAAAACGTTTTACCAATTAATATTGAAGAAATATTAAATTTTTGCGATTAATAATAATAACAATCGATCACAATTGAAAAAATGTTAAAGAAATGAACGGAATATTGAATTTTTTGACAAGAATATGATGCTTTTAATTGTCAAAAATCTAAGGAAAAGTTAGAATAATGTTCTCAATTTGTTAGGAAAATGTCGTAAAATGTAAGAATTACATTTTTTAGTTAAAACCTTGTAATTCAAACGCTGAATTCCTGGTGTTTTTAAAACAGTAGTCTTTTACTATAACGAAATATCGGATTAGCTTGCTTTAGATGATGAGTTAGAGTTTTTCACTCTTACATAAAGCATAAATTACAACAGGAACTTAAAATTGAATTACCAACGGGAATACAAAAGATACAAACAGATCTGTTCGTCTACATAAACAGATGGGAGGGATGATGGCCGAGCCGCCTATATCATTTTATCACGCTTTTAGAAAATATCACCAAAAGTTTTAATCTGCAAAAAAGCGCCTTGTATAAAGTACGAGGTAGCTCCTTCTTTTTCTTAATAACGTCGGGCAGCTGATATCTTCTTTTTAACATCTACATCAATGTGTAGATAATTTGCAGTATTTTCTACAAACGCGCTTGATCGCTTCGCGCCGGCATTATCAATACCTGGAGTAATTAGAAGGACGGGCGAAACTCCAAAATGTGAATTGTAACAAATTAAATATATAGTCTATAGGTTTTGTAGTTTATTTTTTAATTCCTATTTTTGTCGCCGTACTATTAAAAAAACAAGAGTGATGAACACTTCTTTTACCACCGCCACAGTACTTCCTAAACAGGCACAACAAATGCGCATTGCTCCAAATGCATGTATGTGCTGTTGTTGTAAATAACACTATCTGTTTATTGAAAATAATTACAGCGGGTTAACCAGCCGGCCCTGCATCGCTATGAAAAAACTGATCTGAATTTTAAGGTACTTTAACACAGCTTATGAACTAAAACTATACCCCTGATAAAAAAAGAAACCGGCAAGGAAGCCTTGCCGGTGTGGCAATGACAAACCGGCTACGTAACGCCAATCACTCCACCGGTTTGCATCTGAGCTAAAGTAAACGCATTGATCATTTATTTTAACCTCGTTAAATATGGAAATATTTATCCGTAAAAACACACCTGTACTTTTCAAATATTTTTTCCTGCTCCTGTTTTCTTTGCCTTTTGCAGCAGTGGCCCAGCAGGAGCCACCCGCAACTGTAAACTCCATTTTAAAAGGCCGCGTATTTGACGCTGCTACTAAAGATGTATTGCCGGGTGCTGTTGTATCTATTAAAGGCACAACCCACGCGGTATCAACCAGTGCCGAAGGCCGTTTTGATTTTGTAACCGGTCAAAAATTCCCCTATACTTTAATTGTTCGTTTTATTGGATATGAGCAGCAGGAGATTGTTGTAAACGGTAGCCCTGTCGAGATTTACCTGAAACCTATTCCCCAGCAACTGAATGATGTGGTTGTGGTAGGTTATGGTACCAAAACCCGTAAGGATCTCATCAGCTCGGTATCAACCATCAAGGCTGATGAAGTAAAGAAAACTCCGGTTGCCAGTTTTGATGCCCAGTTGCAGGGTAAAGCATCCGGTGTACAAATTAATTCCAATACCGGTGTTCCTGGTGATGGGATTTTTATCCGGGTACGTGGTACAACCTCTATCAACGCAACTGCCGATCCTTTGTATATTGTTGATGGTGTGTTTTTAAACAGCACCAGCTTGCAAACGGTAAATACCGGCGGCAGGGCAACATCACCCATCGCCGATATAAACCCTTCAGATATCGAAAATATCGAAGTTTTAAAAGATGCCAGTGCTACAGCCATATACGGTTCGCGTGGTGCCAATGGCGTGGTTATAGTAACCACCAAACGGGGTAATTATAACGCAAGACCAAAGATCAATTTCAATGTTTCGCAGGGATTGGCCTGGCAGCCTAAAGGTAAGCTTTGGAAATTAACTACCGGCCCTCAGCATGCCGAAATTGTAAATGAATTTTACCGCAATTCGGAGGCAGATGCTCTTGCAGCAGGTAACGCCGCGGGTATCAAAACTTACCAGTTTGCACCGTTCCGCGCGGCGGATGATAACCCTACAGCTTCGCCTGCACCGAGGGGTTTACCATCCGACCAAAAAACATATGATCGCCTTGGCGAGTTGTTCCGCACCGCAAACCTGTCTAATTATGACCTTTCGTTAGAAGGCGGTTCGAAAGATACCCGCTACTACATCGGCGCGGGTTATACCAAACAGCAGGCCGATATCAAGCCTATTGATTTCAGCAGGTTTGGTTTTAAGGTAAACCTTGACCAGCGCATCAGCGATAGGGTACAGGTAGGTACAAGTAACAGCGTGTCTCGTTCATACCGCAACCAGGCCCGCTCGGGTGATGGTCCGGCCGGCGGTTTGTTCCAGTCGGCCTTGCATACGCCAACTTACTTGCCCGAAACTAATGCCGATGGTACACCTGCCCGTTATGCCGGTTTTGATAACCTGCAGGTATTGCTCAATAATTATAACGTAAATACGGTTAGCCTGCGCTATATAGGCAACGTATTTGCTGATGTTGAAATTTTAAAAGATTTAAAATTCCGCTCGAGCTGGAGTGTTGATTACAATAACTACAACGAATCGGAATATTGGAATGATAAAACCCAGTTGGGCGCCTCACCAACCAACGGCCTCGCAACATCAGCCATAACCCAAAGTACAGCCTGGATTAACGAGCAAACTTTAACTTATAAGCACTTGTTTGCCGAAAAACACGCCCTTGATGTGGTGGTTGGTAATACACTGCAAAGCAATACTATCGCCCTTACGTCTGCACAGGGAACAGGGTTTCCTAATAACTCGTTTGTAGATATCTCGTCGGCGTCAACCCGTACGGCTAATCAAACCTGGACCAAGTATAATCTGTCGTCGTTCTTTTCGAGGATCTCTTATAACTATGCCAGCAAGTACTACCTGGAACTGAGCGGTCGTGCAGATGGTTCGTCAAAATTTGGCACTAACCATCAATGGGGATATTATCCATCAATAGGCGCTTCATGGCGAGCCAAGGAAGAAAGTTTTTTGAAAAATGTTAACGCCATCAGCGATCTTAAAATTCGTGCAAGTTATGGCGTTACCGGCAACCAGGGCGGTATAGCCAATTTCGCGGCCCGGGGACTATGGACCGGTGGTGCCGGTTACCCGGATAACACAACCGGAGGTGATAAAGCCGGCACTGCCCCGCAACAGTTGGCCAACCAAAACCTTAAATGGGAAAGCACTAAACAGGCCAACGTTGGTTTTGATTTGGGGCTGCTGAATAATCGTTTAAACGTAGCTGTTGATTTGTACAGCAAACAAACCAGCGATGTTTTACTGCAATTGCCTGTACCTGCTATTACCGGTTACAGTACTTATTACAGCAATGCGGGTAAAATAAGTAATAAAGGTTACGAGATCAGCATCAACTCTACCAATATTAAAACCAAAGATTTTAGCTGGACCACCGGTTTCAACATCTCGGGTAATGTTAATAAAATTAAAACCCTGCCGGTACCTATTAATCAATACAGCCGCGATTGGATCAGGATGCAGCAAGGCTATTCGATGTTTTCCTTCTGGATGTATAAACAGTTAGGTGTCGATCCGCAAACGGGTAATGCCATATTTGAGGATGTGAATAAGGATGGCGTGATCAACACCGCCGACAGGCAGATAGTTGGCAATGCCCTGCCAAAATACTTTGGCGGCTTAAGTAATACCATCACCTATAAAGGTTTTGATGCCGGCTTTTTGTTCAGCTTTGAAGAGGGTAACAAGGTGCTTAATCTAAACCGTTTCTTCGGCGAAGGCGGCGGCACCCGCGATGCTAACCGTGTAATATTTGCCAGCCAGCTAAACAGGTGGCAAAAACCCGGCGATATTACCGATGTGCCGCGCTTAACCGCCTACGGCAACAACTACACACTTGAGCAGAACAGCCGCTTTTTAGAAGATGGTTCATTTATCCGCCTGAAATCATTAACGCTTGGTTATACACTGCCTAAGGCGCTTACTCAAAAAATTGATATCCAGGCATTGCGCATTTATGTGGTTGGCAGTAACCTGTTGCTGTTCACCAAATATACCGGTCCTGATCCTGAAGCCAATGTAGGCGGGGGGCAGGATGTACAGGGTATTGACCTGGGTACACCACCACAACCGCGTTCAGTTCAGTTAGGTGTAAACATTACTTTATAAGGAGGGCAACGATTATGAAATTATTTAAAACTATAAAATATACAATCCCCGTTTTATCGCTGATTGTACTGGCTTCCTGCAAAAAGTTTTTGGATGTGCAGCCGAAAGATTCGGTGTCAGATTCGCAAACTATTGTCGACAGGGCATCGGCCGAAACCGCTGTGCGTGGTATTTACAGAGCTTTATCTGCTGATAATTACTACGGTGTAAACTTTGTTTCAGTAGGTTATTTATCAGGCGATAATGTACAGTGGACAGGTTCGCAATCTATCGTACAACAATTTATCGATCATAATGTAAAAGCTGATAACGCTACGGTATCCGGCATCTGGCTGGCTATTTATACCACCATCAACAGGGCAAACTATGTAATCGCGAAGCTTCCGGGTGTTACGGATGCTACACTAACCACTGCCGCTAAGAATCAACTACTTGGCGAGGCTTATTTTATCAGGGCGCTATGCTACTTTGATTTGGCTCGTACCTGGGGCGGCGTACAAATTGTAACCACGCCGACCATATCGGCCACAGATAAAAACGGCATCAAGCGCAGCACTGTAGCGCAAACATACGCCCAGGTATTAAGCGACCTGAACGCTGCCGAGCCGTTGCTATCGTTACCAACAACACAAAACCCGGTTAGGGCCAATAAAGAAACCGTTTACGCCCTAAAAGCAAGGTACTATCTGTACCAAAAAGACTGGACCAATGCTGAGAATTACGCCACACTTGTTTTGGGCGATGTACAAAATTATACATTGTTAAAACCTTACAGCGCATGGTTTGCCAATAACGCGGTGGGTACTAAAGAATCGGTTTTTGAATTGGCTTATAGTGCTACTTACACCAACGGTCATCGAGGGCAATGGCAGCCGCCTGCCAACAGCGGTACCCGCCAGTGGGCACCAAACGCTGCATTTTTAGCTTTAGTTAATGATCCTGCGATAGGCGGCAACCGTAGTGCATTGGTTGCGAAAACATCGGCAGGGTTGTGGTATGGTAATCTTTATTACCGCAGCCCGGCTACCGATCCGGCTTACATAATCAGGATAGCCGAAGAATACCTGATTCGTGCAGAAGCCCGCGCACAACTCAATAAACTTGATGTGGCAGCTGCTGATCTGAATGCCGTGCGTGAGCGTGTCGGCTTAGCAGCAACAACCGCTACCTCACAGGCCGATATTTTATTGGCTATCGAAAACGAACGGCGTATAGAATTTGCATTGGAGGGTCATCGCTGGTTTGATTTAGTGCGTACCGGCAGGGCAGCGGCCGTATTGGGCGTGACCGATGCTAACAAGCTTGTACTGCCTATCCCGGTTGATCAGCTGAATGTTGATCCGGCTTTAACACAAAATCCGGGCTATTAATGATTAAAGACATCAAAGTCGGGTGGCCGGGTGCGATGACGAAGGTTAAACCCTTGTAAGATGGTTTTAATCTGCCCCCCGGCATCTTCTAAAGAAAAATTAATTTAAAAACATAAAACAATGAGCACATTAACCACCAATCAAACTAAATGGAAAGGATACGAAAAGGCAGCTTTTCGGTTCTTCTTCATTTATTTTGTGCTGCAGGCCCTTCCGTTAGATTGGAAGTACTTCGGCAACCTGTTCCGCATTCAATGGGGCAGCCTGAGCTTTGGCGATATTTTTTACATCAGCCGCTATACACCTCAATTTGTATCGGGCAGCACCACACCCGGCACCTGGGGTATAGGCACCCTTGCCGATTGGGCGCTGTTAGCGGGCATCGCACTAATTGGCGCTATTGTGTGGAGCCTGAGCGATAAAAAGAGCGAGAACTACAATAAGCTGTACTATTGGCTGCGGGTGATATTGCGCTATCGTTTGGCTATTGGCATTATCGCTTACGGCTTTATCAAGTTTTTCCCGATGCAGTCGCCGCTGCCATCCATCAGCAATTTAAATACTTCTTATGGCGATTTTAACCGTTGGAAGTTGTTTTCATTAAGCCTGGGTATTGTGCCGGGTTATGAATCGTTTTTAGGTTTGGTAGAGATAATTGTAGGCCTGTTATTACTCTTCCGCAAAACAACAACGTTTGGAGCGGTAATTATCCTTATATTTACGGGCAACGTATTCATCTCCAACATCGCTTATGATGGTGGCGAAGCCCTTTATGCGCTTTACCTTATCAGCATAGCTTTAATCTTAACTGCTTATGATGCCTTGCGCATTTATAATCTTGTTGCTTTACGCAAACCAACAGCACCAAATACCGTGAAAATTTCTTTAAGCGGGCAATGGCGCGCATCGCGTTTGGTGCTTAAAAGCCTGTTTATTTTCTTTTTCGTTTTCCTGTATGGATATAAAACCTATGCGGCTTACCATTACGATATTTATCAATACCCTAAAGCTAAAGGCTTAGCCGGAGCGGCAGGCTTATATAATGTTAGCGATTTCAGGATCAACAGCAAACAGCTGCCGTACTCACAAACGGATACTAACCGTTGGAATGATGTTGTCTTTGAAAAATGGAATACCATCAGCATTGGCTCATTAAAAAGGTTTAAGGCTGATACATCTGTTACCGAAGAGATCAGCAGGAATAATGATGACCGCAAGTATGAGCTTGACGGCACCACAGGGCGCGCTTACTACAGCTATGTAGCCGATACTGTGAAACACGTTTTGCTGCTTAAAAACAGGAATAGTAACTACAAGGCCGATCAGTTTTCGCTTAACTACGCCCGATCTGCAAACGGTACCATCGTCCTGAAAGGGGTTGATCATAATCGGGATTCTGTTTACGCGCAGTTGGATAAGGTTAATAAAAAATATCTTCTGCAAGAGGCAAAACAGGGCAGGAGTAAAGCACTAAAACTTTAAACGTACACCTTCAAGTATATTTATCATGGCAACAACCGTAATAACTCCGGAGGCAGGCGAGATCAGCGAAACCTCGCTAAATAACAAACAAGAGCAGGCAGCACCGATAAGGGAGCAACCTGCCCGCAAGGAATGGACTGCTACCCAGCGTGTGGCTTTCCGCATTGCTTTCATCTTTTTCATCATTATGTGTATCCCGGTAACGGGCGAATGGTGGAATAACCTGGTAACCATTAACTGGTTCCACCTGCATTACCGCGACCTGTATGATATAGCGCGGTTTTCGCCAAGCATTTACAAATTTCAAAATCCGGCTTATAACCTGTTAGGTTATATTGATTGGGTTGAAGCGCTTGTTATTGGCATTGCAGGCGGCCTCATCTGGACGGCCGCCGACAAAAAAAACAAGCAATATCATAACCTGTATTACTGGCTGCGCGTGGTGGTGCGGTACAGGGCAGGTATAGGCATAATCGGGTTCGGCTTTACAAAGCTGTTCCCGGTTCAAATGCCTTATCCGTCATTAGGAGTATTGAACGCTCATTTTGGTGATCTTACCGCACAAAAAATTTACTGGCTTTCGGTAGGTATTGTGCCATGGTACCAGGTTTTTGCAGGTGTTGTTGAGCTTGCGGCGGGTACTATGCTGTTCTTCCGCAAAACCACTACTTTCGGCGCTATTTTGCTGTTAGGTGCTTTGGGCGATATCACTTATGTAAACTTTGCTTATGATGGCGGCGTGCATGTTTACGCTTCATATTTTGTACTGTTTTCGGCGTTTTTATTATGGTATGATGCCGTGCCTGTTTATAACCTGATAGTTAAAGAACGGTTTACTGTACCACCTGTGCTGATCCCGGTGTTTACGCAGAAATGGTTGAAAGTTACACGTGTTGTTTTAAAAACAGGAACCATTGGCATTTTCCTGGTTTGGCTGTACTATTTGCAGTATGTAAACTTTAAGTACGATCCGTATAAACAACCATCAACCAGCGGCGTGAAACAGTTGCGTGGTAATTATAACGTAACTGAGTTTAAACTCAACGGGCAGGACATTCCATATTCGCCTTTAGATTCGGTGAGATGGCAGGGTGTAACGTTCGAAAAATGGTCGTCATTAACTTTTAACGTTAACAAGCCATTAAATCTCGATCTGTCTAACGGTGGAGGAGCGGCAATGCGGGATATCAACCGTAACTTCGAGCTTACGGGCGTTGCAGGTGGTAAAAGGGTTTTTTATTACGATGCCGATACTGTGAACAAAGTACTTTATTTACAGGATAAACTGCCCGAAGCAGGCAAACGCAAAGGCAGGCGAGACAATGGCGGTGGCGGAGACAAAACCGGGAACGGCAAAATTGCCAAATCATTTATCCCGGCCGAAGTACAGAAAAATATTCGCAACGAAGTAACGGCTATCGACCCGGCAGCGCAATCAACCCGCCGCAAACGTGGTGTGCCGCAGGAGTTAAAAGATAAACGTAAACGTGCGCATATGATATTGAACTATACGGCCGATGCCACAGGAGCACACATTGTGCTTGCCGGTAAAGACGACAAGAAAAATGATGTGTATATTGTGCTTGACCGCGTAAACCGCCAATATGCACTTACCGATAGCAAATTGGTTGCGGGTAAATACTAAAAACAGATACCGATATGAAACCGGAAAAACGTGATTATGACGCAGTAATAGTAGGCTCGGGGCCAAACGGCCTTGCGGCAGCCATATTATTACAACAACACGGGCTTTCGGTTTTATTGCTGGAAGGCAAGGACAAAATTGGCGGCGGCCTACGCACCGAAGAGCTTACCTTACCCGGCTTTAAACATGATGTTTGCTCGGCCATTCATCCGCTGGCGGTTGGTTCACCATTTTTTGAGACTTTGCCTTTGGAGCAATTTGGCTTAGAATATATCTACCCGGAAGTTGCCGCGGCGCATCCCTTTGATAACGGTACGGCCGCGGTACTTAAAAAATCGATCATCGAAACGGCAGATGGATTGGGTGCCGACCGGGATGCCTATATCAAACTAATGGCGCACCTGGTAAAAACATGGCCCGGTTTGGCTGCGGACGTATTAGGCCCGCTTACGTTTCCGAAACATCCGGTTGATTTGGCCGTGTTTGGATTGGATGCCCTGACCTCATCAACCCATTTGGCTAAACGTTTTAAAACCGAAGAGGTCAAAGGGCTTTTGGCCGGGATGGCAGCGCACAGCATCCAGCCTTTAACTAATTTAACTACATCGGCTATAGCTTTGGTGCTGATGGCTAACGGCCATTTAAAAGGCTGGCCGGTACCTAAAGGAGGGTCGGTAAAAATTGCCGATGCTTTGGCCGCGTATTTTATATCGATAGGAGGTAAGATAGAAACCAACACATATATCTCGGCTTTTGATCAACTGCCGTCTGCGAATGCTGTCCTGTTTGATATTACTCCTAAACAATTACTTCAAATTGCCGGGCATAAGTTTTCATCGCTTTACAAATGGCAAATGGAACGCTACCGCTATGGCATGGGGGTTTTTAAGGTAGATTGGGCGCTTGATGAAGCTATTCCGTTTACCGCGGAAGGGGCGAGGCAAGCCGGAACGGTACACATTGGCGGCACAATGCGTGAAATTGCCTTCGGCGAGCAGCAGATCTGGGATGGCCAACATCCCGAGAAACCATTTGTAATGGTAGCTCAACAAAGCCTTTTTGATAACAGCCGTGCGCCCGAGGGTAAACATACAGGATGGGCCTACTGCCACGTACCGAACGGATCGAATAAGGATATGACCGGGATTATCGAAAAACAAATAGAACGCTTTGCGCCCGGATTTCGGGAACGCATCATCGGCAGGCATACTTTTAATACCCGCCAGTTGGAGAATTATAACCCCAATTATATCGGCGGGGATATAAACGGTGGCGTTATAGATATCGGCCAGCTGTTTACCCGCCCGGTATTGCGACGTTCGCCTTATCGCACTTCGGCGAAGGGGATCTATATCTGTTCATCATCAACGCCGCCGGGAGGCGGGGTGCATGGCATGTGCGGCTATCATTCGGCCAAACGTGCACTAAAAAATGTTTTTAACATCAGCATAAAATCATAACAAATTATCACACTATAAAATTTAAACTATGTCAACCACCACTACTAAACTAACCCTGCACGAAGATTGGGCAGTAGTTATTTTAGGTTCCCTCATCATTATCCTGTCGCTGGCAGGCCTGCTTTTACCGGTACCAACTTTCGCCTGGAAAACCGGTGCCGATTTAACCGGTACGGTATTGGGTTCGGTAAACCTGGTTAAAATACTTTTGCAATTTGTTTTCGTAGCTATCATCGGAGGCATCGGCGCACTGATCACCGGTAAATCGGTAAAGAACTACGCACTTGGTTTCCCGTTGGTTTATATCGTTACCATACTGGCATTGGTGCTGGCGGGCAGCAGCCAGGCTAAGTCGCTTAACCTTGAGGCAGTGATCTTCAGCCTTGTTTTAGGTTTGCTCATCAGCAATTTTATAAAACTGCCTGAGTGGTTAAAATCATCACTGTCAACCGAGCTGTTTGTTAAAATAGGTTTAGTGCTTTTAGGCACCAGTGTAATTTTTGGTGATATTTTAAAAGCAGGATCTTTGGGCCTGATCCAGGCATTGTTGGTGGTAACATCAGTATGGTACTTTGCTTACTGGGTTTGTAAAAAACTGAAAGTTGATGACGAGATTGCCATGATGATCTCGAGCGCGGTATCTATCTGCGGTGTATCTGCAGCGATAGCTACCGCCGGCGCTATTAAAGGCGATTCAAAAAAATTATCCTATGTAATATCGATGGTATTGATCACTGCTATCCCAATGATGATCTTTATGCCCATCATCGCCCATTATTTTAAATTTTCGCAGGCGGTTACCGGTGCCTGGTTAGGCGGTAGTATCGATACCACCGGGGCGGTTGTGGCATCAGGTTCATTAGTTGGCGAAACGGCTTTAAAGATCAGCACCATCGTTAAATTTTCGCAAAATGTTTTGCTGGGTTTAGCCGCTTTTGCTATCTCTATTTACTGGACCTACACCAAACATCCATCGGCACAGGATAAAGAAACCAAGCCGACACTGAAAGTGATCTGGGAGCGCTTTCCAAAATTTGTATTGGGCTTTATCGGTGCGTCGCTGCTGTTCTCGTTCTTCCTGCCGCCATCGGCAGCAGCTACCGTAAAAGATAGCCTGAAGAATTTGCAGGGACTTTGGTTTGCGCTGGCATTTACCAGCATAGGTTTGGAAACCAACTTTGCCGATCTGTTTAACAAAAACAGCAAAAAGCCTTTGTACGCGTTTTTGATAGCACAAACCTTTAATATTTTCATTACGCTGGCCATTGCGCTGGTGCTATTTTAACAGGTTTTATTATGCTGAAAAAGTTAAAGCTAAGGCGAAGCCATGCCCTCATTTTTGGGTTGATCATCATTATTGGCGTGGTGATCTGGCTTTGGCCTCCAGTTAAAACAGAGCCGCAATGGCCAAAAACTTTTGGCTATGGTAAAACTGCTACGCAGCAGGAAATTGCCAAACTGGATATTGATGTACGACCCGATGGCAAAGGTTTACCCGCGGGTAGTGGTAATGTGCCAAACGGTGCTATTATTTACGCAAATAAATGCGCAGCCTGCCACGCCGCCGATGGCAAGGAGATAAAAGGCGTTAAATTGCCCGGTCCGCCACTGGTAATTGGCGACGGTAAAACCAAAACCATAGGCAATTACTGGCCTTATGCTACCACTTTATTTGATTATGTGCGAAGGGCTATGCCGTATAACGCACCGGGTTCGCTTACTAATGATGAGGTGTATAGCCTTTGCGCATGGCTGCTTAATCAAAACAAAATCACTACTGCAAGCCAGGTAATGAATGCACATACGCTTCCGCAGGTAAAAATGCCGGCGCAAAAACTTTTTATTGTTGACAACCGCAAAGGCGGCCCTGAAGTAAAATAAAATGGAACAACGGGATCGGTCAATAAAAACAACCGAAAAAAAGATAAGCCGCCGCACATTGCTGGGTGGTGCCCTGGCTACGGCTATATTGCCGGTAACATCTGCGTTTGCAAAATACGTACAAATAGGTGTGCTCACGGTGCCTGATCCTACCAAACAACCCGGCCCGTTGCCGGGTAAAGTTGGTACTCGTTCGCCGTTTGAAGTGCCGGTTAAAAAGCCGTCGGATATTTCATCGCGCTCGCCCTTACAGGATCTGTATAGTACCATCACCCCGTCTGATCTGCATTTTGAGCGCCACCATGCCGGTGTGCCTGCTATCGATCCAAATCAATACGAGTTGCTGATTCATGGCATGGTGGATAGGCCGATGAAGTTTAGCCTGCACGATCTGAAACGCTTTCCATCCGTAACCCGAACCTGCTTCATTGAATGTGCCGGTAATTTTCGCACCGGGAAAGAGGACATGACTGTGCAGGAAATCCTCGGCCTTACCAGCCAAAGCGAGTGGACTGGGGTAATGCTTTCAACCTTGTTCCGTGAACTGAGGGTTGACCCGAAAGCAACCTGGTTTTTAGCCGAAGGTGGAGACGCCGCAGTACTTACCCGGAGCATCCCGATGCATAAAGCCTGGGATGATGCCATGATTGCATACGCCCAAAACGGCGAAGCCATACGGCCGGAGCAAGGCTATCCGGCAAGGCTCTTACTGCCCGGGTGGGAGGGAAACACCAATGTAAAATGGCTCAGACGAATAGAAATTTCTGATGCCCCTTATTTTACCCGCGAAGAAACATCAAAATATACTTACCCGGTTAAGGATAAAATCAGGATGTTTAGCTTTGAGATGGATGCACGATCTATCATTACATATCCTTCATTCCCTCAAAAGGTTGAACGCGGTTGGATCGAGATCCGCGGTTTGGCCTGGAGCGGCAGGGGAAAGGTAATAAAAGTGGAGGTAAGCACGGATGCCGGCAAAAACTGGAATGAAGCGCGGTTACAGGGACCGGTTTTAGAAAAAGCGCATACTTATTTCCGTTACCTGTGGCAATGGAACGGTGCCGAAACGGAAATTATGAGTCGGGTTACTGATGAAACCGGATACACGCAACCAACTCTAAAGCAATTGATTGATGCCCGTGGAAAAGATATCGGAGGTTACCACATGAACCCCGTTACCGCATGGCGGGTTAAACGGGACGGGAGTGTGTTGTTTAAACCGGAGAAACATTAGACAGTAGTTTTAATGTATGCATTAAAACTACTGTCTAATTAAGGCAGCCCTTTAAATGCAGATATTCCAAACATAATGATATAGGCAGGCAAAAAAACAAGAATTGGCTTCTTCATTTTCTTAATACATAGGGAGGTTAATGCTGTCTTTTTAAAATATACATCAGTCGATATTAAAAGTCCACTTTGAATTATCACTATGCATATCAAACCTGGCCAGTGTCGGCGTGCTATCTCCCGAAGATACCAGGGCCAGCGATTCCTTTGAATTTGGAATGGCTTTTGGCATTATTCTGTAAGTGCCGTCGGTTAACTGGTCTATCCTCCATAATTGTTCGGCTGCGCCGGTAAATGCCGGTAATGTTGTCACTTCAGCCTCCGCTGTTGATGCCAGCACCCTTTCGGTTCCGGCTATTCCTATTTTATAATATGGGCTGCCAGGGTAGCCTCCTGCATCAGGAACTGCAGTAATTGTCCATTTTTGATGTGGACGGGCCATGTAATCGCCTATTCTTAGGCCGATATTTCCGGCAGGCCATGTGTTAAGCACATCTTTTAGTTCCTGAGGTGGAACTTGTTTTACAGGCTCGTCGTTATTTCGGCTAAACCGCATTCCACCCGGCATCCGTACAAAATCAACTGCTAATTCAAGAGCGTAGCCCCGTCTTTCCGATTTGATTTCGTAGGTTCCTTCTTTAAAGATTTCACCAGCAACAGGCCAGCCGTTTTTCCAGAGTAAGGGACGGATTCCTAATACACTATAGGCGTTCCGGTCTAAATCAGCTTCATAATGGCATGACATTTTCTGCACGCCGTCGCCAAGTACTAAACGCCCGAAGTGCCCCGGACCAATCAGTTTTTTGCCGGCTGCAAGCACCATTTTCCCACCGCCTTTTAACATATCCCGCCCTATATTATCAAGGTATGGTCCGGTTATCTTCCTCGAGCGTCCAACCACAATGTTATAAGTGGAGTTTGGACCATCGCAGCATGTGCCGTGTGTGCCAAGCAGGTAATACCATCCGTCCTGGTATATCAGGTCGGTGGCTTCGCAATCAATAGCAATGTTTACAGGTTTATTGCCCGGCATGCGTTTGCCGGTTTTTGGATCAAGCTCTACAAGGCGGATAAATCCGAAATAAGTACCATATGAGAGCCATAACTTTCCGGAAGTGGGATCAAGAAGAAGCCCCGGATCTATGGCGTCATTATCCTCTTTTCCGTCGGATGAAGCAACAACTACTGCTTCCGAATATTTAAAATCGGGCGATTTGGGGTCGAGCGTTTTATTCCACATGGTAAGTATCCTGCCGTTATGGCCACCTCCCAGGCCTCCGCCTGTTGCGCCGTAAGCCACCAGGTAGCGGTTGCCTATTTTTACAACATCAGGCGCAGCTCCACCGCCGGGCCGTACCCCGCCGCTGTTCCATGTCCAGCCATCTTCGGATATCAAGCCACCGCCAAAGGTACCGAATGTATAATATTTGCCATCGCATACCATAATGGTTGATGGATCGTGTATAAAAGGTTTTCCAATTTGTGCAATAGCCGGGGAGGCTGTGCTAATAAAAAGCACAGCTGCCGCGTTCAATAGCTTAACGGTTAATTTCATATCCGGATTTATTCGTAGGTTATTGTGAGGTTTTTTATAGGCATGCCATTCTCGTCAAGGAAGCGGACGCAGAAATCACTCATGCCCGGGCCGTTGATCACGGCACCCCATACGATATTTTTTCCTTTATTGATGGTAAGGCGGGGTGATACGCAATCATCCATCACCATACGCCTGTCGCCCGATAACAGTACGGTTTCTTTTCCGTTCAGCCACCACATCGATGCCGAATTTGACCCTGCGGCCATTCTCACATTTTTTATTTCATGGGGACTATTGATAACGGTTACCGCCCAAAACAAAACACCATAGGTTGGTTTATTTAATCCGGAGGCAAACCGGAAAAGTTTAATATTAAAATTATTACTCTCCAACGCATGCCAGGTTAGCCCCTGCGTATCAACCTTTACCTTTTCACCGTTTTTCGGAACCGCGGTAAACTGGTTCGGAAAATACGTGGTTGTAAATGCTGCCCGGAGGTAACTATCTGTAAATACGGTATTACTGCGGTTGGGCTTATTAATGGGCTCAAGCAACAACCAGCGCCGGATAAATCCTTCGGCATCCGGTGTATTTTTCAATGTGTTAGCCGGTGTAAAATAGGGAGCGAGACTCGCCGTAGTATCCCTTCCGACTATCCCATTTGTTTTATCGTGCTGCGGAGCAGAGCGACTAAGCGCTGCCGATGCTAATAAAATTGCAAGGCTTACACCCGGCAACAAAACGTTGCGTTTTATATTCATGTGATGTTTTCTGTGGTTTATAAAGATGTTCCGGTTCAAAAATAGAGACGATAGCAGGCGTGAGATACCACTATTTGGTAAAACAAAACAACTTTTGATGATTGACTGCCAATTATTGGCGGCCAATCATCATAGGAATCTATTTGCGCTTGGAGAGCTTAATTACGCTAACGGAGTATGGCTCGAATTTGCGTACAAACGACAGGCCAAGTCCAGCTATGGTTGATGTAACCGGAACTATCTTCGTGGGCTCGTCAATCGTATTGGTGTCTTCCGGTTTATCGCTCTTTAGCACAACCAACGTGCCCTTTGCCGATACATTTCCGCCTTTTAAATTAAATGTGATTTCCCGGGCAGTCTCATCAGTATTCACCACCTTCAGGTATATATTTTCAGCATCCTGGGTACAAACATAAAACAGGGCCGGGCGCTCCGCTTTAGGGCGCCGCGCGTTAGGCGGCCATGTACTTATTCCCGCGGTGTCTTTGGCTGCGGGTTTCCGTAGCGGTGCATTTTCAGCTGTTATTGGTACTACCTTTGTACCAAGGTAACTGCCAAACATTTTTTGCACATAATAGGATGGGGAACCGTAGCTTTTAAGGGCGGTATAACCAATCAGGTCCGAATCCCATTGCCATGCTTTTGGCTGGCCGTTAACGGCAGTGTTTACATTAACAAATAACGGCGCGTAGCACGAACGTTCAACCAGGTCGCTGTTACGTTCCATGCCAGTCATCCAGGCGGCATCTCCAAGGGCGGCGTTCAGGTTGGTAGTAGGGGCGCCTTCGCGGGTGGCCCATTCGCCCACAAATATTTTAGGGCTGGTTGCACGGTTGTAGCTATCGTATTTGGCCGCATCTTCTTCCATTTGCCAGGCCGATTGGTAGTAGTGCTCATCAACCATTTCGGGTTTAACGCTAACTACATGGTCGGGCTTATAATCTTCAATGGTTGAGATACAGCGCAACTGTGGATATTTAGCTTTTATAGCTGCCTGGAATTGTTTGAAGCGGCCATCATAGGTATGCGATCTGTCAAACCAGTCTTCATTCCCTATTTCTATATCAGTAAGTTTAAAAGGAGCAGGATGGCCATCTGCGGCGCGCCTTGCACCCCAGTAAGTTTTAGTATCGCCAATACAATACTCAATTTCATCCAGTGCATCTTTAATGTATGGTTCAAGCAACGGACCTGCATCTACGTGATCACCCCGCAAGGAGTATCCTGCATACACGGCCAGTAACGGTTCCATTTTTAAATCTTCACACCATTCTAAAAACTCCAGCAGGCCCATGCCATCGCTTGCCCGGTATCCCCAACTACCGGTATGGCCGGGGCGTTGCTCCAGCGGCCCCAGGGTTGTTTTCCATGGGAAGGCATCTCCCAGGTACGGTCCTTCTAAAAAATTCCCGCCCGGAAAGCGAAGAAAGGTCGGTTTCATATCGGCCATCATCTGCATCACATCAATTCGGTTGCCGTTCGGCCGGTTTTTATACGTAGGAGGGAATAACGAAACGAGATTAAAATAGTATGTACCTGTTCGGGCAGATGAAATTACAAACCGGGCGTCGGCAGTTGGTTTAATTCCTGCGGCGGTTGTAATAGTTAACTCGTGTTTTTTCCAAAAAATGCCCTTTGCAAGATTGATAGAGCCTTTGGCGTAAATTGTTTTCCCATCGTTACTTTCCAGGCTAACGTTAATAATACCCGGCCCATCTTCAGTAACCGCGGTTGCCGGTGCCGGTGCGTCGGGGCGGTTATTTCGCGGAAAACTGATGGTGCCGGTTTTAATATAAAAGGAACAACGATAGGTTGTTGATGGTGTAACCGGGATGCCCCAAAAACCTGTATTGGCGATGCCGGCCCTGCCGCCATTTACTTCGTTAACGGTAAGCTTAAGGCAGGTTGTCAATGCGGCATTGATGGCATTACGACCCTGATCGAACGGAACATTGGCAGGGTCTGCGCCGATGAGCTGGATGGATGCTTTGGCACCATCCTCAACAACGCTCCAGCCTTCAGGCTGGCCCGCATTATCCTTAAAAACCCGGTTCCGGATCAGTTCGGCATATAAACCGCCATCATAAGAGTGGTTGATCTCTTCGGTCATCAGGCCATATAATTTCGGGCTCACCTTTACACCTTTGGTCAAATCGAGATTAAGGCGTGTTTGCCCCTGTGTATTGGCCAACGCGCCCAAGTACAGGGCGGATAGGAATAGTATTTTTTTTGTCATTACAGGCGTATCAATATTTTTTAAAATGATTATCCAGGTTGATATGTGTTTGTTTTATAGTGTATTGCTGATATGAAAAAAATCAAAATCCACATAACCGCCAGTTTTCCCCGCGGCGTAATTAAACAGGCCAAAGCGGTATCCCATAAAATGCGGAAGGGTATAAACCATTTGCAAGGGGGAGCCGATAGATACCCATTTTTTTCCGTCGAGGCTATAAAAAAACCAGGCTTTATCGGCACGGTTGGTAAAGTCGCAACTTGCCTTAAGATAAATTGTTGTTTGTTTTAAAGGAATTTCCAATGTTTCAGCAGGAGTGCCAGATTGAGCGTTTATCATCACAATGTGCCTGGCACCATGTTCTGATTTTACGCCGACGAAGCCGTATTTTTTCTGCAGCAAAGCCAGCCCTGCCACATCGCCGTCTCTCATATTGGTAACATCAAGCGCAGTTATTCCCGAGCATTTGGGGCCGATAGTGCGTTGCGTTAATGTGTTTCGTGCTGATAGTAAAGTGCTGTCAGTCCGCCCGGTAGTTAACCTCAGATAGCCTGGCCGTTTATCTAACGACCATAATTGATTATCAGGATTATGGTTCCATTGCCATACCAGGGGGAGTGGGCGATCTCCCTTTTTACGACTGAATTCATCAGAAGATACGATACCCGGAATCAGGCTTTTGTTTGCAGGTAAATTCAGCGTATCGGGCGCTTGGTGATCACCCGGTACCGGCCACCCGTCTGTCCATGTAACCGGTACCAGGTATGGCACCCTGCCAACGGCACCAAAATCACGAAATAAATAGGCATACCAAATGCCTTTAGGGGAATTAATAAGTCCGCCCTGGGCTACTCCCTTGTCCTGCAAACCCACGCGGCCTTCGTAAGGGCCGGTAAGTTTATCCGCCCGGTGTATTAGAACGGTGCGCATGCCGCCTTTAGGCCAGCTGATATTAAAAAGGAAGTATTTACCATTAATTTTAAACAGCTGCGATCCCTCGGTAGGTAAGCCAACATTTGGTCCGGCAACAATGCTCGCATTTTCTATCAAAACCTGCGGCTTCTTGGCCGGGCGAATGCCGGACAGATCATCTTTCAATTCGGCCAGCATTATTTTGCCACTTCCGTAAATCATATAAGCTTTGCCGTCGTCATCAAAAAAAAGCGAATGATCATGTAGTGATGGTTCGAAGGATTTTACTTTCCAGGGGCCTTTCTCAATGTTTTTTGTGCTGTAGATATAGGTTTTATTGGTTGTGCCCGAAAAGGTAGACACGTAAAATGTACCCTTATGATAACGCAAACTGCTTGCCCATGAGCCCCGGCCATAAGCATTCGCTCCATTTGCCAGGTTAAGGGCGGCTCCGGTATCAAGCGTGTTATAGGCGTAGTTTACGATATGCCAGTTTACCAGGTCTGTCGATTTCATGATGGGCAACCCGGGGCTGAGATGCATTGTGGTACTGCTTGAGTAATAAGTATCACCAACCCTGATCATCGATACGTCCGGAACATCGGCGTAGATAATTGGGTTTTGTGCCTTCTGCGCGCTTACGGATAGTGTTGCCAACCGGCATACCAGGCAGGCCAATGCCAGTTTGCTAAGCACCCCGTTTATGTTTTGATTGCCCTTCATTTAAAAAGTGTTAAAAATTAACTACGTCCCAGTACGCCTTTTTACGCTGAAGATTTTCATCAAACAGCAGGGGATAGGCCTTGGTAACTTTACGGCTTGTAGCCTGGCTGGCTGCGGCGCCACCGGCAATACCCCCGCCGCGATAATCCAGCCAGCTGTGCTTGTCTGATACATTCCAGAAAGTAACCCCGGTAATAACTTTTTTGTATTTCCTGAATATTTCAAATACGGCCTTATATCTCTCAGCCTGTTGGGCAGCCATCGATTCTGTATAAGTAGAATCCGGAGGCGTTTGATTGGCTGTTTTATATGATGGGGCTGTGCGTACCGTAATATCCAGTTCGGTGATCTGGAGTTTTAATCCAAGTGCCGCGTATTTATCTATGGCTTCGGTTATTTGCCCAACGCTGGGTTCATTCAATTTCCAATGCCCCTGCAATCCTATACCGGTTACCGGTACGCCGGCATCCTTCAGGCTCCTGATTAGTTTGCAAATCTTATCCCGTTTCGACGGAACTTCGCTATTATAATCATTATAAAAAAGCTGGGCATCCGGGTCGGCTTCGTGCGCGTATTCAAACGCTTTGGCAATAAAATCCTCGCCGCAGATCTGGTACCACAATGTGTTACGCAGGTAGAGATCGGGCTTATCATCAATGGCTTCGTTAACTACATCCCAGGCATAAATCTTACCCTTAAAATGGGTTACAACCGCTGTAATATGATCTTTAAGCCGTTTCAATAAAACTTCCTTACTTACCTGTTTGCCTGTGCTGTCTTTAAACATCCATGCCGGTGCCTGTGCATGCCACAATAAATTATGGCCCCTTATTTTTATGTGGTGTTGTTGCGCGAAGGCCACTATTGCATCAGCGTTTTTCCAGTTGTACTCATTCTCCTGTGGATGGATGGGGCCCATCTTCATATCATTTTCGGGTGTAACGCTGTTAAATTCCTTTACAATAAGTTCTGCTTCGGGGCCACTGAGCGCTGCCGTGTTAACGGCTACGCCAATTGGAAAGTATTTTCGGTAATAACCTTTCAAGCCTTTATCGGGCTTGTAAAGTGAATTGGTTACCCGATCCTTTTTGATTTTGGGATGCAATGGCTTCCGGTCAGTGAACGATCCAAAGGTGACAGGAATCGCCAATAAAAGCGGCAACACAGATAGTTTGAACGTATTAAGTCTCATTTCGATTTTGAATAATCATTCGATGTAATTGCTGTTATTTAAAACTTATCCAGTCAATACTGGCATCGGTGCCGCTTTTTAATACAATCACCAGATCGGCAGTTTTTGGCGGAAGAGAGGTAAGGTTGCTTTGTACAACCTGCCAATCATTGCCTCCGGCAATGATTGCAGTAGCCAGTAACTTACCGGCGGAATTGCCAAGCCGCATTTCTATCGTCGCAGGGCCTGCCGCGTTAGCCATTACCTGCATTTCTTTAAACTTTTTGCCGTTGAAATCAACGCAGTTATAACGAATCCAACTGCCGCTATTTTTAAACGTGGTTTTCCAGCCATCAAACTTTTTTGCCGTATCAATAAACGAAACGTTTACGGTACTATCCTTATCGCTGTACCTGTCTATCTGGATTTTATCTGATGCTTTGGTTATCCCTACACCGCGCAGGGTGGGTATAACTTTTTTGATAGTTCCATCAGGATTAAAAAACAGGCTGTCGCACCTTATCGACCTGTTTTTATCAAAGTTAGGCGACAGGTCATCGTTGTGATAAAATAAGTACCATTGGTTTTTAAATTGGATAATAGATTGGTGATTGGTCCAGCAGCCGGAAGCCGATTCATCCATTATAATGCCTGTAAATTTAAACGGCCCCATCGGGTTATTGCTTGTTGCATATTCCAGGCGCTCAATTTTATTGGCCACGTGCGGATAAGTAAGGTAGTAAATGCCGTTGCGCTCAAACAGGTAGGGGCCTTCCTTTAGTCCTTTTTCGGGCAATGCGGTTAAAATTATTGGTTCTGATGCCAGTTCGAGCATGTTTTCCTTCAGTTTCGCTGCATATAGGTTGCCTTGCGCCCAATATAGATAAGCCTGTCCGTCTCTATCAATAAACACATTAGGGTCGATACCGTGTACGCCTTTTATGGGCTCTTGCTGTAGGATAAAGGGGCCGTAAGGTTTATCGGCTACCGCTACGCCTATGGTAAAACCCCGGCCATTCTCGCTGCCTTTTTTGGTGGTTGGAAAGTACATATAATACTTGCCGTTGCGGAAAATGCAATCGGGTGCCCACATGCTGTATGATGCAGGATCGGCCCACGGGACGGTGGTTTGGCTGATGATCATGCCGTGATCAGTCCAATCGGTAAGATTGGCTGATGAAAAAACATGATAATCTTCCATGCAAAACCAGCCCGGACGGCCATGACCGGGTGTTGCCTTAATATCGTGGGAAGGATAAACATACACCCTGTCGCCAAAAACACGGGCCGAAGGATCAGCCGTGAACTGGTCCCTGATTAGCGGGTTTTGTGCTGCCGATTGCCCGGCTATACCCGCTACAGATCCCAATAACAATAACCAAAATTTTAATTTTTTCATGCGGTGAATTTCCCGGTTGGGATTTTTGATCGTCAATTTTATTTAAACAGGATAGGCGCGAACTTGTAAAGATCATTTCGCCATACTGGCCAGGTATGCCCGCCCGGGTATTCGTAATAGGTATGCTTTATCTTCATCTCATCCAGTTTCCCGAGCATAAGCTGGCAGTTTTTATACGCAATATCTTCTTTACCGCCCATGGCAATCCAAAATGCTTTCAGGTTGGTATTGATCTTAGCAGTGTTTTTCTTCATAAAATCATACTGCGCATCGGCGATACTGTTTTGCATCGGTACAATCCATCCCGAGCTGAATACGCCAAGGTAGCTGAACATATCGTTGTTATATATGCCTGTGTAAAGCGTATTTAGCCCACCCATAGATAGCCCGGCCAAAGCACGGCCCTGGGCGTTACGTTCAACACGGTAATTTTTCTCTATAAATGGAATAATGCTCTGCTTTAATTCGTTTGCAAAGGTTTTAAGGCCGGCTTCGCCAAAACCCGCACCGCTAAAATTAGCATCGGGCATAATCACCAGCATTGGCTTAGCCTGTTTGGCGGCGATAAGGTTATCCATAATCATATCGGTTTTGCCCTGGGTTGCCCAGCCTGTTTCGTCCTCGCCGCCGCCATGTAATATGTACAATGCAGGGTATTTGGCCTGGCTGGCATCATAACCCGGTGGAGTATAAATAAACAGCCTCCGCCATGATTTGGTAACCGCCGAAAAATAGGTTTTTATACGGATCTCGCCATGCGGAACATTTTTTATAGCATAATATTCACCTCCTGCAAAAGGTATTTCAATACCGCTGGCCATACGCCCCATACCGTAAAAAGTTTGGCTGGATGGGTCGGCCATGGCTACGCCATCTATAATCATCGAATAATAATGAAAACCTTCGCCAATAGAATCGGTTGTAGCGGTCCAGAACCCGGCGCTGTCTTTTGTCATATCATATTTTTTTCCAAGATCAACTTGTACTTTTTGTGCATCCGGTGCCTTAAAACGGAATTGCACCCGGTGATCGGGCAGAATAAAAGGATATTTTGAACCCCTGATATTGGTTGAAGCCGGGCCGCCCAAAATCATGGTATTGAATTTATCAATATTAACAGGTTTAAACAGAAATTGCGAAAACAGGTAAAGATCATTTTTCCAAACCTTAAAATCATGGATGCCCGGTTCAACGCTGAAAATATGCGGAACGTTTTTCTGTTCGAGGTAGTCGTGGGTGCGTTTACTGAATGACATCAGTCCGTCATGATCGCCGCAGGAGATCCAGAGCAATTTCAGTTTGCTTTTGGCGGCTTCGGGATCAGGTACCAGCTCTTCAGGTTTTTTTGTGTTGGGTGCAGATGAAAATCCGCCAACCCAGGCAAATTTATCCAGGTTACCCAGGCCGAAATTGAGCGACTGTCCGCCACCCATCGATAAACCTGCCAGCGCGCGGTGCTCCCGGTCAGTATACACAGGATATTTTTTTTGGATGTATGGGATCAGATCGTCCAACAAGTCATGCTCGAAGGTTGCAAACGCCGCAACCTTGTCTGGTGCCATGATATTGCCTGTAGCGCGGTCATCTTTCATAGCGCGGCCGTTGGGTAACACCACAATCATCGGTTCCAGTTTTTTATCGGCATACAGGTTATCCAGTATTACCTGTGGCGTGCCCTGGTTAAGCCATTCAAACTCATCGCCGCCAATGCCATGCAGCAGGTACAGAACGGGGTACGTTTTTTTAGCAGTATAACCGGGCGGGAGATACACCACAGCACGGCGTTTAGCATCAACCGTTTTGGAGTTATAAGTAATGGTGTCTAATTTCCCATGCGCTATCCCGGTCCGGTAAGTATCGAATCCGGCAGGCGAGTGTTTAAGCGCAGGCTGCGAAATGGCCATTATAGCAGGTAAAATACCTATAGCGGTAAGGTAGGCTATCTTCTTCATAATTTTGATTACCTGTTAATCCAGACAGATGATCTGCCCGGATTAACAGTATGTTAAAGCGGATTATATGGTGTTGTTTTACTCGTAACGAGGAATACCCGAAAGTAGGTTAAGCAATTTCCGGTAGTTAACACAAATTATGATAATGATAAAACGAATGTTTAAGCTGTGAAAATAAATACGCCGGTGCTCCCCGCCGGTAATCACTAAAACTGATCGTTCTTTACCATAAATTACTAATATAGGTTTTAATTTCTTGATTTTGAGTTTGTTTTATTGTGTTGAAAGCTGCTTTGCGGTGCTTTTTTGAGCATCAATTGTAACAATGATATAGCTTTTTTTTCGTACGGGTTTGCGGATACATTCGTGGTATCAAAATATTGGTTTGTGGTAGCAATCCATGTCTGGTACGGATACTTTCGTAAGGCTGCAATCAGCGCCCGATTATAAACTTCTAAAATCAATCTTATAAACCATGCAATTAAAAATTTACTTACCCAAGCCGGTTACGGTGGTGGTGATGGCTTTAATTTTTTGCCTGCCAGCCCTCCGGAGCCCGGCTCAAAAACTAAAACTAAATAAACTGGGCTACTTTGAAACGCCCGGCGTAAACGTACTGGTATTCAGTAATCAATATAACGGAATTTTCCAGGACGAAAAAACTGCGGGCGTTGAACTGATTCACCACGGTGTGCGTACCATTACCGGCGGCGCGGTACGCCTGCAAAACACGCCCGAGCAATGGGACCTGGTACCTACGATGTCGAGCCGAAAGGTAGATAGTGTTAATCACCGTATAGATGTAACCATGCATTATGCCGATTATGATTTTGATTCGCGGATCAGCGTAGTATCAAAAGGTAATGGTGTTGAGTTGAGTTTATACCTCGATAAGCCTGTTCCGGAGAAGTTAGCCGGCAGGGCAGGGTTTAATCTCGAGGTAATCCCGTCCGCTTATTTTGAGAAAACATTTTTTGTTGACGGAAAACCGGGCGAGTTTCCTTTGTATCCGGCAGGCTTAACAAAAATGCTTCCTTCGGGTCAGAAGGTTCCTCAGTTTGCAGGCTTTAGCACCTTTGATGACCGAGGCCGCAACGAATTTATTGATCCGGCTCCGCTTGCTACCGGCAAAACGCTGGTGATGGCTCCTGAAGATCCTGAACGTAATATCAAAATCCAATCAGCTGATGCCGATCTGATGTTATTTGACGGCCGAAGCCTTGCGCAAAACGGTTGGTTTATTGTGCGTAGCCTGTTACCCGCCGGTAAAACCGGCAAGGTGTTAACCTGGTATATCGAGCCTAACGCCGTACCTAACTGGAAACGTGCGCCGGTAATTGAGTTTTCGCAGGTAGGTTATCGTCCGGAGCAACAAAAAACGGCCGTAATAGAACTTGATAAAAGTGATGCGCCGTTAAAAACCGCAACTCTTTTTGAGGTAACAGCCGACGGGAAATATATTGAACGGCTAAAATCAGACGTGCAGCACTGGGGCCAATTTACCCGCTATAATTATTTAAAGTTTGATTTCAGCAGCGTAAAAAAATCCGGTTTATATGTTATTGCCTACGGCAATCAAAAAACCAATGCCTTTCCTATTAATGCCAACGTTTATGAAAACATAGGGCACCCCACTATGGATGTCTGGTTCCCTGTTCAGATGGACCATATGATGGTGAATGAGGCCTACCGCGTGTGGCATGGCGCTCCGTTTTTGGATGATGCCTTGCAGGCTCCGCCCAATCATCAGCACTTTGATACTTACAAAATGGGGGCCACAACCGATACCAAATACAAACCGCTTGAGCGCATCCCCGGCCTTAACGTTGGGGGGTGGTTTGATGCCGGTGATTTTGACATCGAAACGCCATCGCATTGTAGCGTTGTACTAAGTTTTGCCGAGGCCTGGGAGAATTTTAAGATAGACCGTGATGAAACTTATGTTGATTACCCAACCCACTACGTTGATATACACCGGCCGGATGGTAAGCCCGATGTTTTACAGCAACTGGAACACGGTACGCTTGCACTGGTGGCGCAGGTAGTGAATATCGGCCACGCAGCGCGCGGAATTATTGTGCCAAACTTACACCAGTACCACCACCTTGGCGATGCGGTTAACGAAACAGACAATCTGCCTTACAATCCATTATTAAAACCTTATCAATCGGATGGTAAATCAAGTGGTACGATGGATGACAGATGGGCGTTTACCACCCGGAACATTGCACTGGATTACCAGACTGCGGCAGCACTTGCCGCAGCCAGCAGGGCGCTGAAAGGCTACAACGATACCTTATCTGTAAAAAGCCTGCAATGTGCCCGCAAACTGTGGCTTGAAGACGACAGCCTGAAAATGCATATGGACTCGGCTGCTAAAGCACGTAACATGTTTGCCTCGGGCAACGAAATGCAGGCCGCGCTTCAATTATATATCACCACAAAGGAGCCGCAGTTTGCAGATCATTTCAAAAAAATGATCATGCCCATGCTTGATCGTTTTCCCGGCTTTGTTATGATTAATGCCTTGCACGCCTATCCATACATGGACAAAGATTACCAGGATAAAATTGCAGGCTATATGCAAAAATATAAAGCCTCGTGCGATGAATATGATAAGCAAAACCCTTATGGTGTACCGGTTACTCCCGGCGGCTGGGGCGGTAGCGGCCAGGTAATAAACTTTGCCATCACCAACTACTATGCTAATAAGTATTTCCCTAATATCATAGGTCAGGAGTATGTTTATAAAGGGTTGAACTATATCTTCGGATGCCATCCTTATTCAAACCTCTCCTTTGTATCGGCAGTTGGCGGTCGTTCAAAAAAAGTAACCTATGGTAATAACCGGGCCGATTTCAGGTTTATCCCTGGTGGTGTGGTTCCAGGTATCCTGTTACTGAAACCCGATTTTCCTGAAAATAAAGAAGACTGGCCGTTTTTCTGGGGCGAGAACGAAGTAACGATAGGAGGCTGTGCACAATACGTTGTTTTGTCGGGAGCCGTTAATCAGTTAGGGCAGCATAATTAATCAAACTTTTTATCAAACAGGTTGAAAGCAACGATTGATTAATCCTCGATATAAAATAAAACCCTGCCGATGATCTGTCGGCAGGGTTTTATTTTTGGAGGTGTTAGCGAAATATAAAAGTGTTTATTCTTTGAATAATAATGGCGCAAGCTCGTAAAGGCTCCTCCGCCAGGTTAAAAACTCATGGGCGGTGTTTTCAGATACATACGATACGGCGTTGTATCCGGCTCCCTTTAATGTTTCCACTGCACTTTTAACACCTTCGGGCCTTTCCTTGCTGCCGCAACTAATAAATATCAGTTTGGGCTTTGTCTTATCCTTCAGCTCATCCGGTGTATAAATGCCACCGCTAAGCAGGGCATAATAAGCAAACAGATTGGGCTTGTTCAGGGTGATCATGTGTGTCTCCATACCACCCATTGAAAGGCCTGCCATAGCACGGTGAGCCTTGTCGGCCTTTGTACGGAAGCCGGCATCAACGTAGGGGATAAGTTCATCAGTTAAAACAGTCTGAAAAGGATCAATTTTAAAACTTCTTAATGCGTTGGGGCCGGGCCTCAATCCATTGGTCATGCCATAGGTCATTACTATAATAAATGGCTGTATTTTACCGCTTGCAATTAAGTTATCCATAATGAGGTTGGCGTGGCCCTGGTTACTCCATGCGGTTTCATCCTCGCCCCAGCCGTGCTGTAAGTATAGTACCGGGTATTTTTTTGATTTGTCCTTTTCGTATCCGGGTGGAGTATAAACAAAAGCCCTCCGCGAGGTATTGGTGCTTTTAGATGGGAACAGAATTTGCTGCACATTGCCGTGTGGTACATCTTTAAGCGCGTAAAAATCCTGATCGTGCGCGGGTATTTCAATGCCGCTTTCCCAGCGTGTGGAACCATAAAAATTCAACGTGCCCGGATCGTTAAATACCCCTCCGTCGATGGTTAAATGGTAGTAGTGAAATCCTTCATCCATGGGGCCTTCTGTGGTGCCCGTCCAAACGCCGTCGGCTCCTTTTGTAAGCCTGGTGCCACCGCGTCCACCCAGGCCAAGGCTAACCTTTATACTGTCGGACTGCGGGGCGTTGATGCGAAAGCGGGCATAGCCCTGCGAATTCACCTGCGGGTAATCCTGCCCGGGCTGGTTATAGGTAGATGGTTTGAAATCTTCGGCTATCGGACCCGAAGCAGTTTGCGCCCTGCAAATACCACAGGCAAATGTGATGGCCGATAGGGCAAGTAAGCATTTTGGTTTCATAATTGAATATTGAGGTTTATGTATGATGAATTCGATGTTGTTATTCAGATTTGCTTATTGTTTAAAGTCGTTTGTCATCACAAATCACTATATTGCGATTAATTGTTTTTATTACACATATTGAAAAGGGCATTGATGCGTGAATATTGCCGGATGCTGATATTCGCTACAGCAAAGTATTGCGCCGGATTGAATACTTTTTAAATGGTTTTTTATATTTTTTTTTGATGATTTTCTGCCCGTTTTTTAATATAAAGATATTTTCGGGCGAAAAATGTCATGCACAGTTTTTAGTATAATTTTACAACGTTTGTCGATAATGTATCTGGCGGTCTCTTTTGCGTAGAGATTTATAAATACACTTTTATACAATAATTATTGATGGTATTGAACAAGTGTGGTATTTCTTTGAACAAAAGTTTGCCTGTTTCATTATCGTAAAATGTAAATTTGGATTATGATGTTGTTCAAAAACATCAACCATACCAATTTTTAAACCATAGTTCATCAACATTTTTTTCCTGCGGCCTGCCCGCACCGGAAATTTATAACCTGTTTGTTATGATGCATTTTTTACCCCAGCTGTATATGCGCAGAACTATTTTTGCGGTGCTTACCTGTATTGCGCGCGTTGTATTGGTGCGGGCTGCTTTAATGCTGCTTTGCATCCCGGTATATGCACAAAAACCTAACCTTAAATTTACTGCGCTAACCACCAAACAGGGTTTAATGGGTAATGCCGTAACCGCTATTTTAAAGGATAACAGCGGCATGATATGGATAGGCACCTCAGAAAGCCTGAACAGGTATGATGGCAAGCGGTTTAAGGTTTATCCGCTTAGCACTAAAAGGCAGGTTGAACTCGGTTCGAACGAAATAAGCGGGATAAGCATGGACCATAGTGGTACGCTTTGGGTGAGCACTATTGGTTACGGTCTTTATTATTACGATAGGGCTGCAGACGTTTTTCAAAGCTTTACATCTCCTTTAAAAGGCCAGCGCATAAGCCAGGGTGTGGTAACTGCTGTTTGTGCAAATAGCAAGGACTATATCTGGGTGGGCACCGTAAACGGACTCGATGTGATTAATCCCGACCGGAAGCATATCAACCATATCGAAACCGGAACAGATAAACCGGGCGGGATTCCGGTTAAAACCATAAACTATATTTTTGAGGATAGCTATGGCAGGATGTGGGTATGTACCGGTGCGGGCCTTTATTTATACGATGAGGCGCACAAGCGCTTTAAAGGGTTCCGTCATCAAAAAAATGATCCCGGCAGCCTGCCTTCGGATGTTGTGATGACTGTAGCCGAGGATAAAATGGGTAATGTGTGGGTAGGTACCGCAAATGGCCTGAGCCGCCTGGCAACAGACGGTGAGCATTTTACCAATTATTGCTACAATGATAAGGATGAGCACTCATTATGCGGCGATATTGTTTACAGCGTTGCTGCCGAGGATAAGAACCATATTTGGGTGGGTACAGAGGGGGGGCTTAACATTATGGATATCAATACCGGGCAATCCATCCGCTACCGTCACGATCCCCGCGATCCGTATAGCCTTAACAGCAAATCCATCCGCAATATTTACATCGACCCCAAAGGTATTTATTGGGTTGGTACTTATATGGGCGGCATCAATAAGTACGACAAGAACCTCACTTTATTTAATTATGTGCAACCTACCGAGTTGGATCCCTATGGTTTAAGTACGCCCATTGTATCATCATTTGCTCAGAAAAATGATAATGAGTTGTATGTAGGTTCAGATGGCGGCGGCTTGAGCATCTTCAATAACAAAACCAACCGCTTCAGCCACGTACTTATTCAGCCTAAGGAAAAAATAAATTCGGCAGGCCTTCCTATTTTGGCAATGTTGCTTGATCGCAGAAAACAATTATGGATAGGAACATTTGGCCACGGCGTTTTTAAACTCAATACTGCAAATAATGCCTACACACAATTTACAGGCGGTAAAGGAAAGCAAAACATCAGTCAAAATAATATTTTCTGTTTCCAGGAAGACCATTTCGGTAACGTATGGATTGGTACCAACGGGGCCGGTGTAGATATTTTTGATGCTAAAGCGGATACCTTCCGCCGGTTTGCACCGTCGTTTTCGGCTGCAAAAGGGTACAAGCTTCCGTCGAACGGCTACATCAGGGCATTTGAAGAGGATAGGGATGGCAATATGTGGATCGGGTCGTATGGAACCGGAATAGCGATATATAATCCGGCTACCGGAGTGTTCGAAACGCTGAACCCCACTAATACCGGCTTACCTATAGCCGAGGTGGTGTCGTTAAAAAAGGATGCTGATGGCAATATGTGGATAGGTACCAATGGCGATGGACTTTTTTGTTATAATCATTTCCAAAAAAAAATAACCGCTTTTAAATATAACAACCAGTTGCCAAACGGCGTGATTTGTAAAATTTTACAGGATAAAACGAGTAATATATGGTTTAGTACTAACGAGGGCATTGGTCGGATTGATCCGGCAGACCAAAAACTTTACGTTTACTGTCATGATAATGGCCTTCAAAATAATGTGTTTTTAAACGGCGCCGGAATCATTGCTGCTGATGGCACGCTTTATTTTGGTGGTGTTGATGGTTTTAATTACTTTAAGTCTTCGGATGTCAGGTTCAATAAAAATGTACCGCCGGTTGTGTTAACCACCTTGAGCGTAGATAGTAAACGGATTTCGCCTGATCATGACAATCCTCAGCCCATCAACATCAGCGAGGATAAGCAAATTACCATTAAGTATAAGCAGGATTTTACCATCAGCTTTGTGGCGCTTAATTATACGCTTCCGCAGCAAAATAAATATTCGTACATATTGGAGGGATTTAGTAATTCCTGGAAAAATGCGGGTACGTCCACAACCGCCAGTTATACCAACCTTGATCCCGGCGAATACACCTTCAGGGTTCGGGCTTCCAATAACGACGGCAAATGGAATGATACCGGCGCTTCGTTGAAAATTATAGTGAAACCACCTTTCTGGATGACTATATATGCCTATATATTTTACGTTTTGCTTGCTTTTGGTGTGTTGTTGCTCATCCGCAGGCAAGGCGTTAAAAAGCTTAAAAAGAAACTGCACGATGAGCAGGAACGTAAAGCGGCCGAAGCCCGGCATGAGCTTGATGAGATGAAGATTAAGTTTTTAACCAACCTGAGTCATGAGTTCCGTACGCCGATCTCATTAATTATGGCACCGGTTGATAAGCTTTTGGAGCAACCGAACACCGAACCTGTTACGGAACAATTGAGTGTTATTAAAAGAAATTCGCGCAGGTTGTTAAACCTGGTTAATCAGTTGCTCGATTTCAGGAAGCTTGAAGAGAACGAGCTTAAGCTGAATTTGGTTGAGGGCGAATTTATATCATTTGTGCGCGAAGTTGCCGATTCGTTTTACGACCTGGCTAACCGTAAAAAGATCAATACCATATTTAAAACAGCAGGCGAGCGCTTGTTTGCAAAATTTGATCATGATAAAGTGGAGCGGATTTTATTTAACCTGTTATCCAACGCTTTCAAATTTACGATGGCAGGCGGGCAAATTACAGTGGAAGTTACCGCTCCCGTAGTATCTGCCGATGGCAATTCATATCAGCTCAGCATCTCGGTTGCGGATACAGGCACAGGGATTTCGCCCGATCAGGTAAAGCATGTTTTTGACAGGTTTTACCAGGCCGATGCACAGCCTGCCATTCTTAACCAGGGCAGCGGAATAGGTTTATCCATAACCCGCGAGCTTGTGCTGTTGCATGGCGGCGAAATAAGCGTAGAAAGTGAACCGGGTAAAGGATCAACATTTTCTTTAACTATTTTATTGCCGGTAATTAATTTGTCAGAAACTGCAATCCGCAATGAAATCGCCAGCGAAGCAGTTGCCGAAATTATTGATGAGGAAACTGAAATTAAACCCCGGTCAGGCTCTGCAACAGGCGTTAACCCTCCTCATGTATTAATTATTGAAGATAATGATGAGATGAGGCATTATCTGGCCGATAACCTCGGTGCCAACTACAAAGTATCGGAGGCTGTTAACGGCCGGGACGGATGGCACAAAGCGCTTGCCGTGCACCCCGATTTGATAGTCAGTGATATCAGCATGCCTTATATGGATGGGATCCAGCTAAGCTGTAAGCTCCGGGCTGATAAACGAACAAGTCACATCCCGATTATTTTATTAACTGCCATGGCCAGTCAAAAGGAACAACTTGCTGGTTTGGAATTGGGGGTGAACGACTACCTAACCAAGCCTTTCAACTTCGATATCCTGAATATCAAGATCAAAAACCTGTTGCATTTAAATAAGTCGCTTAAGGAAACCTATCAGAAGAAAATTAAGGTTATTCCTGCGGATATGGATATCGAATCTTCGTCCGAACGGTTTATTAAAGATGTGGTGATGTATATTGAGAAAAATATGAACAATCCTAAATTTTCTGTCGAAGAGATCAGCCATCACTTTAGCATGAGCCGCGGATCGTTTTATAGCAAGATCACCGAGCTCACCGGCGAACCGCCCGTAGAATTTATCCGCTCGATAAAACTGGATAAGGCAACGGTATTGTTGGAAAAAACCGATCTGACCATTGCCGAGATCGCTTATTCCATCGGTTTTTCAACGCCTCATTACTTTACCAAATCATTCAAGGCAAAATATAATATCCTGCCATCCGAATACCGGGTGAAAAAGGGAAGCGTTAAGAGTGTTGCTTAAAAGCCGATTAAATTCGATTAAAGCCGTTAATGGGTAAATAAACTTCATTGCCGTTGGTTTCAACTAACGGAATATTGATTGACAATGAAAGGGCTTTAGCCCAAATCAGCCGTACCGAGTTGGGCTAAAGCCAAAAATTTCCGGCATCTTCACCGTTGGTTAAAACCAACGGCAATTAATCTTTTTTAGAATTCTATTAAACACACTCACTTATGGTGATAATATAATAGATATTATTTGCCTGAGTTTCCCTTTGTTTGAACAGGCAAAGGATCGGAAGTAACCATCGCCTTATAACCCAGCAGCTCAAGCATTTTTAGCCCATATCTTGTGCCTAACATCCGGTACCCCCCGGCCGTAAAATGAAGTTTGTCGGGTGCTGCCGGGCAACCGGCCGAGTTAATCACGTAGGCGTTTGAGATAACCTCCGGGAGTTTATCAATTATACCATTCATAGCGGCGCATTTACCGCCCTGATCCTCGTTAACCAATTCGCCGGCCAATAACGGCACTTTTCTGGCTTTTAAATGAAGGTCTTTCATCAGCATAGTATAAATCCCTTTCACTTTTTGTGTCCAGAGGGTATCATTGGGGTTTGATTCGCCCTGGTGCAGCAAGATCCCTTTAATCACGCCATATTTTTGTGCTATTTTAGCCATCTCCACCAAATGACCATAGGGATTGCCCCCGTATTCATTAATCATATTCACCATCCATGCGGGTGCCGTGGCAGCATAATCTTTAAAAATATCTTTCTGAAATAATTCAATCTTACAGCCCGCTACCGATACGTTAACAATACCCACGGTTATATCCCCGGGCAGGTTGGCTATTAAGGTGCGGCCAAAGTAATCAGCAGGGGTAAGGCCGGTATTACAGCGGGCCAGCGGCGGTACCGCCGTGTACCAGTTGCCTTTGCTGCGTTTAAGGTTGGGGCAATTAACAGTTTCCAATACCTGTAAACGCGGATCCACAATAGTATCCTGTGGCTGTATGCGTGCATTGCCTTCCATGTTGGATTGGCCAAAGCATAAAAAAATATAAAACTTTTTGTTTTGGGCCGATGCCTTGCCGGCGAGCAACACAATAATCACAAACAGGGAAAGAAAAAAGCTTTTTGCTTTCATTTGATATTTGGGTTTTTATGGCGACAGATAAAGCCGCCTGTCATCCCATAAAAATAGCCTAACCGCCAATTATGCTATTACAACAATTGTTGAAAGTGCTATAACAGTTGTTTACGCCGTTTTTTTTAATGGCCTGTTAGCAAGAGCCGATAAATCATAAATATGTGATTAACATGTATTTAAAATACATCGAATTGCGGTAAACCAAAGTGTTAACCTTTTCAACATGCGTGTCATTTAAAGTTTATGGCTCTCGATACATTTGAATCTGCAAACCAGACTAACCACCAATTGTATATGAACCTTAAACAATGTTTACTGATAAGTACATTATTTTTTAATACTATTTACGCAAGCGCACAGAAATTGCCCTATCAAAACCCAAAACTACCATCGGAAGTTAGGGCAAAAGATTTGGTGAAGCGGCTTACCCTTAAAGAAAAAGTGGGCCTGATGAAAGATATATCCGATGCGATACCCCGTTTCGGCATAAAAAAATTTAACTGGTGGAGCGAAGCGCTGCACGGTTATGCCAACCAGGGCCCGGTAACCGTATTCCCTGAACCTATAGGTATGGCAGCGTCCTTTGATGATCAGCTACTATTTCATGTTTTTGATGCTGTATCCGACGAGGCAAGAGCTAAAAACAATGATTACAAGAAAAAAGGGGAGAGCCAGCGTTTTCACGACTTATCTGTATGGACACCGAATGTCAATATCTTTCGCGATCCGCGTTGGGGGCGCGGGCAGGAAACTTACGGAGAGGACCCCTACCTTACCTCGCGCATGGGTGTGTCGGTTGTAAAGGGTTTGCAAGGGCCGGCGGATGGGCGATATCGTAAATTGCTGGCTTGCGCAAAGCACTACGCCGTACACTCAGGGCCGGAGTGGAGCCGCCACGAAATAAATATCAACAACGTAAGCGCGCGCGATTTATGGGAAACCTACCTGCCTGCATTTAAGTCGCTGGTTACCGAAGCCGATGTGCGCGAAGTGATGTGCGCCTACCAGCGGCTTGATGATGAACCCTGCTGCGGCAACAGCCGTTTGCTCGGCCAGATTTTACGGCAGGACTGGGGCTTTAAATACCTCGTAGTATCCGATTGCGGAGCCATTACCGATTTTTACCGCACTCATAAATCTTCGTCGGATGCTGCACATGCATCGGCTAAAGCGGTATTATCCGGTACTGATGTGGAATGCGTAGGCTATGCCTTTGACAAGATCCCGGATGCCGTTGCCCGCGGTTTAATCAGGGAAAAGGATATCGATGTTAGTGTAGTAAGGTTAATGACCCAGCGCTTTGAATTAGGTGAGATGGATAAGGACGAATTAGTTCCGTGGACAAAGATCCCGCTTTCGGTAGTTAACTCACCTGCGCATCAAAAACTGGCGCTCGATATGGCACGTGAAACCATGACCTTGCTTCAAAACAAAAACAACATCCTGCCCTTAAGCAAAAAAGTTCAGAAAGTGGCAATAATTGGCCCTAACGCCGATGATTCGCCAATGCTTTGGGGCAACTATAACGGCACGCCTGCAAGTACCATCAATATTCTTGACGGGATCAGATCGAAATTAAGTCCCGGCCAGATCATTTATGATAAGGCCTGCGATATAACCGACGATAAGGTTACCGAAACCGGTATTACTGAAAGTGGTGCGGATGGCCAGCCGGGTATCAAAGCCACTTACTGGAATAATCGAAACATGGAGGGTAACCCCGTTATAACTACCCGGGTAACAGGGCCGATGTCGCTTACTACCTTCGGTGCGCACCAATTTGCCCAGGGTGTTAATACTGAAGATTTTTCAGCAAAGTATGAAACCGTTTATAAACCATCCATCACCGGCGATATTGTTTTTAAACTGGAATGCACCGGTTGGGGAGAACTGCTGATTGATGGAAAAACGGTATTGCGTAATGGTAGCTGGCGTTTAATTCCGGGGCGTTATGTACTACAGGCGGAGGCCGGGAAAAGCTATAAAGTTGAATTGCGTTATAAGCAGCTCAACAACTGGGCTGCAAACCTGTTCTTTAACTTTGGTAAAGAAGTATCAATAACTTACGATGCGTTGATTAACAAGGTTAACGATGCAGACGTAGTGATCTTTGCGGGCGGTATCTCGCCCCGCCTGGAAGGTGAAGAAATGCCTATTCAGTTACCCGGCTTCAAAGGCGGCGACCGTACCGATATTGAATTGCCGGCCGTGCAACGCAACTGTCTTGCAGCGCTTAAAAACGCCGGCAAAAAGGTGGTGTTCATAAACTGTTCAGGATCAGCAGTTGGTCTCGTGCCCGAAACCGGTAATTGTGAAGCTATTTTACAGGCATGGTATGGAGGTGAATCTGGAGGGCAGGCAGTTGCCGATGTATTGTTTGGTGATTATGACCCTGCCGGCCATCTCCCGGTTACATTTTATAAAAGCATTAACCAACTGCCCGATTTTAGCGATTACCAAATGAAAGGGCGCACCTACCGCTTCCTGGATCAGGAACCTTTATTTCCATTTGGCTTCGGTTTAAGCTATACCACGTTTAGCATAGGTGATGCAAAGCTGAGTAAAAATACTATTAGTGCTAACGAAACAGTACAGTTATCGGTACCCGTAAATAACACCGGCAGGCGTGATGGTACAGAAATATTGCAGGTTTACGTTCATAAAATTGGCGATACCGATGGGCCTGTTAAAACCTTACGGGCCTTTAAGCGCGTGGCCCTGCCTGCGGGAAAGACTGCCCTGGCAGCTATTAATTTACCGCCAAAGTCCTTTGAATTTTTTGATGCTGAAAACGGTGTGGTAAAGGTATCTCCGGGTGATTATGAAGTGCTTTATGGCAGCAGTTCGGACAAGGTTGATTTAAAGGCTGTTAAGCTATCTATTAAATAGTATAACTCTATATATAACACATAAATATATATTTCATTGGCAGGCAACGTTTTTTACGCTTGTTATCTGCATAAAACTTTTCTTCTCTACTTTAAAAATTGGTTATAGGACAGCGCGAGGCTGTCCTTTTTCGTTTTATTGATACGTGCAGTACAATTAACTTAGGCCGGTAGGAGGCATTTGGCCTGTGTTTAATTTTAATGGTTCAAGGCCGTTTATCCTGCCCCTGGTTTTCGCAAAAGCACCCGCTTCTGCCATGCTGCGTATAACCGATACAATCACCAGTTAGTTACATTTTTGGTACTGTAAATAGATTATTAATTGTGTAAATAACACTTATATTTTAAAGGTAGTTACTTTGTATTCAATCGATTGCTAAATGTTACACTTCGTACTTTATTTTCTTCCTATTTGTTTTTAATTTATTTTAAAAAGATGTTTTTAGGGGAGATAGACTGAATCACCATCAAATTGAAAAAATGAAATTTTTTCTTGTGTTATTTTAACAGTTAATTTTCCTTGTCTAATAAGCCGGTTTGATTGGTTTGTTAACGGATACACATGTTTGATAAACCAATAACAAAAGGCTTAAGCCTGGTTTTTTCTTATTGTTTTTTTAATTAAGTACTTGGTTATAAGTAATTTAATTGAATTTTCAACTATGCAGCTGAATCCCAATAAAACAGATTTTTATAACGCTACAACTCATGTTCGCCGGTTAAAATACAATAATTTGAGGGCCTGCCGTTAAACAAATGTTGTAAGATTAAGATAAATATTGCGCTACCGCCCCGGCCGCGAAAGATACTTTTACTCCTGTTGTTACAAACAACCTGAAGGTTTTGTAACCCAACGGTCCGTTAGCATAACGGATTACCCAATTATAAACATGTTAAAATAATAGCGTACTCGTTCATGGCATCTGTTGCTTCACCTGCAATATGATAAATGATTTAAGCTCTTGAATATCCGGTTGATTAAACGTCAGGCCCGATCCGTCAATGAGATGTTGTTTGAATTTGAAATTAATAACACCTAAATATCAATTATCAACCATTAACCACTAACAAGAAAATTATGACAAGACACAAGAAAGATTTTCAGATCCGGGATAAATACGGAACGCTTCAATCCGGTATTACCCGCCTGGCCATTTAATTACAGGCGGATCTCTATAAAGAGATATCAGAATAGTTTTTAAGCAGAAAGCGCTTAAACGATGAGGAGGATGTTGTGCAGACAATAAGCCGGCGTTTTTCAATCGAATCGAAATTTTAAAACTTAACAACATGAAGTATTCTTTACAAAAAATTTATAATAAAAGGTGGCGTTATGCTACGCTCATCCTAACAGGATGCACGTTAGCTATGCCATCGGTGTCAAATGCCCGTATCGCTGGTTCGGCAAGTTTGGTAAAAGGCGGTATCATTACCGAAAGCGGTGTTTTGAACCTTAAGCCTGCATTTAATGTAACAGGTAAGGTAACAGACGAAGATAACCTGCCGCTGCCTGGTGTGGCGGTTGCTATAAAAGGCACCACACAGGGTGTTACTACCGATGCCAATGGTAATTTTAAAATATCGGTACCCGGAAATTCCGCGGTGCTGGTTTTTAAATTAGTGGGCTTTAGTCAGCAGGAGATTACGGTTAACAGCGGTACTGAGCTTAAAGTGCAAATGAAAAAAGATACCAAAAATCTTGAAGAGGTTGTAGTGGTTGGTTACGGATCGCAAAAACGTGCCAAAGTAACAGGTGCGGTATCATCAGTTAGCGGTAAAACCCTGGCTTCATTACCGGTGGGTGGTATTGAAGGTTTACAGGGCCGTATTTCTGGTCTTACTGTAACAAACAACGGTGGGCCGGGAACCGGTGCCATCATTTCATTGCGTGGTATCAGCTCGGTAAACTTCGGATCTGATCCCTTGTATATCGTTGATGGATATCCGGGCAGCCTTACAGGCGTTGATATTAAAGATATTCAAAGTATTGACGTGTTGAAAGATGCCAGCGCCGCGGCAATCTATGGTTCACGTGGTACAAACGGCGTTATTATCATCACTACAAAAAAAGGTAATAACAACACCCGCACAGAAGTTGTTATTGATTCATATTACGGCTTGCAAAACGTTATTAAAAAATACGATCTGCTTAATACACAGCAGTACCTGCAATATGAACGCGCGCTTAACGGCTCGGCCGGGATAGCGTTGCCGCCACGTCTGCAGTCGGAAAACTTTAACAAGCCAATTTATGCTGGTGCTTCTCAAACCTTCGCCCAAACCAATACCAACTGGCAGGACGAATATTTTAGAAGCAATGCGCCGATACAACAGCACAATGTTGCATTGAGCGGTGGTAATGCAATATCCCGTTTCTACACTTCGGCAAATTACTTTGATCATCAGGGTATTGCCCAGGGCTTAACTGCAAATCACAAGGCTTTCCGTGCCAATTCTGATCATACCATCAGCAAGTTTCTGTCGTTTGGCGAAACATTTAACGTTAGTGTAAATCATCAGCGTTATGGTGTTGATGCCGGTAATCGTAGTGCCATCACCAATGTGGTTAGGATGCAACCTTATCTGCCTGTTTACAACCCTAATAACGCAGGCGGATTTATGGGGCCACAAAACAGTTTCGACGGTTCGGATCCAACCAACCCTATTGAAGCTGCCAAACTGATCAATAATACCAATCACGGATTCACGCTGCACGGTAATGCTTATGCCACGCTTAAATTTACCTCGTGGTTAAACTTTAAGTCAATTTATGGTATTGACTATAGCACCAATCAAAACAATACCTACACGCCTATTTATAATGACGGGGGTACTTCCCAATCACCAACCGCCGTTATTAACTACGGCAGAAGCACAGGCACCACGCAACTGTATTCGCAACAGCTTACTTTCGATAAAACGTTTATCGGCAAGCACCACGTAAATGCCGTTTTAGTTTATGAAGCTCAAAGCTCTCGCGGCGATAACCAGGTATCATCAGGTAATCAAAATACCAATACGGTAAAAACGCTTAACGGTGCTACCAACCTTTACACTAACTACACTTATGGCACCAACCTGCTCGTGTCTGAAGTAGCCCGCGTTGGATATGATTTTGAGGGTAAATATCTTATTTCCGGTTCTATCCGTCGTGACGGTTTGTCGGTATTTGCGCCGGGGCACAAACATGAAAGCTTCCCGGCCGCGTCTTTAGGATGGAAGGTAGATCAGGAAAATTTCATGAAAGGGCTCAAGTCGGTTTCGTCATTGAAACTTAGGGCCGGTTACGGTGTAACAGGTATTAATGGTACAGTATTAGGTAATTATCCTTATTTGCAGCCTATATCATCTAACATTGCTACTTATCCCTTCAATGGTTCACTGGGCGATCTTGGAAATGCATCGTTTTACAGCGGTTTAAGTAATCTCGATCTTTCGTGGGAAACAACCAAACAAACCAATATCGGTTTGGATCTGGGTTTATTCCAGGAAGCCATTACCATATCTGCAGAGGTTTATACCAGGAAAACCGATAATCTTTTGTTAACGGTACCTACGCCGCCAAGCTTTGGTTTTAATGGTGCCGGAACCCTGGCCAACGTAGGATCAATGCGCAACCGCGGGTTTGAGATCACCTTAGGGTATCATAAAACAAGCGGTGAGTTCAAATACGATATTAACGGAACTTTTGCACTCAACAGAAATAAAGTTTTAACGCTTAGCACTGCCAATGCATCAATTACCGCAGGCGGTGATGCAGATTATGGCGGCGGCGGCCCGATAACCAATACAGTAGTTGGCCAACCGGTTCAGTCATTCTTTGGCCTTGTTACAGATGGGATTTTTCAAAACGCTGCCGAGGTTGCAAGCGCGGCTAAGCAAACAGGAGCTGCTCCGGGCGATATCAGGTTTAAGGATATAAATCATGATGGTGTTATCAACGACGCCGACCGTACTTTTATCGGTAGTTACCTGCCTAAATTCACCTATTCGTTAAACTATTCGGCATCTTATAAAAATTTCGATGCTGTGGTATTTTTCCAGGGTGTTTATGGCAATAAGATCTTCAATGCAGAAAGGATCATCCTGGAAGGTATGCCAAGGCTTTTTAACGCCGGTACTAATGTTTTAAGGGCCTGGACACCTTCAAATACCAATACAGATATTCCGCGCGCCATTTCAGGCGACCCGAACGGTAATAAAAACCCATCTACCAGGTGGATTGAGAGCGGGTCATACCTGCGCGTTAAAAACATGCAGATTGGTTATAATTTCCCTGCTGCCTGGTTAAGATCAAAAACAGACAATGCGTTAAACAGGCTCAGGATTTATCTGGCATCAACCAATCTTTTAACATTTACAAAATACAAAGGTCTTGATCCGGAAATCGGCTCTCGTAACGGTACCTTAACCAATGGTATTGATTACGGACAGTACCCGCAACCGCGAACAGTTCAGTTGGGCTTGCAGGCAACCTTTTAACGATTAATTTAAAAAGATATAGCGATGAAAACTAAAAAAATATTCGTATGGTCAGCCCTTACAGCTATTATTGTAACGGCTACGGTTAACTCCTGCAAAAAAGGATCTCTTAACACCAGCGACCCTAATAACGTAACAACAGACCAATATTATAAAACCAGCGATCAGTTAACCAAGGGGGTAAATGCCATTTATGTTGCCATCCACTCGGTAGGCCTGGTATCACGCGAGTGGTTTTTTATTCATGACCTCAGGAGCGATGAGGTTGCAAGCGGCGGCGGACAACTTGAAGCGCCAAGGGGACAGATGCTTAATGGCAATACTGATCCAACCAATTCGGTAATGAACTCGGTGTGGAACAACTGGTACACCGTAATTTTCAGGGCAAATGTGGCCATTCAAAACGGACCATCCGTAACTGATAACGCGGCCCTGCGAGACAGATTGATTGGCGAAGCTAAATTTTTGCGTGCCTGGGCTTATTTCGACCTTGTTTCGCAATGGGGTGGGGTGCCACTTCTTACTGCGCCTGTTAAAACAGCCAGCGATTTTCAGCCGCGCGCTTCTGAAGCTGAGGTTTATGCCGTAATTATTAAGGATCTTCAGGATGCAGCAGCAGTACTGCCCGAAAAAACCGGTACTGATAAGGGGCGCGCAACAGCTTCGGCAGCAAATGCCATGCTGGGCCGTGTGTTGATGCAAACAGGCGACTACGCCGGTGCAAAAGCAGCGCTTTTAAAAATCCCGACTACCGGAACAAACGGTTACTCGTTAACCAGCAGGTACCTGGATAACTTTGAAGAGGAAACGGAGTTTAACAGCGAATCTATTTTCGAGATTGTATTTGTTGACAAGAACGATGGCGGCTTTAACTGGGGTGGCGACAGCCCAACCGAAGCACAAACCACCGTGCGTAACCAGGAGTATAACCCAATTGCCTGGAGAAACCTGATCCCCTCAAATAAACTGATCAACGAGTTTGAGAACACCGCAACAGGTGCGGCCAAATCCGATCCCCGTTTTCACTATACCTGTTATCAAAGCGGCGATACCTATAACAAAGGTGCGTCGATACTTACAGATGGTGATCAGAATGGTAACTCTTCTGTAATGAACGGCGTTACTAAAAAAATCAGCTTCCGTAAATCTATGATCATTTACAAGGAAGGTTTACCGGCGGCAGGTTTCCACCCGGGTGGCAACAACCAGCGCATCATTCGTTATGCCGAGGTTATACTGATGCTGGCCGAATGCGAAAACGAGCTGGGTAATACAGCAGCAGCAGTTAATTACCTTAATATGATCCGTGCCCGTGCAGATGTTGCTATGCCTGCTTATCCAACGGCGCAATTTCCGGTTGGTTCAAAAGCTGACGTAGTGAAAGCCATTATGCACGAAAAAATGGTAGAAATGGGTTGCGAGGAAGTGAGAAATATCGATATCCTTCGCTGGAGGAAAAAGCAATATTTCACTACCGATCCGTTCCCATATTTCAGAAAAGGCAGGGATGAACTGTTGCCAATTCCGCAATCTGAGCTGGATAATAACCCTAAAGTAAACGGGCATCAAAACCCTGGCTATTAATAGTTAAATTGCAGATACTATAACAGTTAAATAGTATTTATTTCAGTACTTGTTAAAAAAGATAGGCTGTGCATAGCAGCCTATCTTTTCCGTATAAACCAATTATAGATGAAGAAATTTTACCCTGCTTTACTACTGTTTGGCGTTGTTGTTTTTTCGTGTGCAAAGAAGAAGGCGACACTGTTTGAGTTAATACCCTCGTCGCACTCAGGTATCACCTTTAATAATTTAATTACCGAGAACGACTCTATCAACCCGATTGACAATGCTAATGTTTACAATGGCGGCGGCGTTGGTATAGGTGATTTTAATAATGACGGCTTGCCTGATATTTATTTTTCGGGCAATATGGTACCAAACAAGCTATACCTGAATCGCGGCGATTTTAAATTTGACGATATTACCGATAAAGCCGGTGTAAATGGCCTGGGCAAATGGGGCAGAGGGGTTGCTGTAATAGATATTAATAACGACGGTTTGCAGGATATTTATGTATGCAATTCGCTGTTGCAGGATAGCGTTAAACGGCAAAACCTGCTTTACATAAACCAGGGCACGGATAAAGAAGGAATTCCGCACTTTAAGGAAGAAGGAAAAGAATATGGCCTTGATATTCACGCGTATTCAACCATGGCCGCATTTTTTGATTATAATAACGATGGCCACCTGGATATGTACCTCACCGTTAACCGCCCCGGCGATGGTTACTACGCCAATCAGTTTCGCCCTATAATTTCGGATGGTACCGGTAAAAGTACAGGGAGGTTATACGAGAGCAGATGGGACTACAAACTGAAGCACCCGGTATTTGTAGATGTATCAAAAAAAGCAGGCATCTCGATTGAAGGTTACGGACACGCCGCAACAATTGTGGATATAAACAGGGACGGATGGAAGGATATTTATGTTACCAACGATTTTATCTCGCCCAACATCCTCTACATCAATAATGGTGATGGTACATTCACCAACAGATCGAAAGAATACTTTAAGCATACTTCAATGAACGCGATGGGCCAGGATATTGAAGATTTAAATAACGACGGCCTTGCCGATGTATTTGAGCTGGATATGTCGCCGCCTGATAATTACCGGAAAAAGATGATGTCGATGCCGGATGCCTACCAGTCGTACGAGCTGTTTAATCATTATGCCTATCAATATCAGTATGCCCGTAACACCTTGCAGATAAACCACGGGCCGGGCTTAGGACAAAATGATTCTATTAAGGCACCGGTATTCAGCGAAACCGGCTTTTTGAGCGGCATAACCGAGACCGATTGGAGCTGGACACCGCTGATAACCGATTTTAATAACGATGGCTATCGCGACATCATTGTAACCAACGGCTTTCCGAAGGATGTTACCGATCATGATTTTATCGTTTTCCGGAACAACCCTTATTCTACCGCTTCAAAAAAAACTATTTTAGACCAGATCCCCACCGTCAAAATCCATAATTATGCTTTTCAAAACAGTGGCGATCTGAATTTTGCCGACGTTTCAAGCCAATGGGGATTAGATGTACCGACATTTTCGAACGGGGCAGCTTACGCCGATCTGAACAATGACGGTGCCGTTGATATGGTGATCAATAACATTAATGATGAGGCGCTTATTTATAAAAACAACAGCCGTACCATCCATCCCCAAACCTCCAACAGCCTGAACATTAAATTTAAGGGTGATAAGTTTAACAGGGATGGTTTAGGCGCATGGGTAGATCTTTATTACGGAGGTGGGCAACACCAGGTATACGAAAATAATCCCTACCGCGGATACTTATCATCCATACAAAACATTGCACACTTTGGCCTTGGGAAATATAATGTTTTAGATTCGGTAGTGATCAGATGGCCAAATAACCGTAAACAGGTATTAAAAAATGTAAAGGCCAACCAAACGCTGAAAGTAGATATCAGTGATGCAAGGCTGCCTTATAACTGGATTACCCCTAAGAAAAACACAGGTGCCCTGTTCACCGAAATTACAGGCGCGGCCGGAATTAATTACCGGCACAAGGAAGATGACTTTGCCGATTTCACCATTCAAAAATTATTGCCTCACAAATTATCTGCTTACTCACCGGCACTTGCATCAGCCGATATTGATGGCAACGGCCTTGATGATATTGCAGTTGGAGGTAACAGTAAATTTCCGGCCCGGGCTTTCCTGCAGCAGGCAGATGGAAGGTTCATTCAGCGAAATTTAATAGATGCGAAACCGGATAGCGCAAAGTATAAAGATGAAAGTTTATTGTTTTTTGATGCCGATGGCGATGGAAAAACAGATTTATATATTGCCAGTGGAGGCTACGAAAGCGCCCCCGGCTCGAATAATTATGCCGACCGTATTTACCTGAACGATGGCCGCGGGCATTTCAGGGAACAAAAAGATGCTTTACCCGGCAATTTAACCAGTAAGTTGTGCATAAGGGCATTTGATTATAATAAAGACGGCAAACTGGATTTGCTGGTAACCGGCCGTGTTGATCCATGGCATTATCCTAACCCGGTATCATCCTTTATTTTACGTAACGACAGTAAGCCGGGGAAACTGCAGTTTACCGACGTAACATCATCCGTTGCCCCTTGTTTAAAAAAACTGGGATTAACCTGCGATGCGCTGGTTACAGATTATGATAATGATGGCTGGCCGGATCTGGTTATTGCCGGCGAGTGGATGCCCGTTACATTTATTAAAAACATCCACGGCAAATTCACCAATGCAACTGATGCTTCGGGTATTGCCGATAAAATTGGGTGGTGGAATTCTATCGCGGCAGGCGATTTCAGGCATTGCGGAAAGATCGACTATATTGTTGGCAATCTCGGAAAAAACAGTTTCTTCAAAGCGAGCGACAAAGAGCCTGTATATATTACTGCCGGCGATTTTGATAAGCGCAAAACAACCGATGCTTTCCCCTCGCTGTTTCTTCGGGATACCGATGGTGTGAAGCGCGAATTTCCATCCTTTGTTCGTGACGATGCTGTTAAGCAAATGATCAGTCTCCGGAAAAAATTTGTGAACTACCGCTCTTTCGGACATGCAACCTTGCAGGATCTGCTCTCGCCCGAACAATTGAAAAGCGCCCTTAGGTTAAAAGCCAACACGCTTACCTC